>CALFNG010000304.1 GCA_937902985.1 uncultured Myxococcales bacterium
GGTCGGGTGGCCGCCGCTCGGTTGCGCTGCGGTCGGGTGGCCGCCGCTCGGCTGCGCTGCGGTCGGGTGGCCGCCGCTCGGCTGCGCTGCGGTCGGGTGGCCGCCTCTCGGCTGCACTGCGGTCGGGTGGCCGCCGCTCGGTTGCACTGCGGTCGGGTCGCTCTCGGGTCCGCGCATCTCGGAGCCACTCGCCGCCACTACGTCGGCGGATGCGCCCTGTCCGAGCGCGTTCGCGGCGCTCTCGCCTGGCTCCTCGATCCCGGTCGCCACCGGTCCGGACGGGCCGGTCGCGGCCACGTCGCCCGAAGTGTCGCGCAAGGACGCCGGGTCGCCCGCGAGGGCGGGATCCGCGGCGCACAACAGCCCATACGCCAGATCGATCGCGGCCTTGGCGACGAGCGGCTGGAAAGCGCTTCCGCGAGGGTCGGTCGCCGGCGGAGAGGACCCGCGACGTCGCGGCCCCGAGCGAGCGGGCTGCGGCGCCTGTGGCAACTCTGCCGGAGTCGCGTCCATCACCGCGCGAAACCCTTCGTCGTCCTTCGCCGCCGCCCCATTCGTGCGCGGTTCGTGCGCGGGACTCGCATGCGCGGCACGTGTCTCGTCGTCGGGCAACTTGTTCGGTCGCGTGATGTTCATGCGCTCCTGGCGATGCGCGCGGCGACGTCGTCGGCCGCCTTGCGCTCTTGCGTCGATTCTTCCGCGCGGAGGGTCTCGACCAGTCGGTCCCTCCACGTCTCGATCTTCCGGAGCTCGGTCTTGGCCACGCGGAGCTTCTCGCGTACGCTGTCCTCTTGGGCGCGCACCTGCTTCGCGCGCGTGTCCAGCGTCTCGCTCCGTTGAATTAGCGCGATCCGGTACGCGTAGGCCTCGGAGAGGTCGGAGCTCGAGCAAATCGCCGCTGGTGTCGTTGACGCGGCGGCTTCCCACGCCTGCCGCGCGCTCTTGGCATCGACTTCGGCTCTCGCGGTATCGCGGACCCGCTGCCCGAGTTCGATCTCGACGCGATCCACCCCCAGGGCCCGCAGCTCGACGATTCGGTCCGCGCGCCGGATCCGTGCGGTGCTCACCGTGCACCCGCGGCGATCGCGCGCACGGCTTCGATCGACGCGGCGCGCGGGACGCTCTCGCGAAGTCCCTGTCGAACCAGGCCTTCGATTCGAGGCTGCGCCGCGCGGGCCGCGTCGATGCGCGGGTCGCTCCCGGCGACGTACGCGCCGATCTGGATGAGATCCGACGCATCGCTGTACGTCGCGAGGAGCTCACGCACCTTGGCCGCGGCCTTCATGTGGTCCGGGGTAGTGATCTCGTTGGCGATGCGCGAGATGCTCTTCAAGACGTCGATGGCCGGAAAGAGCCCGTTGTCAGCGAGCTTGCGCGAAAGAACGATGTGCCCGTCGAGGATGCCTCGCACCGCGTCGGCGATCGGATCGTTCAGATCGTCGCCCTCGACGAGGACGGTGTACACGGCCGTGATCGACCCCGGGCCGGCGGAGTTCCCGGCGCGCTCGAGGAGGGCAGGTAGAGCGGCGAATACCGTCGGCGTGTAGCCCTTCGTCAACGGCGGCTCGCCGGCGGCGAGGGACGCCTCCCGGAGCGCCATCGCGTACCGCGTCACGGAGTCCATGACGAGGAGGACGGACTTCCCCTCGGACCGAAAGTGCTCCGCGATGGCGGTTGCTCGAAGGGCGCCGCGCACCCGAACGTACGGCGGCGTGTCGCTGGTCGCGGCGACGACCACCGAGCGGGCGAGCCCCTCTTCGCCCAGCGCGCCGCGCACGAAATCGCCGACCTCGCGACCGCGCTCGCCGATCAGGCCCACGACGATGACGTCGGCGGCGCTGTGCCGGCAGAGCATCCCGAGGAGCGTGCTCTTGCCGACGCCAGTTCCCGCGAAGAGGCCGATGCGTTGTCCACGCCCGAGCGGCAGGAGGCCGTCGATGGCTCGCACGCGCGTCTCCATGGCCTCGTGAATCGGACGCCGGGAGAAGGGTGCTGGCGGGGGCGCTTGCAACGCGGCGCGCCCGTGACAGACCGGCTCGGGTTTACCGTCGAGGGCGCGGCCGAACGCGTCGATGATCCTCCCGAGGAGAGCGGGGCCCACGGCCGCCATGGCAGCGGCCGGACTCGCACGGACGCGCGCTCCGGGCGAGAGCCCCGCGGTTCGCCCGAGCGGAGCCGCGAGGACTCGCCCGTGCCGAAACCCCAGGACTTCGAGCGGCACGCTGCCGTGCGGCGCTTCGGCTTCGAGCTGGCTTCCGACGGCCGCGGCGATCCCCTCGACCTCGACGAGCATGCCGACGACCTCGGCCACACGCCCCTCGCGGACGCTGACCCGCGCGAGCCGTGCGCGCTTCACGTAGCTGCTGAGATCGATCCTGAGATGTTCGCTCATGTGCGGCCGACGCCGAGCTCGCGCGCGACCGCGCCGAGGCGGCCCTGGGGGCTCGCATCGATGACGGACGCTCGCGTGCGAACCTCGCAGCCGAGCGCGGCGAGCGACGGATCGGTCTCGATCCGACAGGTCTTTCCGATGAGCGTCACCCACTCTGTCGGAGGGAGGAGCTCGGCGAGACCGGGCGCGACGGCGATGACGACGTCGTCGATCGCGCCCAGCGCTTCGATCGCCTCGCGCGCCCACCCGACCACGAGCGTCGGATCCGTCCGGAGCTCGCTGCCGGTCACGCGCTCCGCGACGGCGCAGGCAAGGCCGACCAGCTCGCCCTCGCTCGCCTGCAGCACGTCTGCGCGCAGCTGGGCCATCGACACGGCCATCTCCGCGAGCTGCCGGCGAAGGGCTTGATTCTCTTCGCGGAGGTCGGGATATGCGGGAGCTTCGAAGATATCCGGGGCGATCGAGAGACGAGCTTCGGAAAGCGGCAGGAGCGACGACCGGAACCCGAGCGGCGCGACGCTCGCGCGAGCCAGCGCGGATTCTATCGTCGCGAGCGGCAGGCCCAGATCGATCACCTCGTGGCGGGGCGAAGGGATCCACGACGGAATCGCGGACGCTACGCTCTCGGCCCGCAACAACCACTCTTCAACGATCGCCGACGGGGAGCGCGTTTCCTCGGTCATTCGTTTTCTCTCCCGAGATCGATCTTGCCTTCGGTCTCCAGTCGCAGCGCGGTCTCTGCGATCTCCTTGCGCGCGGCCTCCACGTCGGCTTTGCGAACCTTGCCGAGCAGCTCGAGGTCGTCCTTGATGAGATCGGCGGTACGGCTCGACACACCGGCGAAGACCGCGTCGAGGATCTGCTGAGAGGCGTCCTTCAGCGCCAAGGTGAGTCTCTCGGTCGGCACCTCCTGCAACATCTCGCGCATCGCCTTGGCGTCGAGTCGCACGATGTCCTCGAACGTGAACATGGCCTGCCGCACCTCGGCCGCGAGAGTGGCGTTCTCCGCCTCCATCTGCGTGAGGATGGCGGTCGATGTCGCGCGGCCAGCGGCGTTGAGCATCCCCGCCGCCTTCCCGATCCCGTCGACACTGACGAGCGTCGCCGCGTCGTCCGTGGGCAGCTCGCTGGCGAGCGCCGTCGCCACGTCCTCGACGACCTTCGCCGGAAGCTCCGTCATTCGGCTGACATGCGCAATGACGGTGCCCTGACGCTCCACCGGCATGGCGCCGAGGATCGCCGCCGCCGCCTTCGGCTCGAGGCGCGCGAGGATGGCGGCGATCAGCTGCGGGGGCTCGTTGGCGAGAAGGGCGGCCACGGCGTCTGCAGGTGCCCCCTCGAGGCGCGCGAGCGGGCTCGTCACCCGGTCGTCGAACATCACTCGCGCTCGCTCCTCGCCAAAAGCGCCCGCGGAGAGCCGCCGCAGGTACGAGAGGCCACCGCGCGGAACGGCCACCGCAGCCGAGGACCGACTCACGAAGTCTCGGAAGGCTTCGTCGATCGCACCCGCCGGCACCTCCCTCATGCTCGACGCGACGGCGCGAAGCTGGCGGAGGTCGGCCTCGTTGAGTTCCTTGACGATGGGAGCAGCGACGACCTCGTCGAGGCTCAGGAGGAAGAGTACGGCCTTCTCGGCACCGGTTAGCACGCGGTCTCCAAGAGCAACTCGGATGCCGAGGCGGTCAGCCCTTGGCGACGGCCGTCTTCGACTCGGCTTCTGCGGTCGATCCGAGCCACGCACGTAGAACGAGGGCCGCCGTCGCCGGATCGTTCATCGCAAGCTGGATGGCCGCGGCGCGCACGTCGAGGGTGGGCTTCGACGTGGCGAGCTGCTGCGCAACAGGCGCCGGCGGCAAGACCGGGATGGCCTCGAGCGCCGAGCTCCGACGGCTGCGCGTGACGACGACGGCGACGACGAGGAGCAGCACCGCGAGCGCCACCGCAGCGGCGCCTATGGGCAAGTAGGGGCGCCAGACCCTCAATGGCCCCCAGGGGGTCGTCGGCGAAGCCGGTGCCTCGGCTACCTCTTTCGCGTCGTCGAACGGGACCGAATCGAGCGTGATGACGTCGCCGCGAGCCTCGTTCACACCGACCGCGCTCCGCACCAGAGCTTCGAGCTTCTGCAGCTCGGCTCGATCGCGAGCGACGACGACGGTCTTGCCGTCGGTCGTCCGTGAGATGCCGTCGAGGACCACGGCCACCGCCACGCGCTTCAGCGCGCCCGGTTCCATGAAACGCTTCTCCGAGACGTGATCCATCTCGTAGTTGCGGGTGTGCGATTCGCGAAACGGCTGATCGGCCCCGGCCCTGGGCGCCGCGGCGCCCGCCTTGGGGGCGCCTGCGTCTCCTTTGGAGGCCAGCGCCGAGACGACGGCGGCGAGCGCGGGCGCGGCCCCGCTCGGAAGGTTGCTCTCCGCACCGGGAACCCCGGCGACGGTCTCGTCGCCGCCCGCCCCGCCGCGCTCCACCGAGGATTCCTCGCTCCGCAGCATCGTCTTGGAAGGGTCGAAGTGGTCTTCGACGTGCTCGACCCGCGCGGAATCGAGTTCGGCCGTGACGCGCACGTCGACGTGCCCCGGTCCCACGACCTTTTCGAGCATCAATCGGGCGCGTTCTTCGAGCTCCAGCTCAATCGTGCGCTGGCGCGAGCTCTGCTCTTCTCCGGACGCGCGCTCGGTGCCGTCGGCGGCGTCGCGCGGCTTGCGCAGCATCTCGCCGTCGGTCGTCATGAGCGCGACTCGATCGGCTGCGAGCCCGGCCACGGAGGCGGCCGTGAGGTGAACGATCCCCGAGACCTCCGAAGGGCCCAGCGCGCGGCCTGTTCGAAGGCGCAAGACGATGGAGGCGGACGCTGGCTCCGCGCGGGCGATGAACACCGACTTCTCGGGCAGCACGAGGTGCACCCTCGCCGACTGAACCGCGGAGAGCGTGCCGATCGTCCGTGCGAGCTCGCCTTCGAGCGCCCTGCGATAGAGAACGCGTTGCTCGAACTCCGTCGCGCCGAGGCGCATCTTGTCGAAGCTCTCGAAGCCCACACCGCCCCCCCGCGGCATACCGGCGCTCGCGAGCTCGAGGCGAAGATCCCCGACACGCGATTCTGGCACCTCGATCGTCGAGCCGCCGACCCCGAGCCGGTAGGGCGCGTTGAGCTCCTTGAGCTTGGCCACGATCGCACCGGCGTCGTCCTGCTCGAGCTGGCCGAAGAGGACGGCGTAGGGCTCGTGCGTCTGCCGGTATCCCAGGTAAGAGGCGAAGACGGCTGCGAGCACCGACGTCGAGATGAGGAGCACGCGCGCCGAGCGGGATAGCCCCGCGAACCAGCCGGTGACGCGCTGGACCACCGCCGCGATCGGCGGCGGGAGTACGCTCTTTTTTGGCGGGCTAGACACTGGTCTTCCAGATCTCCTGGAACGCGTCGAGGAGCTTGTTCCTTATGGTGCCGACGAGCTTGATCGAGATGTCCGCTTCTTTGACCGCGATCATCGTCCCGTGCAGGTCGTCGCTCGCGCCGCGCGCGAGCGATTCTACCTTGGTCGCGGCCGAGTGATCCGCCTGGTTGGCTTCGCCGATGGCCTTCGCGAAGATGTCGCCGAAGGAGACGCCGCCGGCAGCGGGTGACGGCGTTGCGTTCGTGGACGCGGCGCTCTCGCTCGCGCCTTGCGCGGGCGTCAGCGGTCCGATCGCGGTGACGGTGGGAACGAACATGGTCAGCCTCCGATCTTGATCGCGGTTTTCGCCATCGACTTCAGGGACTCGATCGAGGTCACGCCGGCCTCGTAGGCCCGCGAGGCCGTCATCAGGTTGACCATCTCAGTCACCACGTTGACGTTCGGATACTCGACGTAGCCTTGTGCGTTCGCGTCCGGGTGACCCGGGTCGTAGACCATCTGACCGGGGGTGGTGTCTTGCCTGACACCGGAGAGCTTCACCTCGTTCACGCTGCGCAGGATCGGATCGAACGAATCGGGCGAAACCGACTGCGACTGAAAGACCGGATCGAGCCGGTGATACGGCTTTCCGTCGGCGCCTTTCGTCGTCTGCGCGTTCGCCAGGTTGCTGGCGATGATGTTCATGCGGCCACGCTCGGCGGTCAGGCCGGACGCCGCGACTTCCATCGCGCTAAAGACACCCGCCACCTTGAAATCTCGGCTCATGCGCCCCTCCCATCCCCGGCGGCCCATTCCAGGCCGGAAAGCTCGTTCGAGACCAGCGTGGCGAGCGCGTCGTAACGAACGTTGTTCGCCGCGAGCTTCGACGCCTCGCGGTCGACGTTGACGCCGTTGCCGTCGTATCCGGCCGCTGCGCTCGGATCGGAGATCACCTGGAAATGTTCGTCCGTCGGTGCGCTCGCCGATGCCCCGAAGTGCGCGGGATCGGTGGCTTCCATCGCGACATGCAACGCCGACGCGAAGTTTCCTTCTCCTCTCGCCAGATCGAGCGGCTTGAAATTGGGCGTGTCGATGTGGGCCAGATTCGCCGTCAACAGGTTCTGACGGGACAGGTGGTAGTCGAGCCCTGCTTGGAGACTATGAACGGCGTCTAGAAGACCCATGGTGGCTGGCTCTCTTCACGGCTCGTGCCATGACCGCGCGAGACCTGGCCCGCAGGTTGCTGAAGGGCCGGACGAGACCATGCTCAAGCTCACCCGGCTGAACAACCACATCGTCGCCATCAACCCGGACCACATCGGTTGGGCGGAAGCGACTCCAGACACGACGCTCTTCCTCATCGGCGGAGAACGGATCATCGTCCGCGAATCGCTCGATGAGCTGATCGGTCGAATCGTCTGCTTTCGGCGAATGATCCGGATCGGCGACGGAAGTCTCGATCCCGTCGATGCCCCTCTGGGCGACCCACCCTCGATTGACTTCTCCTCGCGCTCCTCTCTCGCGCCGCGCGGGCAGAGCATGGCGCCCGGCCGACTCTCGTTCGCGCCCGCTTCCCGGCGCGGAGACCGGTAATGCAGCCCGGACCCCTCATCGGCATGGCCGTCGCTCTACTCGCGATCCTCGGTGGGAATATCCTGGAGGGCGGCCATCTGGGCTCCATCCTCGGGGGCCCCGCCGCGCTCATCGTGGTTGGGGGAACGATCGGCGCCGTTCTGGTGCAGTACCCCATCTCGACCTGTCTCGAGGCCGTCAAGGCCGCGGGCCGCACCTTCAAGAAGCCATCGCAAGACGGCCACAAGCTGATCGACGAGATCGTCGACTACGCGAATCGAGCCCGCCGCGACGGCATCCTCGCGCTCGAGAAGGTCGCCTCCACCGCCTCCGACCCGTTCCTCGCCAAGGCGATCATGATGGCGGTCGACGGTGCGGATTCGACGATGCTCCGCGAGACGATGGAGATCACGATTTCGAAGCAAGAAGAGCACGGCGAGGACGCCGCCAAGGCGTTCGAAGCCGCCGGAGGCTACTCCCCCACGGTCGGCATCATCGGCGCGGTGCTCGGGCTCATTCACGTCATGAGCAACTTGAGCGACATCGCGGCCGTCGGGTCCGGCATCGCCGGCGCCTTCGTCGCCACGATCTACGGCGTCGCCGTCGCCAACGTCATCTTCCTTCCGCTGGGAGGCCGCATCAAACTCTGCCTTCGCGACGAGATCACTCTCAAGGAGCTGACCTTGGTCGGCGTCCTCGCCATCCAGGCGGGCATGAATCCCAAGCTGGTGCGCGAGCGCCTCGCCGAGTTCGTACATACGCCCGGCGGCCACTCGAAGAAGAGCAGCCCCGCAGGCGAAGCCGCCGGCGCGGCGGCCTGAGTCGATCATGAGCGGGCGAAAGAAGAAACATCCGGAGCACGTGAACCACGAGCGCTGGCTCGTGAGCTATGCCGACTTCATCACTCTCCTCTTTGCGTTCTTCGTGGTCATGTTCGCGGTCTCCCAGGTGGATTCGAAGCGCCTCGGACGCTTCACCGAGGCCTTTTCGAAGGCCGTGGGCGAGGACATCATGCCCGGAAAAGGCGACAGCCTCGTTCCGGACGAAGCCGTCAAGCCGCCCGATCCCTCGACGGGGGATCAGAAGCTGCCCCCGGAACTCGAATCGGTTCGGTTGAAGCTGCTCGCGCTCTCCGAGACGCTCAAGGGGCTGCAGGTCATCCAGCGCCGTAACGAGCTCGTCTTGCGCCTGTCGGACAACATCTTCTTCGAGAGCGGCGACGACCAGATCAAGCCGCGCGCCGCGGCCATCCTTCACACCCTGGTTCCCGAGCTCATTCCCCGGGCCGTCGACGTCCGCGTCGAGGGCCACACCGACGATCGGCCCATCAAGACCGCGCGCTTCCAGTCGAACTGGGAGCTCTCGACCTCGCGCGCGACCGTCGTCCTCGCGAAGCTGGCTGCCGAAGGCATCCCCCCCACCCGTCTCAGCGCCGCGGGATACGGCGAATTCCGTCCCCTCGCGCCGAACACGACGGACGACGGCCGTAAGCAGAACAGGCGCGTTGATCTCATTCTCGCGGTCAGCTTGCCTCCCGAGCAGCCGTGAGACGCAAGTTCATTGGCGTCGCAGCCATGTACTGCCTGGGCCTCCTCGCCGGCTCGCTCGCCCCCCGGACGGCCGCCGCGCAGCAGTATCTGCTCGGAGGCAGCGGCGAGCTCGGCTCGGGAATCGAAGGGGGCCCGCCAGGAGCCCCGGCCTTCAGTCTGGCGCGCCTCAGGCTACGCGTCGCGCTCGACGTGCGCGTCGACGAGTTCCCCGCCGACATCTACGCCGTGGGGATGCTCATCGAGCTGACGCCTCATTCTGCGTTCGGCTTCGATGTTCGCTACGCGCGCAGACTCGGTCTGAAGTTCGAGGTCAACGCGGGAGGGGTGGCTTACATCGCTCCGGAGAGCCTCTTCGGTCCGTCGGCCGGACTCAAATATCGGATGCCTCTCTCGGCGACGACGCACGTCACTCTGGGGCCGGAGGCGAACGTCTTCGTCATCGGAAGCGATCTCCCGAGCGGCACCATCATCTGGCAAGTCCTCGTTCAGGCTGGATTCCATGCGGATCTTTGATCGAACCGTCGTCGCCACGGCGTTCGTCGTCGGCAGCGCGTGGGTCGCCGCGAGCTGCCTCGCGGCGGGCGATTGTCTGCGCAATAGCGACTGCGACTCCGACCTCGCCTGCAGCGCCGGGAAGTGCGTCTCCGCGTCAGACGCCGGCGCCGATGTCGGTACCGATGCCGGTACCGATGCCGCCGCAGTCACCGCGGCGGCCACGGCCGAGACCTCGGTCTCGTTGCCCACCGAGGCCGCCGCGAGCTCGACCCCGCAGGACGCGAACGACGACGTCAGCGCCGACTCGGCGGACCAGGACGACAGCGGCTAGCGTCAAACGCCTGGCGATGCGCCAATGCGTGGACGCTACGCCAGCGGCTCCAGAGCGGAGCCGGCGAGGTCCGCTGAGGTCCGTCGACGGTCGGGTGACCCGTGGCACCAAAGTCGCATTGGCTCGGTGACATGTTCCGCTCTCTCAATATCGCCGCGACGGGCATGGCTGCTCAAGAAACCCAACTCGACACGATTGCCAACAATCTCGCGAACGCGAACACCGTCGGCTACAAGAAGCAGAACGCTGAATTCGAGGATCTCCTCTATCAGAACGTACGTTCGGCGGGGCTGACCGAGGGAGGCAACGTCGTGCCCACGTCTACCCAGGTGGGGACGGGCGCGCGCGTCATGGCGACATCGCGCTCCTTCTCGCAGGGCGCTATCCAGCAGACGGGCAACCCGCTCGACGTCGCCGTTCAAGGCAGCGGCTTCCTGATGGTCATGCAGCCTAGCGGCACTCCGGCCTACACACGCGCGGGCACCCTGAAGCTCGACGCCCAGGGTCGGATGACCACGAGCGACGGACTGCCCGTGGATCCGCCCATCACCGTCCCGACCAGCGCGACCAACCTCACGATCGGCTCCGACGGGACGGTCACGGCGACCCAGCAGGGCCAGACCAACCAGGTGACGCTCGGGCAGTTGCAGGTGACCACGTTCCCGAACCCCGAGGGGCTGACCGCTCTGGGGCAAAACCTCTATCAGGCGAACGATTCGAGCGGCACTCCCCAGACAGGCAACCCGGGGCTCGACGGACGTGGATCGCTTCTCCAGGGTGCGCTCGAGAGCTCGAACGTCGACGTCGTGACCGAGATGGTCGCGCTCATCAGCGCGCAGAACGCCTACGAGATCAACTCCAAGGTGGTCTCGGCGGCCGACCAGATGCTGCAAAACGCGACGCAGATGCGATGATGATGCGCGCGACAAGGCTCCTCGGTCTCGCCGGCCTCGCCGGTCTCGTCGTGCTCGCCGTCGCCACGTTCCAGACACCTGGTTTCGCGGCACCGCAGATGGTTCGAGAGGTCAGCGTGGGGAGCTCGCGTGTTCACGTGGGGGACCTCGTCGCGGGCCTCGCCGCCGAGGCGGCGGCGCTCGATCTCGGCCCTTCGCCGGCGGCGGGCGGCTCGCGCATCGTCGACCGCTCTGAGATCGCCGAGGCGCTGCGCAGTCACGAGATGGAGACAACCACCCCGCTGCCGCTCTCGGTGCGCGTGGTGCGCAAGGTGAAGCGGCTCGAGGTGACGGACATCGAGCAGATCGTCCGCCAGGGCCTCGGGCCTAAGCTGAAACGTGGGGTCACGGTGAACGCGGTCCACCCGGCCGGACCCATGATCGTTCCGGACGGTTATACGGTGGTCACCGCCGAGATTCCCCGTCCCCCGCGCCGCAGCGGATCGTTCGCGTGCGATGCGAGCGTGACGTTCTACGAGAACTCGCAGGCCATACGCATGCTGAGCGTGCCCGTGGAGCTGCTGCTCTCCGCGGAAGCCGCCGTTGCCGACGTCGTGCATGGCGCGCGTCTCAACCTCGTGATTCGAAGGGGCCTCGTCGAGATCACGACGTCTGGGACCGCCGGCGCCGATGCCGATGTCGGCGACCCGATTCCCGTCGTCGTCCACCCGTCGGGACGAACCATCATGGCCCGTCTCGAAGACCCCGAACACGCCGTTGCCCTCGACACTCAATGAAGTATCCCGCTCTCCCCGTCCTCGCGATCCTGGCCACGCTCGCGGCCGGTTTGCCGGCATGCGGTCCGCCGCATGTCGCTCCGTTCACCCCACGACAGCGGGTCTATAGCGCGGGAAACTACGCTCAGCGCGATCCCTCCGCCCGGCCGTCGAACGGCTCCCTCTTCAGCGACGCCGTTCCCGGGTATCTCGAAGACACCCGCGCCGTGCGGGTCGGCGACGCGGTCGTCATTCACATCGACGAGAGCCCCAACGCCCAGGGCACGGCCTCGACGGCGCTCTCGCGCAGCTCGAACGCCAACAGCGGCGCCACCGCGCTCCTCGGCCTGGTCCCCGCATTGCAGAAGGCCTATCCGAAATTGGATCCGAGCAACCTCTTCGCGTTCGCGAGCAACTCGGCGTTCAACGGGTCCGGGAACACCGCCCGGAACGGCCAGCTCTCCGGCGACATCGCGGTGCGCGTCGTTCGCGAGATGCCGAACGGCGACATGTTCCTCGAGGGCACGAAGGTCTTGCTGATCAACAACGAAGAGTACCACCTCTACCTGTCGGGCCTCGTGCGCCCCACGGACATCGCGCAAGACAACTCCGTACTCTCGTCACGGCTGGCCGACGCCCAGATCGAGTTTACCGGCCGGGGTGACGTGGCCGACCAGCAACGCAAAGGCTGGTTCGCTCGAGTTCTCGAGTTCGTGAACCCCTTCTGAGGCCCCATGCGCGCGTCGCTCTACATGGCCTTCGCGCTCGTCGTCGCGCTGGTCTCCGTCTCCTTCCCCGCCCGCGCGGAGCATCTGCGCGACCTCGTCGACGTGGGCGGCGCCCGCGACAATCAGCTCATTGGCTACGGCATCGTGGGAGGCGTATCGGGAACGGGCGACGACTTCACCGTCCCCTTCGCCGGCCAGTCGATTCTCTCGTTGCTTCGGCGCCTCGGCGTCCAGGTCGATGCGAGCCAGCTCCAACAGATGCGCCTTCGCAACGCTGCGGCGGTGATCGTGACGGCCACTCTGCCGCCGTTCGCGAAGCCCGGAACGAAGATCGACGTGACGGTCGCTTCGATCGGCAACGCGCGCTCCCTCCTCGGAGGCGTGCTCATGCAGACTGTCTTGAAGGGGCCCGACCAGCAAGCCTACGCGGTCGCGCAAGGCAGTCTGCTCGTGGGCGGCTTCGATGCGCACGGACAGACGGGGAGCACGATCCGTTCGGGCATCACTACCGCGGGGCGAATCGCGGAGGGAGCCATCGTCGAGCGCGAGGTTCCCACCTCCCTGGTCTCGAACGGCGCGCTGCGCCTCGAGCTACGGACCCCCGGCTTCACGGTGGCGGCTCGCATCGCCGAGGCGATCAACGCCAAGCTCGGCCCGGCCTCGGCGTCGCCTCAAGACGGCGGCGCCGTCCTGGTCAAGGTGCCGGCCGACTACACCACCCGTATCGTGGAGCTCGTCGCGATCCTCGAGGACCTCGAGGTCGTGCCGCTGAGGCGGGCGCGTGTCGTGATCAACGAGCGCACGGGGACGATCGTGGCAGGAGGAGACGTGCGCCTGGCTCCGGTCGCCGTGGTCCACGGCAATCTCACGATCGTTGTGAAGGAGAGCCCCATGGCCTCGCAGCCCACAGCGCCGTTCGGCGCCGGGACTACCGTTGTCGTGCCGAAGACCCAGATCGAGACGAACGAAGGAAACCGCACAGTCGCGTACATGCCGGCCGCCCCGACCCTCTCGGACGTAGCGTCCGCGCTCGGCACGCTGGGGCTTTCGCCGCGCGAGCTCGCTAGTGTCCTCGAAGCCCTGCGTGGCGCCGGGGCTTTGGAAGCAGAGGTCATCATTCAATGAGCAAGATCAACCCAATCACCACGCGTGCGGAGCCCAACGACGCGCACTCCACCGCACCCACCAAGAAGGCCGGGGACCCGAAGATCCACAAGGCCGCCCAGGAGTTCGAGGCGATGTTCGTTCGTCAGATCCTGACCGCGGCCAAGATTGGCGGTAGCCACGAAAAGAAAAACGGTTACGACGGCATGGCCGTCGACGCCGTGGCAGGAGCCGTGACCAAGGGTGGTGGCATGGGCCTTGCGCGGGAGATCGAGGAGGCGATCCGCCAGGCCTCCCCCGGCGCGGCCGCCAAGAAACTGCCATAGGTTCCCTCAAGTCCTGGCGAGACCCGCCGTTCCGAGGGTGTAGAGCGCAGACCCCTTGGAGCGGACGATGAGGATCACAGAACAATTCAGCCGTCTCAATGTCGAGCCGGTCAAGACGACGGGCCCGACGGCGGCCACGGCGGGGATCGAGTCCTCGCAGCCCAGCTCGCAGGCCGCCATCCAGGTCAACCTCTCGGCCGCCGCTCGCGAACTCGCGAAGGCCAATGGGCCAGGAGCAGTGGACGAGGCCAAAGTGGCGCGACTCCGCTCGGCGATAGACGCCGGCACGCTGAAGGTTGATACCGCGAAGATCGCGGAACGCCTCGTGGAAGGAGACTGATCGATGGACGCCGATTTCATACTCGCGAAGCTCGAGCAAACTCTGGAAGACGAGCGCGTCGCCATCCGGCGACTCGACGGCAAGCGGGTCGAGGCCTGCGCGGTCGAAAAGACGTCCCTCGTCGGGCACCTCATGGCTCTCGACGCGGGGCAACGAAAGCGGCTCGCGCCCCGATTCAACTCCATCGTCGGTCGGCTCCGACGCAACGGCGTACTTCTCGTACACGCGCGCGGCATCCTCGCGGACATCCTCCGGGTGAGAGGCGCCGCGATGAACCTCACCATCTCCAACGCATCGAAGATTCCGGCTTTGCCTACGGGCGGCCGGCTGTCGGTGCGAGGCTAAAATCATGTCGTCCCTCCTGGGCCTCCTGAACATCGCCGGAAGCGGCCTCGCGGCGCAGACCGCTGCAATCGACGCGACCGGTCAGAACGTCGCCAACGTGAACACGCCGGGCTACTCGCGCGTCACGGCGAACCTCGAGACGACCGCGACGGGCGACACGTTCTCGGGAACGGTGCAGGCCAACGGCGTCGTCCGTTCGTATAACCAGTTCACGTACGGCAACCTCCTCTCGGAGCAAGGAAAAGGCGGGGCCGCCGACGCGCGCAGCCAGGCGCTGAACCAGGTGCAATCCGTGATGGCTCCCGGAAGCGGAACGATCGCCGACAGCGTCAACGCGTTCTTCACTTCCGCGACCACGCTCGGAGGCTCCCCGTCGGACCCGTCGGCGCGGGCCGTCATGCTCCAGAGTGCGACCACGCTGGCGCAGTCGATTTCCGGGACGGCAGCGGGCCTCTCGAGCGAGCGAAGCTCGCTCCTCACCCAGGCCCAGGGCGTTGCGACCGATCTCAACGGCGAGCTCTCTCAAATCGCGAAGCTCAACGGTCAGATCGCGAGCGCCACGGCGCAAGGCTCGCAGCCGACCGATCTCCAAGACAGGCGCGACGCCCTCGTCAGCAAGGTCAGCACGCAGATCGGCGCGCAAGCCATCCAGGACTCGAAAGGCAATTATACGTTGCTGTCGTCCGGGGTCGCGCTCGTGACCGGCAACCAGGCGTCGGCCGTCAGCGTTGGCGTCGACGCCAGCGGCAAGATGCAGGTCGCCGCCAACCAGCCCGGTGGGGCGACAATCGACATCACGGCGAACACGAACGCCGGTTCGCTGGGCGGCCTGCGCGAGGCGCGCGACACCGATCTCGCCGCAGCTTCTTCTCAGCTCGATCAGTTCGCCTCGAACCTGGCGACCGCAGTCAACGCCGTCCAGTCGTCCGGCTACGGCCTCGACGGCGTCACCGGGCGCAATCTCTTCACTCAGCCCGCCACGGTCGCGGGGGCGGCCGCGTCCTTCGCCGTGGACCCGCAGGTGGTGGGCAATCCGCAGTTCCTCGCGGCTTCCAGCACCGCCGCGGGCCTCCCGGGGGGCAACGATGTGGCCGTGAAGCTTTCGCAGCTCGCGTCGCAGTCGCTCAGCGGCGGTCCGCCGCCCGCGCAGGCGTTCGGCGCGCTCGCCGCGAGCGTCGGGGTGGCGGCCTCTGCCGCAATCAGCGAGAGCGAAACGCGAACCGAGACGGTCACTCAGGCGAAGGATCTGAACGACAGCTCAAGCGGCGTCTCACTCGACGAAGAGATGGCCAACATGACGGCGTTCCAGAATGCCTACGCCGCGTCGGCCAAGGTCATCCAGACGGCCGAGACGCTCCTCAACACTCTGATGCAGATGCTGTGAGAACCAGGGTATCCCAATGCGAATAACGACGAACATGCAGCTCACGGACGCGCTGGCCAGCCAGGCTCGCGCGTCGCAACAGGTCTACAACCTGACGAAGCAGGCTTCGACCGGCCTGAAGATCAACGCGCCGTCGGATGATCCGGCGGGGTACGCGTCGGTCGTCACCGCCAACGCGCAGATCTCGGTTCTCCAGGCGCGCAGCGCGACGATCGACAACGCCAATGGCGACCTGAATCTCGCCGACGGCGCCCTCGCTTCGGCCGGGGATCTCATGATCCAGGCGAAGCAGCTCGCGATCACGTCCGCCGACGGCAGCCAGTCTACGTCGGACCGCGCGAACGCGGCCGCCCAGATCTCCCAGATCGCGCAGCAGCTCATCGGGCTCGGGAACACACAAGGCGCGAGCGGCTACATCTTCGGCGGGACCAAGACCGACACGCCGCCGTTCAGTGCGAACGGCGCGTTCAACGGCAACGCCGGCGTGACGCAAGTCGAAGTGGCGACTGGAGTCCTGGCCCAGAGCAACGCGAGCGGCGCGAACGCCTTCACGGCGGCGGGCGGACGCGATGTCATCGCCGACCTCCAGAGCTTGGCCTCGGCGCTCTCGAGCAACGACGTGTCCGCGATCCAGTCGTCGATTGGCACCATGGGCGCCGACGGCGATCAGCTCGTGGCCGCGCGCGTGAACGCAGGAGTCGCGGCGAGCACGTTGCAGTCGAGCAGCCAGATCATCAGCAGCGCGCTCATCACGGTACAGACAACCGCCGCCGGCGAGTCGAACGCCGACATCCCGACGGTCTACTCCGAGCTGACCCAGGCCCAGACGAGCTACACGAGCGCGCTCAGCGTGAATCATCAGATCTTGTCGATGTTCCAGGCCAACCAGAACATCTAGCGAGCTCTTCGCGGCGGCGTCGTGGTCGGGGACATCCCCTCCAGGCGACGAGCCGCCGTCAGCCGGCCGCATCGAGGCGAGCAGGCCATTCATCGGCCGCCCGCATCGTGGCCAGCAGGCCATTCATCGAAGCACGACGATCACGTCGTCGAGCGCGCAGCGCGCGATGTGGGCGACGTGCTCGCTGGCGTCCGCCGCGTCTCGGTAGCTGACGGCTCGCGGCTCTCCGCTGGCGAGTACCTCGGCCAGTTGGCCCATGATCGTTCTCCCTGCCTCTCCGGGCATGAGCTCTTCGATCGACGTCGCGGCGGCAGCCGAGGCCTCCGAGTCCTTCAGCATGCGCACGCCGCCGCCGCGCCTCAACCTGAATGCGGTGTCCGGCATCGCCTCGAGGAGCGCATGCATTTCCGCCTTCCGCTGCTGGAGCGCACTCTGCAGGTCGGCGCGCTCGATTGCGTAACGCAGCGACCGCAAGAGCACCTCGGAGACCACCTTGTCCTTGACCAGGTAATCTTGCACGCCGGCGAGAAGCGCGTTTTTTGCCAGATCCATATTGGCGAGGCCGGTCAAGACGATGATAGGCAAGGCGGGCGCTGCAGCACGGGCCGCAAGCACCGTCTCGAGTCCGTCTGAATCCGGGAGGGTGAGGTCCAGGAGAAGAACGTCGGCCCATCCTGCGCGCAGCCGCTCCACCGCCGGAGCGAGCCGATCAATCCATTCGACCTCGAATTCACCGCCCCAGGCCCGCTTCAGCAGCTCTTGCAGCAAGTGGGCGTCGGTCGGATTGTCTTCTACGAGGAGGATTCGCACGCCTTCCGGCCGTCCCTCTCCTCGCGTGGATATCCCACTGCCTTGCTGGCTCGACATTGGCCTATTCTACACGAAGCCACACTCTGCGGACGAGCTTCACGGGCTCGACGGTCGGTCGCGACGAGACTCCGAACCGCTCTGGCAGTCTGTAGGCTGCGTGTATGGCTGACGCGCCTTTTCGAGGCGGGCTCCGGCGGAGTGAGTCGAGGGTAATTGCCGGCTGAGCGACGTGAAATCTACGCACGCGCGCACCGTTTGAGTATCATGCCGGTGCTGGCCAGCTAGTAAGCAAAGAGGGGAAACAATGAGCAAGAACCAGATGACCGCGAGCGACCTCGCCGCAGGCGAGCGGCCTTCGGACCAGATTGAACGAGATTGGTTTCTTCAACGTTTGGTCGCCATAGTGAATGGGTGCAGCGTAGGCGGCCCAGGGATCAATTTGCCACTCACCGTTCTCAGCGGCGGAGCCGCTATCACCGGGCAACTCATCAGCCACAAGGACTATTTCCAGCGTTTCGCAAACATCTTCGGAGGGACGCTGCGCCGCTCCGGTGATAGCGAGCAGACCGCCACGCAGGTCACCAAGCTCTTTGCGGAAATGGGTGATTTCGCCAAGATAAGAGAGAAGCTCGGGATCCCGCAGCCCGATATCGAGCCGCCGCCGCAATTCATCCACCTGGCCAACGCTTCGATCGTGCACCAGACCGGCGTGATGCCGAACCCGGAGTCGCAAGAGCTCTCGCTCTGGCGAGGCCGCATTGGCGCGGTGGACGCGTTCATGTTCGGGACGATCGGGCCAAAGCGGTCCTGAGAAGGCAGCTGCACTCGTGGACACCAGAAAGTGCCCTCGGCCTCGGGCCGGGATCGATGTCGGAGCGGTGGAATGAGGCGTAGCCGGGGGAATTTATG
>CALFNG010000305.1 GCA_937902985.1 uncultured Myxococcales bacterium
TCTTCCGATCTCGCCGGCGCCGCGCCGCCCGCGACGCGTCGCAGCACCGGGAGCGCGCGCGCGTCGGCCATGCGAGCCAGGCCCCAGACCGCCGCGACGCCGACCGCGTCGGCGGCTCCGGCCTGATCGCCGAGGGCGTCCCTGGGGAAGAGCAACGCCTCGTACTTCGGCACGAGCGTCGCATCGGCGAGCGACCCGCACGCAATCATCGCGCGGGCTCGAAGCGCCGGATCCGCGGCGCCCGTCGCGAAGGCGAAGAGCGGCAGCGCAGCGTTCCGGTTCTGGACGTACGCGAGCACGTCGATGGCGATCCGCTGCTGGCTCACGTCGGGATCGGCCAGGGCGTCGAGCAGCGGCTTGACCGCCCGCGATCCGATGAGGGCCAGCGCCTTGCGCGCGTCGGCGGCGCCCGTGGCGTTGGTCGCTGCCGCGTGCGTGACGCGCTGGACGAGGCCGAACGTCATGCTCCCGTAGATCTCGACGAGCAGGTGCCGGTAGATCGGCCGCTGCGGATTGCCGATCGCGAGGGGCAACAGGTCTTGTTCGAGGGAGCCGAGGGTCCCCTTGCCGAGGTTGATCTGCATCGACAGGCGCGCGGCCCGCGCCACGAGCTCCTCGTCGGGCGCCGCGCGGACGATCGACCGGAAGAGCCGGTCGGCCTCGTCGGTCTGGCCCTTCGACAGGAGCAGATCCGCGAGCTCGAGATAGACGACGAAGAGCCGGTCGTTCTTGGCGATGGCCGCGCGAAACTCCGCGACCGCGTGGTCGACGTCCTGCCGTGACCGGTACATCTCGCCGAGGCGCCGGTGACCCTCGGCGTCGTCGGGATTGAGCTCGACGGCGCGGGCTGCATACTTGATCGCGTCGTCGTCGTCGTAGATCTGGAGGGCGTACTGCGCCATGCGCTGATAGAGCTCGCGCGCTCGCTTGGGCTCGACCTCGGCCAGTCGTTCGAGCACGGCGATGGCCTCGGCGACCTTGGTCTGCTGAACCAGCACGCGCTCGAGGGCGAGGTAGCTGTCGGCGTCGCCCGGCGCGATCTCGATCACTCTGCGGAGTACGGCCTCGGCTTCCGGCAACTTGCGGAGATGGGGCAGCGCCTCGGCCAGCATCCGGCCGGCCTCGGCGTCGGGTGGCGTGGCACCGAACTGGCGTCTCAGCGCAGGGAGCTCTTGCTCGAGCATGCGCTGAAGACCCCAGAGCGTCACGATGCGCGTCCTCGACTCGCGGGCGAGGGCCTTGTCGCCCTTCTCCTTCGCGCGCGTCGCGATCTCTTCGTAGAGCGACTGCGCCTCGCGGTACGCGCGCGTTCGCTCGTAGGCGGCGGCGAGTGCCTTCATGGTGCCCAGGTTCCCCGGTTCGAGCGCGACGGCCTCCTTGTAAGCGGCCAGCGCGTCGCTCGTCATGTCGTGCTCGAGGTACACGTCGCCCAGCGCCGCGAGCGCCTTCGCGCGTGGCTGCACGGTCGTCAGAATGCGCTTCCACGTCTGGACGGCCAGCGCGGCGTTCCCGTCTTGAAAGTAGCGGTCGCCGAGGTCGACGAGGTGGCCGGCGTCGCTGCCGCCCTCCTGCGCGAGCCTCTGCAGCACCATGAGGGAGCGGTCTTTCTCCCCGATGCGCGCGTAGAAGTCGGCCACGCGCGAGAGCACCTCTTCGTCGCCCGACGCCCGCGCTTCGAGCTCGCCGATCAAGCGAAGGGCGCGCGCGTGGTCGCCGCGCTCGAGGAGCGCCGAGCACTCTTCGAACACGAACTGCGGGTTGTTCGGCGCCGCGCGGATGAGCGCTTCGTACTCCGCGATCGCCTGGTCGAGCTCGCCGTTGGCCTGTAAGAGGCGGACCATTCGCAAGCGGAGGTCGATCTGTCGCGGGTTGATGGCAAGCGCGCGCTTGAACGTCTCGATCGCCTTGGGCCCGTCGCCCGTCTCTTCGTAGAGGGCGCCGAGGAGCGCGAGGCGCGCGAAGTCGCTCGGGTGCTCGTCTTCGATCTGCTTCACCAGCAAGGGCAACTGCTGGTCGGCCCGATAGATCTCGGTGACGATCTCGTAGATCTCGGCGCGGAGGGCGGTCTCCGGACCCGAGGCGGCCAGGGCCCGCTTGAGGGTCGCCAGCGCCTCCTGGTTCTCGTGGGCCTTCGCCTGCGCCTTTCCGAGCTCCTTGAGCGCGGGGGCGAGGGCTCGGTTGTCGCCCGAGGCGGCCGCGACCACGTCCTTCAGCTCGACCTCGGCGCGGGCGAACTCGCCCCGGCTGAAGAGCTCGCGCCCGAGCTCGCCCCGCACGAAGAGGCTCGTGGGTTCCAGGCGGAGGAGCTCCCGGTGTGCCTTTTTCGCGCCGTCCCAGTCTTTCTCGTCGAGCGCGAGACTCACGAGCGTGCGGAGCGTCTGCTCCTTGTCGGCCTGTGCAGTCTGCAGCGAGAGCGCGCGCTCGTAGCCCGCTCGCGCCGGCGTCAGCTCGCCCCGCTCTTCGTGCAAGCGGGCGAGCGCGGCGATCGCGAAGGCGGCGGCCGCGTCGTCGCCCTTGACGGCGATCGCGCGTTCGTAGGCAGCGATCGCGTCGGGCGTCCGGCCGTCGAGCTTGTAGAGGCCCGCGAGGGCGACGGTGGCCGCGTACTGGTCGGCGCCGGCCTGGGCGGCGCGCGCCTCGAAATCGGTGACGAGCGCGGCGATCTTGCCGTCGCGATCCCGGTAGAGCTGCGCGAGCCGCTGCAGCGGGAACGCAGCGCCGGGCTGCGAGAGGACGACGCGCGTGTAGCGCTGAATGAGCTGCGCCTGCGCCGGGCCGTTGGCGTCTTCGGCGTGCGCGGCGTGCGCGGCGTGCGCGGGGGCGCCGGAGCGCGGCGTCGCCGTGTGCGCCGGGGGCGTCGCATGACGGCGGCCGTGGGGATCGAAGTCTTGCCCCGACGAGGCGGACGCCCCCGTCAGAGCGACGGCGATGACCGGCAGGACAACGAGGGCACCGATCGACCGCACCCCATCAGCTTAGACGCGCACGATGAAGGCGGCGAGCAGCGCAAACCCCAGCAGCCCGACGAGGATGGCCACCAGGACCGTTCCCCGCTGCCTGAGCGGCTTCCCCTGCGGTTCGTCGTACGTTTCGTCGTGCAATTCGCCTTGCAACTCGTCTTGCACGGCGTCTTGCGCCGCGTCGTCTAGCCTTGGCCCCCCGTGATCGCTCCGATGGGCGGCTCGCAGCAGCAGCGTGCTTTCGAGGAGGATGGCGATGGCGAGCGCGCCGAGCGCGACCGCCAGGCCTCGCGTCCGGGCGTCGCGATCGAGGGCGCGCTGAACGACGGAGCCGTCGAGCGCGAGCCACCGCGGCGCCGGCGTCGGGGCCACGAGCGCAAGACAGGCGCCGACCGCGTTCGACGTCTCACGCGGGTCACGCGGCGCGGCGCACGCGGACGGCTCCGAGCCGAAGCGGAGCGCCGCGTCATCGCTCGCCGCCACGAAGAACGGACGCACGATCGTTCCCGCGGACCATGCGCCGGCTGCGTTCGCGCCATTCGCGTCGGCTGCCGCGACGGCCCAGTAGAGGCCCGGGGCGAGCGAGGGAGCGGCCACCGTGGCGTGCGACGTTCCGTCGGCTCGCGCCTCGAGCGGGAGCGCGGCCGCCCACGCCCGCCCGCGCGCGTCGTCGATCTCGAGGTACGCGCCGGGGCGCACGGTCGGCATGGTCACGTCGAGCCCGACGGGCTCGTCCGGCGCCCAGCGCGCCCGGGTCTCGATCTGCGGCGCGCCCGGCGACATGAAGAGCCCGCCGATCCAGGTCCCGCTCCGGCCGTCGGGCGACCGCGCGTCGAACGTCGCCGTGACCGCGAGACCCGCCGGGACCACCGCGACGCGCGTCCACCCGGCGGTGTCCGTAGGCTCGGCCGGAGCGCCGGCGAGCGCCACGCTGGGATCGCCCTCGAGCGCGATCACGACGCGCGCGAGCGGCGCGTGCGTCGCGCGGTCCGTCGCGTGCACCCACAGCGCGGCGGGGAAGGCAGGTGCGGCGCGCTGACCGAGCAGCGCGACGTCGAGGGCGACGGCGCCTTCGCGGCGCGCGAAGCGGAGCCAGCCCGGCTCGCGCGGCG
>CALFNG010000306.1 GCA_937902985.1 uncultured Myxococcales bacterium
CGCCACTCGGACGCGACCGCGCCAGGCGAGCCGGCCGCGCCAGGCGAGCCGGCCGCGCCAGGCGAGCCGGGCGACGAGCAGGAGACGCCCGAGGCGCGATAGAGCAGCGCGCCCGCGACCACGTCGTGCCCGTCGCAAACGAGGTCGCATGACACGACGACCCGATCGCCGAGCACGCGCTTGGCCGGATAGACGCCGCAGTCGACCTGCGGGGTCACGGCTTCGATGAGAACGCGCCTTCGGGCTGTGCGGTCGGGTGCCATGCCTGGCAAATCTAGGGGTACGCATGCCTATAAGACGCACTAGTCTCGACCGGAAGCTCCCATGAACGAATCGAGGGTCGTTTCGTCGCGAGACCTCGCGCACGACGCGCGGCGCGCGCTCGGCATCGACGACCTCGTTCTCGCGGTTCACGACGCGAGCTTTCCGAGCGAGCCCGGCGAAGACGTGGGCCGAGGGACGCCGTACTCGCGCGGGGCGCAGCGCCTCCTCGACTTCGCGGACGGGCTCGGCTTCACCGGCTTGCAGCTCGGACCGCAAGGCGTGACGACGCGCGTCAATCGCTCGCCCTACGACGGATCGGTGTTCTCGCGCAACCCGCTGTCGATCTCGCTCGACGCGCTCCGGCGCGACCCCCTCTGGGTGGGGCTCATCGACGACGCGATCCTCGAGGCGGCCACGTCGAAGACGCCGGCCGGGCGCGGGCGCGCACATCACGCCGTCGCCGACGAGGCCCAGGCGACCGCTCTCGACGCCATGTTCGAGCGCTTCGTCCAGGCATCGAACGCGGGTCGGTTCGGGGGCCTCGGTGACCTGCGCGGGCGCTTCGAGGCCTTCCGGCGCGAGGCGGCCTGGTGGCTCGAACACGACGCCGAGTTCGAGGCCCGCGCCGCCGAAGCGGGCTCTGACGACCCCTCGCGCTGGCCCGTCGACCTCGCGCCCGGCCCCGCGGCGCGACGGTGCGCGGAGCGATACGTCTTCGCCCAGTTCGTCGTCCACGCGCAGCACGCCGCCTTCCGCTCGCGCCTGCAGGCCCTCGGGTGGAAGGTGTTCGGCGACATGCAGATCGGGCTCTCGCCGCGCGACCGGTGGCGACGCGAGGCGCTCTTTCTCGAGAGGTACGCGCTGGGGGCTCCGCCGAGCCGGACCGATCCGCTGGGGCAGCCGTGGGGATACGGCGTCCTCCGGCCCGACTCGCGCGAGGCCCGCGCGTTCTTTCGCGGGCGTATCCACAAGATGGCGCGCGAATACGACGGCGTCCGGATCGACCACCCGCACGGCCTCGTCTGCCCCTGGGTCTACGACCGCACGGTGTCCGACGCGCTCCGCGCCGTGGGTCAGGGGGCGCGCCTCCACGAGTCGCCCGACCTGCCCTATCACCGCGCGCTCTCGCGCTACGCCATCGCGCGGCCCGAGCAGATCGATCGCAGCGTTCCCCGGCACGCCGACCTCTGGGTTCGCGCCCTCGACCCCGATCAGGTCGAGCGTTACGCCGAGAACATCGCCGTCGTGGTCGACGAGCTGGCGGCCGCCGGCAGCCACGACATCGCGTGCGAGGTCCTGAGCACCGCCCCCTTCCCGCTCGTCGAGGTGCTCCGCCGCTACGCCCTCGGTCGCTTCCGCGTCACGCAGAAGGCCGATCTCGCCAACCCGCGCGACGGCTACCGCAGCGAGAACGCGGAGCCGCGCGACTGGATCATGGTCGGCACCCACGACACCGCCCCGCTCGCCCGGGTCGTCGACGGCTGGCTCGGCTCGGGCACGGCGGGCGCGCGCGCCGCCTACCTGGCCGAGCGCCTCGTGCGCGGCGGGACCGAGGCCGCGCCCGACGCGCCGGAGAGGACCGCGTTCGCCGGCGCGCTCGCGCGGGATCGAGGCTCGCTCGTGCGCGCCATGTTCGCCGACCTCTTCGCTAGCCCTGCGCGCCACGTGCTCGTCTTCATGTCCGATCTCTTCGGGCTCGTCGACGTCTACAACACGCCCGGGAGCGTCAGCGAAGCGAACTGGAGCCTCCGCATCCCCAACGACTTCGAGTCGGCGTACCGCGCCGGGCTCGCCGCGGGCACGGCCATGGACGTCTTCGGCGCGCTGGCCCTCGCGCTCCGGGCGCGCGAGCCGTCGAGCACACACGCGCATCTCGTGTCGGAGCTCGAACGCCGGGTCCGAGCACCTTGAGATAGGGGCGGCGGGCCGGCGCGGCCGGCGCGGCCGGCGCGGCCGGCGTGCGAGGGCAGCGCGCAGGCAATCGACGGTTGAGCTTCGCGTTGCGATTGACGCGATCGTCCCATCGGCTTCACTGGCAATCATGGCGATCAGCGCGCTCGATGCCCCCGCCGGGACAGCGACCAAGGACACCGCCCGAACCGGCTCGAAAACCTCACGGTCGACCGGCCTCGCCGAGGATCCCCTCTGGTACAAGGACGCGATCATCTACGAGCTCCGCACCCGCTCGTTTTACGACTCGAACGGCGACGGCATCGGCGACCTGCTCGGCCTGGCTGCGAAGCTCGATTACATCAAAGACCTCGGCGTCACCGCCATCTGGCTGCTCCCGCTCTGCCCTTCTCCGAGCAAGGACGACGGCTACGACATCGCCGACTACATGGACGTCCACCCGGACGTGGGCACGATCGCCGACCTGAAGGTCGTCATCGACGAAGCGCGCCGCCGGGGCATCCGGATCATCACCGAGCTGGTGATGAACCACACCTCGGACCAGCACCCGTGGTTCCAGCGAGCGCGGCGCGCCCCGCCCGGCAGCCCGGAGCGTGACTTCTACGTCTGGAGCGACACGCCCGACCGGTACCGCGAGGCGCGCATCATCTTCAAGGACTTCGAGCCCTCGAACTGGACGTGGGACCGCACCGCCAACGCGTATTTCTGGCATCGGTTCTTCGCCCACCAGCCCGATCTCAACTTCGAGAACCCCGCCGTTCACGCGGCGATGTTCGAGGTCGTCGACTTCTGGTTCGGGCTTGGGGTCGACGGGCTTCGCCTCGACGCCGTGCCGTACCTCTTCGAGGCCGAGGACACCAACTGCGAGAACCTCCCGCAGACCCACGCCTTCCTCCGGAAGCTCCGCGCGCACATCGACGCGAAGTGGCAGAGCAAGATGCTACTCGCCGAAGCGAATCAGTGGCCCGAAGACGCCGCGGCCTATTTCGGCCAGGGCGACGAGTGCCACATGAACTTCCACTTCCCGATCATGCCGCGGATGTTCATGTCGATCCAGATGGAGGACCGGTTCCCCATCATCGACATCCTCGCGCAGACGCCGCCGGTTCCGCCGGGCTGCCAGTGGGCGATGTTCCTCCGCAACCACGACGAGCTGACGCTCGAGATGGTGACCGACGAAGAGCGCGACTACATGTACCGCGTCTACGCCGCTGAGCCGGCGATGCGCCTGAACGTCGGGATTCGCCGGAGGCTCGCGCCGCTCGTCGGCAACGACCGGCGCAAGATGGAGCTCCTCAACGGCCTGCTCTTCTCGCTCCCGGGCACGCCGGTGCTCTATTACGGCGACGAGATCGGAATGGGCGACAACGTCTATCTCGGCGATCGCAACGGCGTCCGCACGCCGATGCAATGGAACTCCGACCGGAACGCGGGTTTCTCGCGGGCGAACCCGCAGCGCCTCATCTTGCCGGTCATCATCGATCCCGAGTACCACTTCGAGGCCATCAACGTCGAAGCGCAGCAGAACAACACGCACTCGCTCTTGTGGTGGACCAAGCGCCTGATCGCGCTGCGAAAGCAGCACCGGGCGTTCGGCCGCGGCTCCATCGACTTTCTGAACCCCGACAACTCGCGCGTCCTCGCCTTCTTGCGCGAGTTCGAGGGCGAGACCATCCTCGTCGTCGCGAACCTGTCGCGGTTCGTGCAGTACGTCGAGCTCGATCTCTCGAAGTACCAGGGGTCGGCGCCCACGGAGCTCTTCGGCCGCACGCGCATGCCGCCGATCACCGAGCGGCCGTACTTCTTGACGCTCGGGAGCTACGCGTTCTACTGGATGGCGCTCGAGCGGCCGCCGGAAAACGAGGCGCAGATCCGGCTCGAGAGCTACGAGATTCCCACGATCGAGGCGGCGTCGCTGGAGGTGCTGACCGCAGGCGACGAACGGCACCTCCTCGAAGAGGCCCTCCCCGCGTTCCTGCACACCCGCCCGTGGTTTCTCGGCCGGCTCCGCATGCTGGCTTCGACGCGGATCACGGACGCGGTCCGCCTCGGCCAAGGAGACAGCGCGCTCGTCGCCATGCTCGTGGCCACGGAGTACGGATCGGGCGAGTCGGAGACGTACGTCGTGCCCCTCGCGTTCGTTCCCAAGACGCCAGCGCGGATCCCGTCGAGCGACGTCGTCTTCGCCAACGCCCGCATCGGCGGGGTCGACGGCGTGCTCGTCGACGCCCTCGACGACGCCGCCTCGGCGCACCCGCTCCTCGACGCGCTGCTCGGCAGCGTGCATGTCGCAGGGACCGTCGGGCAGCTCGTGGGCACGGCGTTCGAGCCGGGCCTCGAGCGCGAAGCCGGCGACGGGAAGTCCCAGGGGGCGAAGCACTGGAACGCCGCGATCCAGTTCGGCAGCCGGTACCTGCTGAAGGTCTACCGGCGGCTCGAGCCCGGTCGCAACCAGGAGCTCGACGCGGGTCGCCTCCTCTCGAAGTACGCGCCCGGCCTCGCGCCGCAGTTCGTCGGCTCGCTCGACTACCGCTCCGGCCGGGCCGAGCCGAGCACCGTCGCGGTCCTCCAGCGGTTCGTGTCGAACGAGGGCACCGCCTGGGATCACGCCCGCGCCGAGGTCGGTCGCTTCTACGAGCGCATCCTCGCCTCGCACGACGCGCCCGAGCTCCCGCCGTCGCCGCACGGCCCGCTCGCGTCGCACGCCGCGCAGCCTCTCCCGGCCGGCCTGGTCGAGACGATGAACGCCTACTACGAGATCGCGCGGCTGCTCGGCAGCAAGACCGCCGACATGCACATCGCGTTCGCGTCGAGCGACGACCCGGCCTTCGTCCCCGAGCCCTTCTCGTCGTTCGATCGCCGCTCGGTCTACCAGTCGTTCCGGAACCTCATCGGGCGCGTCGTCCGCGAGCTCCGGGTTCGCCGCGGCGATCTCCCCGCGCACACGCTCACCCTGGCCAAGGAGGTCGCCGATCGCGAGCGCGCGATCCTCGACCGCATCGCGCCGCTCCTCACCGGGGGAGCGGGCGGCCTCCGCGTGCGCATTCACGGCGACTACCACCTCGGCCAGGTGCTCCACACCGGCAAGGACTTCGTCATCGTCGACTTCGACGGCGACGCGCGGAGCACGCCGGCCGAGCGGAGGCGCAAGCGGTCGGCCCTCCGCGACGTGTCCCAGATGGTCCGCTCGTTCCGCTACGCGGCGCACGCGGCGCGAACCGGCGGCGTCGTGCGCGAAGAAGATCAGGCGCGGCTCAAGCCCTGGGAGCAGCTCTGGGCCGACTGGACCGCGGCCGCGTTCGTGCGCGGCTACTTCGAGCGCGCGCCAAAGCACACGTTCTTGCCGGCCACGGACGAAGCGCTCGCGATGCTCCTCGACCGGCACGTCTTCGCGCGCGCCCTCCACGAGCTTCAAGACTGGGCGGCGGGCGGCGAGGCGGCGATCGACGTCCCGCTGGCCGACATTCTGCGCATGCTGGGCGAGTAGGGGCCTCTCCGTCCGGCCGTGATCGCCGTCACCACGCGTATTTCTTGAAGAACGACCACTCGAGCTGCGTGGCGCTCGCATACGTGGCGCCCGAGCCGATGCAGCTCGGACAGACGGGCGCACCCGCCCAGGCGTGACTCATGTTCGTGAACGTGCAGAGCTCGACCTGCCCGTCGGCGGGGCAGCCGTCGTAGAGGTAACACTGTCCGTCGCCACCCGCCGTGCCGTTCGCCGGCGTGGTCACGTACGTGGCCTTGCAGCCGTTCTTCTGCGCCCAGAGCGTGGCCGACGGCGGAAAGCCCAATTGAGCGGGGCTGTTCGGGTCGTCGCAACCGGGCGCGATGAGCGGGTCCGCGGTTCCGTGAAAGATGATGATGGGAACGTGCCCCGTCTTGCACGCGCCCAGGCTCGCGAGCGTGCCCCCCGAGTGCGGCGCGGCCGCCCTGATGTCAGTGCGGTCGCACGCAATGTGGTGCGTGAAGTAGCCGCCCATCGAAAAGCCGGTAGCGAACGTGTGCTGCGCGTCCAGGCACTGGTCCTGCACCACGTCCGCCCTGATGGCGTCCATGAACACGAAGTCCACGGCGTTCGGATTGCTCACGAGGCTGCCCGCGCCGCAAACGGCCGCCCCGTTGTCCGACACGCTCCACGGGTTGAGCGCAGTCGTCGACGTGGCAGAGGTCGTGCCCTGCCCGTCCGGAAATACGACGGCGATTCCCTCGCTGTCGGCCAGCGTGGAGTATTGCGTCATGTCGAAGAGCTCCGAGCCGTCTTGGTTGGCGCCGTGAAATACGTAGACAAACGGCATGGCCGTGGTCGCGCTGGCCGACTGCGGCAGATACGCGATGTACGAGCGACTCGAGCCGCCCACCATCAGGGTCCGCGTCGTCTTGCCGCGCTTCCCGGAGCGCGTCCCGCAGGCGCCACCACCGGCGTCCCCCGTTGCGCCGCCGCCTCCTTCGCTCCCGCCGGGGCCGCTGGAGCCACCGGAGGCGTCCCCGCCCATGGCTCCGCCGCCTCCCGAGGATGTCGAGCCCGTTGCACCCGAGCTCGAGGCGCTCGAACCGCCTCCGTTTTCGGAGGAGCCGCTCATGGCGCCCGAGGAGCTCCCCGACGGACCTCCGCCCAGACTCCCGTCGCCCGGGGAGCCAGCGCAGTGAGCGCAGACGAGGGACACGGCCAATAGCCAGCGGGCATCGAAGCGCACGCGCGAGGTCGGGGAGCCAGGCGCACGCAGACTCTCAGAGGTGATCGGCATAAAGGGTCTGGACCTCGGTGGCGCTCAATGCGCGGTCGTCGATGCGAAAGTTGTCGAGCCGTCCGTTCAGGTAGGGATCGCCTGCGAACGCCCGAGCTAGTTCTGTGTGGTGGTCCCCAGACTCGCCGGATTGAGCGTCATGCTCGTGTTCTGCGCGACCTGAACCCCGTTAGCGTACAAGGTCCCGGTGTTTGCGACCAGGGTCACCGCGACCTGCTGCCAGCTTCCCGGGACAGCGAGATGACCATGCAAACGCCGAAGACCTCAGCATGAGGGTGCT
>CALFNG010000307.1 GCA_937902985.1 uncultured Myxococcales bacterium
CTACTCGAAGAGCCCCTACTCGAAGAGCCCCTACTCGAAGAGCCCCTCCTGGCCGCCGGCGCCGCCGGTGGGGCGGGCGGGCTGGGGTTTGCCCAGAGCCTCGTAGGCCTTGCGGTTGGCGACGCGGCCACGGGGCGTTCGGCCCAGGTAGCCCTGCTGGATGAGGAAGGGCTCGACGACGTCTTCCAGGGTGTCGCGGGGCTCGGCCAGGGCGGCGGCTAGGGCGTCGATGCCCACGGGGCCGCCGTCGTAGTGGTCGATGACTACCGTCAGGTAACGGCGGTCCATCTCGTCGAGGCCGGCTTCGTCGACCTCGAGGCGCTTGCAGGCCTCGACCACGCGCGCGAGGTCGACGCGGCCGGTGCCGAGGACCTGGGCGAAGTCGCGCACGCGGCGGAGCAACCGGTTGGCTACGCGCGGCGTCCCGCGCGAGCGTCGCGCGATCTCGTGACCCGCGTCAGCGTCGACCACGAGGCCGAGGAGCTTCGCGCTCCGGAGCACGATGCGGGCGAGGTCTTCGGGAGGATAGAAGTCGAGCCTCACGACGTGCCCGAACCGCGACAGGAGCGGCGCGGTCAGGAGCCCGGTGCGCGTCGTGGCGCCGACCAGAGTGAACGGCTGGAGCGGGATCTGGACCGCGCTCGCAAAGGCCCCCTCCCCGGTCATGATGTCGATGACCGACTCGTCGAGGGCGGGGTACATGCTCTCTTCGACGACCGGATTCAGCCGGTGGATCTCGTCGATGAAGAGGATGTCGTTCCTCTGGAGCTTGGTCGTCAGCAGGGCCGCGAGCGCGCCCTTGTGCTCGATGACCGGACCGCTCGTGGTCACCAGCTGCACGCCCATCTCGTGCGCGAGGATGTGCGCCAGGGTCGTCTTGCCGAGCCCCGGAGGCCCCGAGAGCAGCATGTGATCGAGCGGATCGCCTCGCTGCCTCGCCGCCTTCACGAAGACGCTCAGGTTGTCCTTGTGCTTGGACTGCCCGATGTAGTCGTCGAACGTGCGAGGGCGGAGCGTCCGGTCGAAGTGTGAGTCGTCGCCGCGGGGCGCGCCGTCGATGGCGCGGTCGAGGTCCTCGCGCGCGTCGTCGCCGTGATCGCGCGGAACCGCCGCGCTCGTGGCGTTTGTCGCGTTTGCAGCGGGACGCTTCGGCATCGGCCGCGTGAGCTTAGCGAATTCGAGCGACTAAAGCTTCGCCAGGTAGTCCGCCACGGCCGGCAGCGGCAAGACCTCGTTGGTGACGCCCGCGCGCACCGCGGCGCCCGGCATGCCGTTGACCACGGCGGTCTCCTGCGATTCGGCGATCACGAGGCCGCCCGCGTCGCGGATGGCGCGGGCTCCGGCGACGCCGTCGTCGCCCATGCCGGTGAGGATGACGCCGACCGCGCGGGGCCCCAGCGGCGCGATGCTCCGGAGCAGACGGTCAGCGCTCGGGACGTAGCGGTCGGTCGACGGCGCCGGGCCGACCCGGAGCTTCATGATGCTGCCGTGCTGCACGAGCTCCATGCACTTGCGGCCCGGACAGACGAACCCCGTTCGGGCCGCCACCAGGTCGTTGTCCGACGCCTCGACCGTGCGGACCGGACCGCGCTTGTCGAGGCGCTCGGCGAAGGTGCGCGTGAACTTGTCGGGCATGTGCTGCGCGACGAGGAACGCGACCGACGTCGTTGCCGTGAGCTTGCCGAAGACCGTGAGCAGCGCGCTCGGGCCGCCGGTGGAGCTGGCGATCGCGACGACGAGCGACGGCGCTCGGTAGGGGATCGGCGCCTGCACCTCGAAGCCCGTGGGGCGCCCGTCGGAGGTGAACGCGCCGCTCGCCTGCCGGCGGACGAGCGCCGTCGGCACGAACGAGGGGCGCAGCGAGCGGACGAGCAGCACCTTCTGCAGGATCTCGGTGCGGACGTCGGTCGATTCGGGTCCGAGCCGATCGGGCTTCGGCACGAAGTCGAGGGCGCCGAGCTCGAGCGCCTTGAAGACGTTCTCGCGCTGCGCGTAGCTGCTGACGACGATGACGGGCGTCGGCGCCTTCGCCATGACGATGCGAAGGAACGTGAACCCGTCCATTCGCGGCATCTCGAGGTCGAGCGTGATGACGTCGGGCTTGAGCAGCATCACGAGCTGCAGCGCTTCTTCGCCGTCGGCAGCCTTACCGACGACCTCGACCTCCGGGTGCCCGGCGAACACTTCGCCGATGCTGCGCCGGTTGTAGGCAGAGTCGTCGACGACGAGGACACGAATGGGGCGTTTGGCCGTGGGAGGCGCGTTCACGTTGGATCGTCCGGAACCTGGGTTTCGCCTCGGGCGGAGAGAGGCTTGCGGTAAACGAGATCGTCCTTCAAGTGTAACAGCTCGAAGGCGGTCGACACGTTCAGGAGCGATTCCGAGTGACCGAGCAAGAGTACGCCACCAGGATTGAGTCGATCGTAAAGCACTTCGATGGCCGTCTTCCGGGCACGGGCGTCGAAGTAAATGAGAACGTTACGGCAGAAGATCGCGTCGGCGCGACCTAGAATGCGCGAGCGGTCCTCGTCGAGCAGGTTCATCTGCCCGAAGTGGCACAGCTGGCGGATCGGCTCGGCCACGTGAAACCCGTCGGGCCGCTGGTGAAAGAAGGTGCGGCGGGCGTCTAGCGAGGTCGACCGGAAGCTGCTTTCGCCGTAGACGCCCCGCCTGGCGGCGGCGATGCACCGGCGCGAGATGTCGGAGCCGTAGATGCGAACGTCCCACGGGGGTGGGTCGCCAGGGCTCCCGCGACGCGGAAACAGGTTCGATTGACTGATGAGCATCGCGATCGTGTACACCTCCTCGCCCGTGGAGCACCCGGCGCTCCAGACCGCCAGGCGGCGCCGGGGGCGGGTCTGCTCTTCGATGAGGGGGAGCACCTCGTTCTGAAAGGCGCGCAGCTGGCGATCTTCGCGAAAGAAGTAGGTCTCGTTCGTGGTCAGGAGATCGATCGCCTCGTCCCACTCGACCGAGGCTTGCGAGCCGAACCTCAGGTACTGGTGGTAATCGGCGAACGTGGCGAGCTTGAGGACCATGAGCCGTTCGCGCAGGCGGCGCTCGAGGGCGAACCGCTGCTCGGCGCCGAATTGCAGGCCGGTGCGCGCGACGAAGAGATCGCGGAGCTGCCGGAACTCGTCCGGCTTCAGGATGATCGAATCCCCGTAAGGCGAAGGCGAGCGACGCACTACTCCCCCTCCCCTGGGATTCCCTTTACATCGATGACGTCGAAGCGTTCGGAGGGGGGAACGTCGTCGCCGAGCGGACGCACGCTCGCCGCCGAGGCGATCGCCGCTCGCACGAGCTGGTCTTTCTCGCGCTCGTAGCGCGCCTTGAGCAGGGCGCGCGCGCCTGCACTATTGTCTTGCCCGAGGAGCTCGGCGGCAACGCAGCGCACCTCCGACGAGGGGTGGTCGAGGCACAGCCCGAGCCGCACGAGCGCACGGGCTCCGGGCTGGGAACCGATCAGCGAGAGCGCGAGCTTCACGACCTCTTCGTCGGGGTGGTCGAGCGCGGCGAAGAGCGCGTCTTCGAAGGCGACGGCCACGTGCGCCAGGATCCGACCCGCACCGCGGCCGCCTCGCAAGTGGCCGATGGCCTCGACGGCGGCGCACGCGACGGCGGCGTCTGCATGCGCGACGAGCGGTCTCGCCGACGCGATGGCGCGCTCGGGATCGGCTTCGCCGAGGGCACGGAGGGCCGTGGCCGTGAGCGAGGGGTCGCGGGTGTCGCGCACGATGCCGACGAGCGCCTCCGTCCGACCAAGACGACCGAGCGCGCGGGCCGCGGCGAGCTGGACTTCGTGCTCTTCGTCGGCGAGCGCGAAGATGATGGCGTCTGCCGCCGCGTCCCCGCCGCTCTGGGCGAGCGCGTCGACGGCGGCGCGCCGGACCTGCGGCTGGTCGTGCGACAGAGCGCGCTGCAAGAGGCGAACGTCGTCGTCGAGGAGGGGCTGCGTGGAGGCGATCGCCCCGAGCAGGATGCAGCCGAGCACGAGCGGGTCGCGGCCGGATCGAGCGTCGCGAAGCAGGGTGCGCGCGGCATCGACGTGGCGGGCGGCGAGCTCGCAGACAGCATTGGTCGCCACCGCGGCCACGCGCTCGTCGGGGTGCCAGACGAGCTTCGCGATGCGACGGAGATCGCGAGCCTCGCCGATCGGTCCAAGCGATTCGACCGCGCACGACACGACCTCGATCGACGGGTCTTCGACGCCCTTCCGGAGGGCCTTTCGAACCTCGGCCACGGGCGCGCCCTCGAGCGAGGCGACGAGCGCCAGCGCGGCCGCGTGCACCGTGGCCCGCGCAACCCTCGCCGCGGCGAGAAGGGGCCGGACGACCGCGGGGCCGAAGAGGCGAAGCGCCATGTCAGCCCGCTCGGCGACGTCGTCGTCTCCGAGCGCGTTGACGAGCAGCGGCACGTCCGCGACCTCCCCCAGCAGGCCGAGCACGAGCAACGCGCCGCTCCGGGCTCTCCCGTCTTCTTCGTTGCCGGCGGCCCCGCGAGCGGCGATGTGAGCGCGCTCGTTTCCCGCGAGCGCTTCGCGCGCCCGCTCGATGAGGTCGTTTTCGCCCGGGCCGCCGGCGATGATCTCGCTGAGCGCGACGAGGGCCTCGCGCGCGATCGTGGGCGAGGCGTCGCCGGTCGCGTGCGCGAGCGCCCGGACGGCCGCCGGCTCCCTCGAGCCCGCCGCCGCGGCGATGGCGTACCTGCGGAGCAAGGGGTCGTCGAAGTACGCCGCGACGAGACTCCAGGGCAGGCGGCTCTCGAGGCGAGCCAGCGAGTCGAGCGCCGCGATCTTGAGGAACGTGTCGCTCGCGGAGAGCGCCGCGACGAGAGCCTCGATGGCGAGCGTGCGCGACTCCTCCCCCGCGAGCGCGGCCCTTCCGAGCGCTTCTGCCGCCGTGACGCGAACGTTCGCGTCGTCGTCTTCGAGGGCTCGTGCCAGGGCCGCCGTGCCCCGGACGTCGGGGACGCCGCCGAGCACCTCGGCGGCGAGCTTGCGAGCGTCGGCGTCGAGCCTCGAGAGGGCCTCGATCGACGCGCTGACCGCGTCGGGACCGATCGACACGAGCGCCTCGACGGCCGCGTTTCGGAGGCCGATGTTCACGGTGTCTTGGAGGGCAGCCACGAGCGCGGCGATCACCTCTTCGCGACGCTCGAGGCCGGGAGCCACGAGCGTCCCCTCTTTGCGGACGCGCCAGTCGTCGTCTCCGAGTGCGCACAAGAGGAGCTCGGGCCCCTCGCGGCCGCGGACCTTGGCGATCTGCTGGACGGCGACCCGGCGCGCCTCGGGCTCGGCCTGCTCGAGGAGCCACCGCACCGCGCTCGATGCTTCGCTCACGTGACCGACCCTCGCGGCAATCCGGGCGCGCTGGCCGCGGGGCCGATGCTCCCCGCCGCCGCGAGCGGCTCGGTGAGATCGCGCAGGCACCCGGTGTCGAGGACGAAGACCAGGCCGCCGCTGTAGTTCGTGACTCCGGAGATCCCGCGGAGGTCGTCTCCGCCGCCGAGGAGCGGCTGGGGCCGGAGATCGGCGCCGCCCGTGCCGAAGACGTCGGTCACTGCGTCGACCACGAGCGCCGCGGGACGCCCCACGACGTCGACGACGATCCACTTCGATTTGCGAGTCCGATCGACGGCCGGCAATCCGAACCGAACGCGAAGATCGATGACCGGCACGACCTCGCCTCGGTAGTCGGCGACGCCCATGATCTCGGGCGGGGCGTGGGGGAGCGCGACGATCTCGAGAGCGTTCGCGATCTCCTTCACCCGCGCGATCGGCACGGCGTAATGCACGTCGCCTACGATGCACCCCACCAGGCTCTTCGAGGGATCGTGGCGGTGGCGGCGCCTCGTTCGCTTCTCAACCATCGCGCGTCCCTTCTACGATGGGCCGCAGATCGAGGAGAATCAGCACCGCACCATCGACGCCCGCCGGGCGTCCGATCCCGGCGATGTGGACGGCCTGCTCGCCCCCGAGTACGCCCGGAGCCTCGATCTCCTCGTGCGCGAGGCGCCACACCTGATGCACCTCGTCGACGAGGAGTCCCATCTGCTCGCCGCCGCCCGACTCGACGAGGAGGATCCGCGTGCGCCGATCGGTCGGCGCCTCGGCCAGGCGCAGACGCCGTCGCAGGTCGATCACCGTGACGAGCTTGCCGCGCACGCTGATCACTCCGAGGACCGGGCTCGGAGCGCGCGGCACGTCGGTGATCGGCGGCGGCTTCAGGATCTCGGCGAGCTGCGCGATCGGGACGGCGTACGTCTCGCCGCCGAGGACGAACGCGAGGTATTCGGTTCGCGTCCCGGACTCGCCCGCGCGGCGCGCGGCGCGCCTGCCGGATCGGCCTCTGGCGTGTGCGGCGGGCATCTAGGCTCGGCCGCCTTCGGCTTGCACGAGGTAGCGCGCCTCGCCGGGCGTGAGCACCTCTTCGATGAGAACGGCCACATCGAGAACGAGCGCGACGCGCTGATCGCCGAGCTCGGTCGCGCCGGCGAAGCCGCGGACGCTCTTGAGCGACTTGCCAAGCGGTTTGATGACGATGTCGCTCTGCCCGATGAGCTCATCGACGACGAAGCCGAGCCTGCGCTGCGCCACCTGCGCGATGACCACGAACGCCTTCGACGGCATGGGCGCGGTGCGCTCGAGAGCGAAGAGTCGATCGAGGCGGCAGAGCGGGAGCGACACGCCGCGCACGCTCAGCACCTCGCGCGACTCTACGGTGCGCACCTGCGCCGGATCGAGCGCGATGGCCTCCTCGACGCTCGCCAGCGGCACGGCGAAGAGGTGCTTGCCGATCTCGACCAGGAGCACGTTGATGATGGCCAGCGTGATCGGCAGCGTGATGGTCATCTTCGTGCCGATGCCCACCTCGCTCGTGATGTCGACGACGCCGCCGAGCTTGCCCATGTTCGTCTTGACGACATCGAGTCCGACGCCCCGGCCGCTGAGATCGGTCGCGACCTCTTTGGTCGTGAACCCGGGCATGAAGACCAGCGCGAGCACCTCGCGCGGCGTCATGTCGTTGGCCTCGTACGAGCTGAGGACCCCCTTGCGCACCGCCGTGGCGATGATGGCCTTGGGGTCCATGCCCGCCCCGTCGTCTTCGACTTCGATAACAACGTGGTTGCCCTTCTGGAAGGCGTTGAGGGCAATGGTCCCCACGGGCGGCTTGCCGACGCGCATCCGCTCGTCGCCCGACTCGATGCCGTGGTCGATGGCGTTGCGAATCATGTGCATCAGAGGGTCGCTCAGCTCTTCGACGATGAGCTTGTCGATCTCGGTCTCGGCGCCCGTGACGACGAGGTTCACGTCCTTGCCATGCTCGCGCGAGATCTGTCGCACGACGCGGGCAAGCTTGTCGAACGCCTGCCCCAGAGGGACCATGCGCACTTCGAGGATGCCGCTCTGCATCTGCGCGAGGTGCCGGTCGAGCGTTCGATTGAGGCGGCCCAGCTCGATGGCGAGCTCCTTCGGGCCGGTCGCGCGGCTTCGAGCGCGCTCGGACAGCCGGGCCATGGCGGTCTTGACGATCGCGAGCTCGCCCACGATCGTCATCAGCCGATCGAGCTTGCGGATGTCGACGCGCACCGTCTGGCTCACCGAGCGGAGCGACACCTCTCCGGGGCCAGGCCCGCGCGCCGGCGCGCTCGCCGCGTGGGGCATCGACGCCACCGGCGCGGGCTGGAAGAGCGGCGTCGGCAGGGGCGACCGCCCGCGCGCGCTGGAGTCGTGCGAGGGGAGGCTGGCGCCGTCGAGCCCGAGGGGCGCTCGAACGGACGTCAGCGGCGAGAAGGGGTCGGGCGGCGGCGTCGGCGGCGGGATGTGGGGCGGAGTCGCGCCCGCCCCCGACCTTCGCTGCACCTCTTCGATCACGACGTTGGGGCCGCGGATGGCGCCCCGCAGGAGCGAGAGCGGCGCCCGGCTCGCCATCAGGATCTCGAGCTCGATGGCGTCGGTGTCGGCGCCGGCGCCCGTGGGCAAGTAGGTGATGATCTCGCCGTGGGGCTTCGCGCTCACCTTGAGTTCGTCGAGGGCCGTGTCGATCGTCATCAGCGAGAAGCGGACGCGAATGCGATAGAGCGCCAGCCCGTCCTGGAGGTTCGTCCGCAGACGATGCTCTTCGTACTCGGTGAGAACGCCGAGCAAGCTGGGATCGAGATCGTACTGCGCCACCGTGCTCGCGCTGCCGCCCGCGCGCTTGCCCGACGCCTGACCGAGCGCGAGCAGCAGCTGCTCGACGTCATGCACCGGCTCGGCCGATTCGCCCTTCTCGGCTGAGAGGATCTGCGCGTAGAGCGACACCGCCTGGAAGAGCAGATCGAGGACCTTCGTGGTCATCTCGATGCGACCGAGCCGCAGGTCGTCGAGCACGTCTTCGAGCTGATGCGAGAGGCCCGCCATGCGGGTCGCGCCGAAGAGGCCCGAGAGGCCCTTGAGCGTGTGCACGCCGCGAAAGACGTCGTTGATCAGCTCCGCGTTCGACTGACCTCGCTTGAGCGCCTCGTCGAGCATGAGGAGGTCGCGGCCCAACCCGTCGACGAGCTCCTGCGCCTCGCTGAAGAACTCGTCGCGTGCTCCGCCGTCGCCGCGTCCGCCACCTTCCATGGGATCTACCGCTCGCCGTCTGACTGGGCGCGCACGGGCCGGCCTTCGAGGAGCTTGGCCACCGTTTCGCGGAGTTGCTCGGGGGTGAACGGCTTCGGCAAGTACACGTTCGCGCCGAGCGCGAGCGCCCTGTCGGCGTCGTGCTCCGCGCGGAGCGTGGAGATGACGACGAGCGGCGTCTCGGCGTGGTGGGCCGACTTTCGGATGAACCGAACGAGCTCGAGCCCGTTGATGTCGGTCATGTTGATATCGGTCACGATGAGGTCGTACGGACCGCGGGGCAGCAGACGCATCGCGTCGAAGCCACACGAGGCCTCGACCACGTCGCATCCCCCCAGACCACTGGCGAACTGGCTGTCCTCGAGCACGGCCCGCACGAAAGCACGGGTGGAGACCGAGTCCTCCACAATCAAGACCCTGCGCATGGATCCTCAGCCAAAAGCGTACTACGAACCGAAGGCCCGATCGCGACAAACCGCTCGGCCCATGAACCAGTCGCCTCCGCCTCCGCTACCGATTGCGCCCACAGCGGCCGTGCTCGTCATCGGTGACGAGATCCTTTCCGGAAAGGTCGAGGAGGCGAACGTCGCGGTTCTGGCGCGCACCCTTCGGCCCCTCGGCGTTCTCTTGATGCGGGTGGTGGTCGTCATGGACGACATCGACACCATCGTGCGAGAGGTGCGAGATCTCTCGAAGGCGCACGATTGGCTCTTCACGAGCGGCGGCGTGGGACCCACGCACGACGACGTCACCGTCGAGGCCGTGTCCAGAGCGTTCAATGTGCGCGTGGTCTCGTCGCCGCCCATGGAGGCGATGCTCCGGGCTCACTACCGGGAGCGTTGCACGGCAGGTCACCTTCGCATGGCGCTCGTTCCCGAGGGAGCGGCGCTCGAGGTCACTGCGGAGGTCGCCTGGCCGACCATCCGGTTCGAGAACACCTGGCTCCTGCCGGGCATCCCCGAGGTCTTCCGGATGAAGATCCCTGTGGTCGTCGCGCGGCTCAAGCAGTCGCTCGGTGATGAGCGCGGTCACGGCTTCGTGTCGCACGCCGCCTACGTGAAGATGGACGAAGGCGAACTCAAGCCGCTGCTCGACTGCGTGGTCGCGTCATTCCCTGACGTGGCCGTGGGCTCGTACCCGAAGTGGCTCGACCCGTCGTACAAGACGAAGGTCACGTTCGACGGCCGCGACGACGCGCGCGTTCTCTCCGCCCGCGACGCCTTCGTTGCGTCCCTCCCTGCGGGGGAGCCCCAGCGCGTCGACTAAGCGGCGGCGCAGCCGTCCGCGTCCTGGCTAGTCGCTCGGGGAGAGGAGATCAGCCGCAGAGGCGCAGAGGGCGCAGAGCGGGGCGGGGCGAAGACTCGCGCGTCCGTGGCGTTCGCTTGGCCACGGCGCTCGGATTTCTCTCCGGCCAATACACTGCCTTGCCTTCTCTGCCTTCTCTGCCTTCTCTGCGCCTCGGCGGCTAACTCTCGCTGTCGCTCCGTCGACTGTCAGGACGCTTTCTTCAGGCGCTTTTGCAGGTCTTCGAGGGACTTGGCGGCCTTTTCGATCGACTTTGCGCTGGCCTCGAGGGCCTCTTTGCTCTTGGCCACGCCCACTTCGGCCCACGAGAGGCCGAGGTCGAAGACGGCATCCACGAAGGTGCCGGCGGCCTTGCCGGTGTCCTTGGCGGCATCCTTCGCCACGTTCGCCACGGCCTCGGCCTTGGCTTCGACGTTCGCTTTCTGGGTCTCGACGTTGCTCATGACTCGCCTCCATCCATCGGGTTAGGGGGGACTTCATCCCCGGGGTCGACACTCTTCACACACGAACATGCGCTCTCCGGGGCCATCGCCGATGCCCAGGTGCGCTCGCGATCCGCGCGCGAGCGGGGCCGCGCACTTCGCGCAGAAGGCAGGCACGGCGAGCATCACTTCTTGAAACGCCACGACCCCCGAGAGCGGGTCGTGCTCGAGGCGCTTCTTCAGCTTCTCACGCTCTTTTTCGAGGTGGTGCGCCGCCCGGCGCAGGCGCTCTTCGACGTTGCCGGTGGCGGCATCGGCCACCGAGAGGGCGTCTTCGAGGATCGTTCGCACCAGGTTCGAGACCGGGACGCGCAGGTTGTCGGCGAAGCGCTTGAGTTCGCGCTCGAGCACGGCGGGTACCCGGGTGTGAAGCACCCGCTCTTTCTTGCCCACTTTCGCGTCGCTCGCGTCTCGCGCGTCGCTCGCGTCTCGCGCGTCGCTCGCGTCTCGCGCGTCGTCGCCCTCGGCGACGAGGATCGGCCCGTTCCCCGCAGCGCCGGGCCGCCTGGCGGGGTCGCTCCCGCCCATGTCTGGTGACGACGCATACGAGCCGAGCGGCGGCGGGAGGCCGCTCGGCCGAGATTCGTCACGCTTCGGAGCGTCCATTTGTGTCACGCGGTGATACTTACGGCCGCATGTATCACGCGTCAAGAGACGTCGTGACGCCCGGCAGACAAGGCGACAAGGCAGACATGTCGGCGTGTCAGCTACGAGGCGGCTTGGAGACCTAAGACGCTCACTCCGCTCTCACGACGTTGCATCCCGTTACCGCCACTCGCTACACTTCCCCTCGGCCCCTCAGGCCTCGCGTTCCTGTTTCTCGCCCGAGCCTCCCCTTGCACCGCTTGCTTCCTGCGGGCGTACCGGGAGCGGCTAACGCACTCCGAAGCAGAAGCCCATGTGGAAGCTGGCCATCGAGGACGACGAAGGAAAGCAGACGGTCGTGCCGTTGACGCGCGACGAGTACACGATCGGGCGCAAGGACGGGAACACGATCCGGCTCACCGAGCGCAACGTGTCGCGCGAGCACGCGCGGCTGATCAAGAAGAAGCCGAACGGTGACGGAGCGAGCGCGTCGGCGCCAGCGTCTCCCGCGATCGTCCTCGAAGATCTCACGAGCTACAACGGCGTCTTCGTGAACGGCCTGCGCGTCACCCACGCGCAGAACCTGTCGCACGGCGACCTCGTACAGATCGGCGACTACCGCATTGTCCTTCAAGACGAGGCGTCTCCCCAGTCGCCGGGGCCCGCCGCGACCCCGAACGACGCGAAGCAGACCGTGCCCGGCGCCCCCGCGGCCCACGCTCGCGCGAACGCCCTGGTCGATCGGCCCAATCGGCTCGTGATGATCGCCGGCACCGCGCCCGGCGCCGAGTTCCCCCTCGATCGCGAGCGCATGACTATCGGGCGCGCCGAAGAGGCGACCATCTCCGTCAACCACAACTCGGTGTCCCGCATTCACTGCGAGGTGCACGCGCTCGGCGACGGCCGCTTCGAGATCGTCGACAAGGGCTCGAGCAACGGCGTGCGCGTCAACGGGTCCGACCTGCGCCGGGGCATCATCGAGCCAAGCGACGTCATCGAGCTCGGCGACGTGCAGTTCAAGTTCGTGGGAGCCGGGCAGATCTATCGGCCGACGGAGAGCCAGAAGCTCGCCGCGCTCACCAAGCGCGACGCCACCGAGATCGTCCGGGGTCGGCGCTCGTCGAACGTGGTCCCGATCGCCATCTTCTCCGTCGTCGTGATCGCCGGCACCCTCGGGGCCTGGGCATACACGCGGCGGGATCTCGAGCCCCACGCCACCACCGGCGCCGCCGGGTCGAGCGCGCCCTCGCCGGAGCGTACCGCCCTCGACGACGCGAAGGCGCTCTGCGCGTCGGGCGACTGCGAAGGCGCCCACAAGAAGATCCAGGCGGCGGTGGCCGAGTCGTCGCCGCTCCGGAGCTCGCAGGACTACAAGGACCTCGAGACCCTCTGGGCCGATCAGTCGCTGGCGCGCGCCGACACCCTGACCGACGCGGCGGCGAAAGAGGCCCTTTACCAGCGCGTCGCCCAGGACATGAGCGTCGACCCGACGCGTCGCAAGGTCGCCGCCGACAAGGTGCAGCAGCTCGAGGCGCTCGCCGATGCGCTCCCGGCCCCCCCGGCGCCTGCGGTCCCGCCGTCTTCGACGAAGGCCCATGCCGACGACACGGCGGCTCCGGCCCCGGCCCACTCCGACGCCGCGCCTCACCGGGTCGCGGCCGTTGCGGCGATCGATCCTCCCGCGCCCGCCGCGCCGCCTCCCCCATCGCCTGCCGTGCAGACGGTCTCCGCCAGGGGCCCGGCCGGCGTGACCGTCGACGATCGCGAGCGAGCCCTCGCGCTCCAGGGCACTCAAGACTCGAAGGCGCTCCTCAAGAAGCAGCTCGAGCAGCGCATGAACAACGGCAAGGCGTCCGACACCGAGATCCGCCTCCTCATCGGCACCTGCAAAGACCTCGGCGACCGCGCCTGCGTCCAGGCCGCCCGCGCAGCCCTCGCCCAGAGGCAAGAGTAAGCGCGCTCGCGCGAGAGCGTCTCCCTCCCTCCGGGCTAACCGAAGATGGCCGCTAGCGCGAGGTCGATGCGGGGGAACTCGAAGGTGAAGCCCGCGGCGAGGAGGTTGCTGGGAGTGGCGCGCTGACCGGTCAGGAGCACCTCGGCGAGGCCGCTGCCGAGGGCGAGCTTCAGGGCCATCGCGGGAACACGCAGCGCCGACGGGCGGTGAAGGGCGTGGCCGAGGGCCTTGGCGAACTGGTTCATGTCGACCGGCTCCGGTGCGGTGACGTTGAAGGCGCCGGTCAGCGCCTCGTGATCGATCGCGAAGAGGAGCGCGCGAACCTCGTCGCGCAGGTGGATCCAGCTGATCCACTGCTTGCCGCTGCCGATCGGCCCTCCGACGAACATCTCGAAGGGCGGGGCCATCTTCGCGAGCGCCCCCCCTCCCCGCTCGAGCACCACGCCGGTGCGCGGGTGCGCGACGCGCGTGACCGCGCGGGCGGGGTCGGCCGCGGCCTCCCAAGCGACGGTGATCTGCGCGAGCACGTCGCCGCCGGGAGGCGAGCTCTCGTCGACGACGGCGCCGTCGACGCGCATGCCGTAGTAGCCGACCGCCGAGCCGCTCACGAAGACCCGCGGTCTTCGCCCGGCCTTTGCGATCGCCTGGGCGAGCCGCGTGGTGGTCTCGACGCGGCTCGACCGGATGCTTTCGAGGCGCCCGACGGTCCATCGCTTTTCGGCAACCGGCTCGCCGGCCAGGTGAACGACGGCGTCGGCGCGCTCGACCTCGGGCTCGATCGCCTCCCAGCCGACCGCGCCAGCCCTGGCCTGCCGCGAGACGACGACGACCTCGTCGCGCCGGGCGACGAGCGCGGAGATGAGCGCGCGCCCGATGAAACCGGTTCCGCCCGTCAGGAGTACGCGCATGTCACCTTGCCATGGGACATCTGGGCCGTTTCACCGCCGCGTCAACCGGCGCGTCTTCCGATATCCTGACGAGGTCGTGCATAAGCGACTCGTGGTTGCCGCCGGATCGCTGATCCTGATGGGCGCCCATTGCAAGCCCACCACCATCGCGGAGGCCGAAGCCCGTGGCGACGTCGCGTGGTTGCAGCAGAACGACACACCGTCGGCGTCGGCAGCGCTCGGGCGTCTGGCCGACGGCAATCCGAAGGCCGCGGCGGCGCTCACGCTCCGCTCTTCGTATGACCTCGAGGCGTTTCGAGCCGCGTGGGCTGCGGTCGGGCGCGGCGCGCCCTGGGGTGCGACGATGATGCACGACGCGCTCGGCGATCCGAAGCGCGCCGACCACGCCGCGGCCGCCATGACGAGAGCCGGAGGCCAGCTGCCCGCGTTCGTGCCGGATCTCGAAGGCGCGCTGATCCGCCTGTCGGCGACCCCCCAGAGCGCGAACGTCTCGAGCGCCCTCGCCAGCGTGGGGCCTCCGGCGCGCGAGGCCGTGGAGCGGCGCCTGGTCGACGCTTCGACCCGCGCCTCGATGTGCGTTGGCATCGCGTCTCCCCAGGCCGACGATGACGCACACAAGGCCCTCGTCGGCGTCCCGCCGCTGGCGCGGGACGCAATCACCTGCGTCGACGCCGTCGTGCACATCGCCGCCAGCGACGAGGCCTCGCTCGCATGGCTCGCCGCGCGCGCCGAGCCCGGGCTGCTGGGCGCGGCAGGAAAGAGCCCGGCGATGCCGTGCGCCCGCCTGCACGTGGCCTGGGTCCAGGCGTTCGGCGCGCGGCCCGCCACCGACTACCCGGCGATGACCGTGCCGCTCGGATACGCGGTGACGCGGTGCGCCCCGCAGATGGACGGCGTCCTCGCCGACGCCATCGTGCGCCTTCCCGCCTCGCACGCGATCGTGGTCGCCGCGATCGATCCGTTCGCGAGCTACGGCGACGGCCTCCGCGCGACGTGCGCGGCGCTCCCCGCGATCGCGGGCGGACGGGATACGCCCATCGTGCGCGAGCGCGCGTCGGACGCGCTCCTTCACGCCTGCAAGGCGCCCGGCTGACCCGTCAGGGCGCCGCAGCGGCCGCGGACCGCGTGAACAGCGCGTAGGCGGGCCACCCGAGGGCCACGATCCCGATCCCGGCGCAGGCGTCGCGCGGATCGCCCGCGAAGATGTAGTGCGCTCCCCCTCGGCGCCGCTTACTTGACGACGCGGAGGTACGGCGGCAGCTCACGCCTCTTGCGCGTGGGCCCCACGATCGTGCGCGGCGCAGGCGACGGAGCCACGATTGGCCTGATGGGTGCCGGCGCGGTGCGACCGGACGAGGCCTTCACCGCCGCGGCGGCCACGTCGTCCCCGTCGGGAACGGCCGCGAGCACCGGGCGCTTTCGCGATCGCTTCGGCTTCGCGCCCGCCTCGGGCCGGCTGCTGTCGCGGCCCTCGCGGGCCTGCAGCCCGGGCTTAGGCGCCTCTTTGCGCACGGCGCCGTCGGCCCCGCGACCTTGCGCGTGACGGGCGACCTCGGCCGGCACGTCATCGGGCCAGACCATGCCGCGCCCATCGTCGCCGACCATCGCGAAGACGCTTGCCCACGGAACGACGCAGAAGAACGGCGCGCGGTTGAAGCTGAGGGTGCAGCTCAACCCGTCGTCGTCGAAGCGAAGATCGGGGATGGGCACCGGCATGTTCATGCCAACCTGCAAGACGAGCTGCGGCTGCTTCTTGAACCAGGCCGGAACGATGACGGACTCTTGGCGCGGGTCGAGGTGCACGTACACGCTCGAGCGTTCGAGCAGCGCGAGTCCGACCTCCTTCTTCGGGGGCAGCGGTTGCGTCGGCGACATCGTGATCTCTTCGTCGGCGAGCGTTTAGCGCGAGCTTCCAGGATGCGCAAAGCGCACCGGACCAGGCTCATGGTACACCGAGCCGGTGCGGCCGTCAGAGTCTCACTTGCGCCGCCTCGCTACGCCCCCGGTCGCGCTTGTAGTCCCCGCCGCGGTCGCACCGCCTGTTTTTGATGCGTTCGCCTGGTGCGCGAGCGACTGGCTCGACTGGCGCATGCCTGCGGGAGAGCCCGGCGTCGCGGGGCGCTTCGACGTCGCCACGCCGCTCGACGGGTCCGACCCGCATCGCATGGTCTTCGTGTTCCACGCGGGCGCCGCCTGCGCCTTCTTGCCGCGAGAGCTCGCGAGATTGCACGCGATCGGGCTGGGCCTCGAAGAGGAAGAGGCGCTCGCGCCCTGGGGGATCGACGCCGCAACCGACGGGCTCTACGCGCACCGCGTCACACCTCGGGAGGCGATGTGGCTCGCGGCCGACAACCTCAACGCCCTCTTCTGGGGGCTGCACGACTGGACGCACTTTCACAACCACGGGCCCTTCGAGCAGCGCGCGTGGACCGAGCTCCAGTGCGACGCCAGCGCCCTCGCCTGGCTGTGGATGAACCGCGAAGAGGTGGGACTCGAGCCGACCGTGTGGGACCGTCTTCACGCCCAGGCGACGGCGCTGTCGAGGCGACGGTTCGAAGACGAGGGCCTGCCCGGAGCGTTCGGCGTGCTCGAAGCGGCGCGCGTGCGAGAGCTCGCGCGCGCGTGTTGACGGCGGCCCGTAGATCCTTATGTTCTCCGGCGGTTAGATCATTTTTCCCAAGGCATCTCACCCACAAGGGGGCGATCGGTTTCGACGGAGACTGCGAACTCGTTGCTGCGTACCGTGGCGCACGGCCCCACGTAAAAAGCCGCGCAAAATCTGATTGCGAACGATAACGCGATCGCGCTCGCTGCCTAAACAGCACTGAACGCCGTCCGAAGGAAGGGCCCTCCAGCGCCTCTCCCGAGGGCGTAAACCAAGCTGGATAGCCGAACCCCGGGTCACCGGGAGGGACGCGAAAATAAACAGGTGACTAGCTTCTGGGAGCACCCGCCGGCAGGCGCGACCAGGAGTGATTCAAACTGCTGGCTACGTACGTAGATGCGCGAGCAAGTGATTTTCGGACCCGGGTTCGATTCCCGGCGCCTCCAC
>CALFNG010000308.1 GCA_937902985.1 uncultured Myxococcales bacterium
TGGAGTTCAGACGGGTGCTCTTCCGATCTAGCCCGACGAGGATCGCCACCGGCGCGAGGACGCCGACCTCGGCGAGCACCATCGCGAGAAAGGATGGCGCGCGGTACTCCGGCAGCGTGAGCAGCGCCGAGTGCGCCTCCGCGATCGACACGAGGAGCGCGCCGAAGACGGCGCCGGCGAGCGCGAAGAAGACCCTGGAGACGATGCGGCCCACGGAGGCGGGCACACTAGTACAGGTCGCTGTCCATCGGGAGATCGAGAGGAGGCGCTCGGCCCGCCTCCCCGCGGCGAGTGCGTCAGCGCTTTCCGCCGGCGCCTCCGTCGCTGCCCGCGCCGCGAACGCCGCGAGCGCCCCGCGCGAGCGGGTGCGCCGCGTCATAGACGCGCATCAGGTGCTCCATCGAGACGTGAGCGTAGCGCTGGGTCGTCGAGAGCGAGGCGTGGCCGAGCATCTCCTGGATGGCGCGGAGGTCGGCGCCCCCATCGAGCATGTGCGTCGCGCAGGTGTGGCGGAGAGCGTGAGGGTGCAGGTCCGCGCGGCCGGTGCCTGCGCCACCGTACGCGCGCACGAGCTTCTGCACCGAGCGGACGTAGAGACGCGCGCCCCGGGGAGAAAGAAAGAGAGAGCGCGGGTCTTGCGTCTTGCGCTTCGGGTGTACGACGCCCGGGCGCGCCACGAGCCAGCGTTCGATGGCTTCGACGCAGCGCCGGCCCAGCGGAACCGTGCGCTCCTTGCGACCCTTGCCGAGCACCCGCGCCGTCGACCCCGGCAGATCGATCGCGTCGAGATCGACGCCGCAAAGCTCGCTCACGCGCAGGCCCGACCCGTAGAGCAGCTCGAGGATCGCGCGGTCGCGGAGGCCGATCGGGGTGTCACCCGACGGAGCCTCGACCACCTCCTTCGCCGAGTCGACGGACAGGAGCGTCGGCAACCCGCGCCGGACCTTGGGCGTCGCCAGCTCGTCGGCCGGGCAGCTCTTCACGTGGCCGCGCCGGCGCAGCCATCGCATCCACGTGCGCACCGCGGCCACCTTGCGCGCGATGGAGCTCGGCGCGTGGCGGCGCGCGAGGCTCGCGAGCCATGCCCGGAGCACGTAGACGTCGATCGCCCGAACGTCTTCGGCCGCGGTCGGGCTGCGCTCGCGCGCGAACGCGGCGAGGCCCTCGATGTCGCGCCCGTACTCGGTCACCGTCCGCGGCGAGGCGCGCCGCTCCGCCGCCAGGTGGAGAACGAACGCCTGGAGCGACTCGTCGATCGTCACGTTCTAGAGCTACCCGAGCCCGCCGCCGGCGGCCAAGTTCGTCCTTCACCAGCCGGAGCCCCAGCGGAGTGAATTCACGGGAGGGGCGAGGAGTCCGGGAGAGCGACGTCGCGGACCGCGTAGGCCGCGGGCGTATGCTGAACGGTCGTGGCCACCCCTCGTCCCGAGACCGGCGCACCGAACGCCATCCGGCGCGCCTGGACCGGGCTCCGCGAAAGTGCGCGCGAGCTCCTCGTCCGCGCCAAGAACGAGCACTCAGCCCCGCACGAGGTCGGCTTCTCGGTGGCCGCAGGCGTCTTCTCGGCCTGCACGCCGTTTCTCGGGTTCCACATGTGGATCGCGCTGGCGCTGGCGACCGTGTTCCGTCTCAATCGCCTCTGGGCGTTCCTGGGATCGCGCGTCTCGATCGTGCCCGTTTACCTGTGGATCTCGTTCTGCGAGATCGAGCTCGGCCACCGGTTGCGCGCGGGAGAGTGGGTCCGCATGAGTGCGCGCGAGCCCCTCGCGCACGGCAAGGAGCTCTCGATCGACTGGGCCATGGGCACCGTCCTCGTCGGGGGCGGCCTCGCCGCTGTGTCCGGCGTCCTGGCGTACGGGTGCGTGCGGAGGTGGTCGACGGGCCGCGTCTCGCCCGCCTCGCCCGCGCCCGCCAGCCCCGTCAGCCCCGTCAGCCCCGTCAGCCCCGTCAGCCCCGCCAGCCCCGCCAGCCCCGTCAGCCCGCGCAGGCTCGGTGCACCTCTTGAACGGTCTTCGGAATCCCCGCCGTCAGAACCTCGGGGTTCGAGCTCGTGACGAGCACGTCGTCTTCGATGCGAACGCCGATCCCTCGCCACTCGGCGGAGACGCTCGCCTCGTCGGGCGCGATGTAGATCCCGGGCTCGACGGTCAGCACCATGCCCGGCTCGAGCCCCCGGGCCTTGCCGTCGATGAAATAGGCACCGACGTCGTGGACGTCCATGCCGAGCCAATGGCTCGTTCGGTGCATGAAAAATCGCTTGTAAGCTCCTGTCTCAATGAGCTTTTCTACTTCTCCTTCGAGCAGGCCAAGGCGCACGAGTCCGCGCGTGACGATCGCGACGCTCCGGGCGTGGATCGCGTCGAGCGTCGTGCCGATCCGGGAGGCTTCGATGGCGTCGAGCTGGGCTTCGAGCACGAGCTCGTAGATCGCCTGCTGCGGCTTCGAAAAGACCCTTCCCACCGGGAAGGTTCGCGTCACGTCGCTCGCGTAGTACCCGAACTCGCAGCCGGCATCGATGAGCAGCAGATCGCCCTCTTCGATCTGGCGGTCGTTCTTGCGGTAGTGCAGCACGCACGCGTTGGGCCCGGAGCCGACGATGCTCCCGTAGGCCGGGCGCTCGGACCCGTGTCGGCGAAACGTGTCGAGCAGGAGGGCCTCGACCTCGTATTCGCGCATCCCCGGCCGCGCGCGCGCCATGGCGCCCTCGTGCGCCTCGCGCGTGATGCGCGCGGCCTGGCGCATCGTCTCGATCTCGCCGGGCGACTTGCGAAGGCGCATCTCGTGGAGGATGGCGCCGGGATCGACGATCTCGGTGGGCGCGAACACGCCGGTTCGCGACCGCGCACGCACCCGATCGACAGCGGCGAGGAAGCGCTCGTCGAACTTGCGGTCGTGCCCGATTCGGTAATGAACCCGCCGCCGGTTCTGCAAGAGGTCAGGTAGCTTCTCGGCCAGCTCGCCGATGACGAACGCCGCGTCGGCGCCGAACTGCTCGCGCGCCCCGTCGACTCCGGCTCGGGGACCGTCCCACACCTCGCGGTCGCGGTCGCGAGGCCGGACGAAGAGCGTCGTCGTTCGCGTCTGCGCGTCGAGCACGGCGACGCTGTCGGGCTCGTCGAAGCCCGTCAGGTAGAAGAAGTCCGAGTCTTGCCGGTACTCGTGCTCGACGTCGCTGTTGCGCAAGAACACTGGCGCCGACGGCAGCACGGCCACGGCGGAAGGCGATGGCGACGGCGATCCACCGCCCATGGCGCTCATCGCATCGAAGAAGGCGGCGCGCCGGCGGGCCCAGGTTTCACGGTCGTTCGGGGGCATGTGGACGCACTTTAGAACGCATCGCGTGCCCATGCGAAGGAGCACGCGACGAGGTCGCGTGCGACGGCCGCACGCGCACGAACTTGGCCCCCCGGGAGGCCCCGCGGGACACTTGCGCCATGACGAGTGCCACGGTCACCGACGAACGCCGCCGCAAGCGCAGCAACGACCCGCTCATCGCGCTCCACTACCAGCTCGCTCATGCGCGGACCGACGGAGGCCTCGAGGCCATTGTCGTCGCCGACGGGTCCGGAGTCGTGGTGGCGGGCGCCGGCACGTGGGCGATGTGCGAGGAGCTGGCTGCCTATGCTCCCTTGCTCGCCCAGGGCCAGTGGACGGAGCCGGGGCTCGACGACACGTCGCGCGTGGCCGAGTTGCGCGGTGAGGTCGACGTTCAACCGGTCGATGTCGACGGCCAGACGGTGCTCCTGTGTGCCCGCGGAGGCCCGCGCCGGCTGGCCGCGATCGATGCCGCCGCGGCTGGTGTCGCGCGGATTCTTCGCGTCGCGGCCTGACCCAGGCGTTGACCGATCTCGCGCCGCACGGTACTTACCGGGCGCGAGGGCCTCATGAGCGAGAAGGACTCGGGCGACAGGCGCCGCCGCCTCGACAGCGTCATTCCCGAGCTCATCAAGCGAGCCGTCGAGATTGGCGTCGAAAAGGCCGCCGAGGCCCCGGACAACCTGAAGGAATTCGTCGGCGGCATGAAACTGCCTCGCGAGGCGGTCAATTACCTCCTCGCGCAAGTCGAAGAAACGAAGAACGGCCTCTTCCGCGTCGTTGCCAAAGAGGTCCGCGAGTTCCTGGAACACACGAACCTCGCGGGTGAGATGCAGAAGATGCTCACCACGGTCCAGTTCGAGATCAGTACGACCATTCGCTTCAAGCCAAACGACGGCCTCTCGGGGGACGACAAAGCCAAGATGCCCAAGCCCGAAGTGAAGGCCGATGTCCAGATGAAGAGAACCGGCCGCGCCGGCGAGCGAGGCGACGGGATCGGCCCCGTCGCGGGAGACGATCGCCCGCGCGAACGCCGCCGCAACCGAGAGTAGAGACCCCGGAACTTATATGCCCAAGCTCATGAAAGTAGCGGGCGAGGTCGACAGCTATTGCACGAAGTGTCGCCTCGTTCTGAACCACCGCATCGTCTCGATGAAGGCCGGCAAGGCCCATCAAGTCGAGTGCCTGACTTGCCGCGCCACCCACCTCTGGCGCGCACACGCACCCGGCGAGAAGGCGGTACCCGGCGAGCGCCCCGCCAAGGCCGGCACGTCGATTCGAGTGCCCCGCGTCTCCGCGGCCGTGAAGCACGAGCAGACGTGGGAGAAGGCGCTCAACGGCAAGGGACCCCACGACTTCAAGCCCTACAACACGGGCGGCAGCTTCCAGGAGGGCGACCTCTTGCGTCACAAGAAGTTCGGTGATGGCCTGGTGACCAGGGTGATCGACGGACACAAGGTCGAAGTGCTCTTCCGCGACGAAGCGCGCACGCTCGCCCAAGCCATGAACTGACGCATGAACTGACGGCTCACGCGGAAAGCCCACGAGGAGAGGACCGGGATGCGGGGCGAATGAAGAGCTGGCGCCAGCGTGCGATGGTTGGGGTCCTCGTGGTCGGCGTCTTCGCCGCCGAGCGCCACGCCGTCGCCGCTGAACGCCTGGCCGACGGAGCCGCGGCCGGCGCCCGGCTCGCTCCCTCCGCCGACGGGCACCTCGGCGCGTGGCTGGTGGCCGGTCCCTTCGATCACGCCCTCTCCCCGGTCGACGAGCCGCCCTCCCCTCGCCTCGACGATCCGGTCGGGCCCGCCGCAAACGTGACAAACGTGACAAACGCGACCGGCGCGACCGGCGCTGCGCCCCGCTGGCGCCTGGCGTCGTCGAACGACGGCAGCCTCGACGTCGCGTCTGCGATCGAGTCGCGCACTTACGCGTTCGCCTACGCTGCGGGAACGCTCCATGTCGAGCAAGGAGGGCGCCACGTGCTCCTCCTCGGCGGAGGCGACGGCGTCGCGGTCACGGTCGATGGCAGGCGCGTCTTCTCGCGCGAAGACCCGCGGCCCGAGCTCGACGATCAGGATCTCGTCCCGCTCGATCTCGCCCCGGGCGATCACGGGATCCTCATCGGGCTGCACCGGCGCGGCCTTCCGCGAACGCTGCGCGTGCGCGTGCTCGACGCGAGCCTCCAGCCGCCGCGAGGAGCCGACTGGGTGTTGCCGGGAGCGAGCGCCGACGACGCGCGCGCGCTCGCGGCGCGTATGTCCGCGGTGACGCTCGACCGCGGCATGGTGGCCGGCGGGTACCAGGCGACCCTCACGGTGCGCTACCTGGGCGGGGCGCCGCGCGGCGTACCGATCGACGTTCGCGCCCGCCTGATCCGCTCGATGCCGTTCGACGGCGCCCCGCCTCCCCTCTACGAGGTCGACGCCGGCCAGGTCGCGATCGACGATCGCTCGCCGAAGGAGCTCGTCGTCCGCCTCCCTCGGGTCAGCGGCGAGGAGGTGGAAGACGACGACTGGACGGTGCACATCGAGGTCGCCGGCCGGCCGATCGACTGCGCCTTCCACCCGCGCCAGGCCGTGCGCTCGGCCGCGGCGCGCGCCGACCGGGCGATCCGCGACGCCCGCGCCATTCCCTTGTCGGCCTTGTCGGCCTTGTCGGCCGGGGCCCTCGACAGCGTCGAGCACCTGCGCGCGCGCCTCGTCGAGTTCGTCAGCCTTGGCGACGGCGATCTGACCGCCGAGCTCGACGACGCTCGGGAGCTCGACGGGCTGTCCGCGTCCCTCGAGACGCAGCAGGATCCGTACGTCGGGCGCACGTGGCGAAAGGGCGCGATGCGCAGGGCTTACCGGTCGCCCGCCGACGGCCATCTCTCCGAGTTCGCGGTCTACGTGCCGCCCGACTTCGATCCCCGCCGCACTTACCCGCTCATCGTCGCGCTCCACGGCATGAACGGGCGTCCGCTCGAGATGATCATGTGGCTCTTCGGCTTCGATGACCCGGATCGCGACGGCAACTGGGAAGACAGGCACCCGCGCCGCGATCTGCCGCTGCTCGAGGCGATCGTGGTCGCGCCCGACGGGCACTTCAACACGATGTACCGCGACGTCGGCGAAGAAGACGTGATGCGCGTCGTCGACTGGGCGTCGGCGACGTACCCGATCGACCGCACGCGCGTGACCATCACGGGCCCGTCGATGGGCGGGATCGGCACCGCGGCCTGCGCGCTTCATCACCCCGACCGCTTCGCCGCGGCCGAGCCGCTGTGCGGCTACCACAGCTACTTCGTTCGCAGCGACATCGGGGCGCGCGCCATGCGGCCGTGGGAGCGCTTCGTCGCAGAAGAGCGGTCGAACGTGTTCTGGGCGGAGAACGGCATGTACCTGCCGCTCTACATCGTGCACGGCACCAAGGACCTGCCCGAAGAGAACAGCGGCGTCCTCATCGATCGCTACACGGAGCTCAACTACGACGTCACGCACGAGCACCCGGATCTCGGACACAACGTCTGGCAGACGACGTACGAAGACCTGAAGGGGGCGAAATGGCTGCTCGCCCGGCGCCGCCCGGCGCACCCGCGGGCCATCCGGTTCAAGACCCCGAGCACGCGCTGGGCAGACGACGCCTGGGTCCACGTGCGCGAGCTCGCCGCGAGCGACTCGTGGGGCGAGATCAACGCGCGCATCGACGGCAACAACGGGATCGCGGCGTCGACCCACGGCGTCGCCGCGCTGGCCCTCGACCGGGACGCCGTGCGTATCGACGACGCCGCCCCGGTGACCGTCGGCATCGACGGGCGCAAGCTCGTGTTTCAGGCGGGCGAGCCGATCGAACTGCACAAGGAGGGGGCCGAGTGGCGCGCGGGCGCCGCCGTGCACGAAGGGCCCTTCAAGCACGGGACCGTCACGGGGCCCATCCGCGACGTCTTCCACGAGCCGGTCGTCTTCGTCTGGGGCGCGGGCGATCCGGCGCAAGCGCGGGCCAACGAGGAAGTGGCGCAAGCGTGGGCCCACGTCCGGGCGGGGGTCCACGTCGACTACCCGGTGATGAGCGACGCCGAGTTCGTCGCGCGCGGCGAGTCGATCGCGAACGACCGGGCGCTCTTTCTCGTGGGCAACGCGGCGTCGAACCGCATCGTACGCGACCTCGAGCCGTCGTTCCCGATCCGCATCGCGGGGGAAGAGATCCTGGTCGGCGATCAGCGCTATGCGGCCAGGCCGGGCGACCGCACGGACCAGGCCGAGCACGGTGGCGCGAGCGTCTCGCAGCTCGGGGTCGCGTTCATCCGCCCGAACCCGCGGCGCCTGGATCGCTACGTCGTGGTCGTCGAGGGCGTCGGTCCGCTGGGCACGTGGCGTTCGCTCTCGCTGCCCGACATCCTTCCGGACTTCGTCGTGTTCGACCAGGACGTCGCGCCGGCGAGCGGCCAACTCATCCTGGGCGGAGGCAAGGTGCGCGCGGGCGGCTACTTCGGGACGGGCTGGTCGGTGCCTGCCCGGTCCGAACCGAACGACGCCGCGCCCGCCGCCGCCGCGGTGGCGCGCGCTCCGTCGATCGAGACGACCACCCCCCCGGTGCCGAACTGAAAGCGGCGCCGCCGCCGCCCCCGGTCTATGACCGGGCCATGATTCGCACGCCGAGGGTCACGTCCATCAAGCCCGTCACGTCGGCTACGATCGCCGCGGTCGCGTTTGCCGCCGCCATGCTCGCTCCGGTCGGCGCGCGAGCCGACGAGCGCTCGATCATCCGCGCCCCCGGCGATCACACGCCCTACTTCTTCGAAGCCGAGCCCCACCTGCTCCTCGGATTCGCCGGGCCCTTCGAGGAGGGCGACAACTTCGGCATCGGTTTTCGCGGGACGTTCCACATCACCGACGGCTTCGTGAAGAGCATCAACGACAGCATCGGAATCGGCCTGGGGTTCGACGTCGGCACCCACAGCCGCGTCCTCGTTCCCGTGGTCATGCAGTGGAACTTCTGGCTCTCGACCCACTGGTCCGTCTTCGGCGAGCCGGGGATCGCGGTCGGCTCCGGCCGGGACACCCAGGCGTGGCCCGTGCTCTACGTCGGCGGGCGGTTCCTCTTCACCGACCGGATCGCGCTGACGATGCGGCTCGGCTTTCCGGACGCCTCGGTCGGCGTGTCGTTTCTCTTGTGAGCGCGCAGCCGCCGATCCGTCGCTACTTGGCGATCCTCATCACCGTCCCGCCGGTCTGGTTCGTCCAGTAAACGAAGGTCGCGTCGAGCGCGACCCCGGCGGGCCCGCTCTGTCCGGAGGCCACGGTCGCCGCCGTGCCGCCGCCGACGGGCGCCTTCATGATCGTGCCGTCGCCGCTGTTCGCCCAGTACACGTTGGTCGCGTCGACGGCGATGCCGAGCGGCTTCGACTGGATCAGCGCGATCGGCGTGGAGTTGCTCCCGCTCTTGGAGATCTTGTTGACGGTGCCGAGCCCGCTGTCGGTCCAGTAGACGTTGCCCGCGTCGAGCGCGAGTCCGTCGGCGGGGCCCCCGAAGAGCCCATTCGCCAGCGTCGTCGGGGTGCTCGCGCAGCCAGCGACCGGGCACTTGTAGACTCCGCCGCCCGAATCGGCCCAGTAGGCGCTCGTGGCGTCGACCGCCAACGGGAGCGGGGTCTTGATCTCGGCTCCGACCGCGACCGCGCTCGAGCCCGACGCGAAGGCGAGGCGCGTCACCGCGCTCCCCGACGTCCAGTACACGTTCGCGGAGTCGATGGCGATGCCCCAGGGAGAGGTCTGGCCGGACGTGAGCGCCGTCGGCGTGCCGGCGCAGCCGCCGATCGCGCACTCCATCACGGTGCCGCCGCTGGTCGCGACCCAGTACACGTTCGCCCCGTCGACCGCGATGCTCATGGGGTTGCTCTGGCCGGCGGCGAGCGTCGTCGCCGCGACGCCGCCTGCGAGCGGCACCGTCATGACCGTGCCGTCGCCGGTGTTCGTCCAGTAGACGTTGGTCGCGCTGAGCGCGATTCCCCATGGGTTCGACAGACTCGAAGCGAGGGTCGCCGCCTGACACTGCCCTCCCTGGCACGCTTGCCCTCCGCAGTCGTGACCGCACGAGCCGCAGTTGTGCATGTCGGTTTGCGTCTCCGCGCAGATGCCGCCGCACACCGCGCCCGAGCAGGTGCAGTTCCCGTCGGCGCAATCCGGAGCCGGGTGGACGCACCCCGGCTGGCTGGCCCACGAGCCCGTGGCGTCGCACGTCTGGGGGGTCGGCCCGGAGCACTGCTTCGCGTTCGGCGAGCAGCTCCCCGAGCAGTTGCCGGGCCCGGTGCAGACGAACGGACACGTGCGGCTCGTCACCCAGGTGCCGGTGTTGTCGCACGTCTGCGCGGCAGCGCCGGCGCACTGGCCCGAGCCGGGCACGCAGCCCCCCCCGCAGGCTCCGTTCGTACATCCGAACGGGCACGTCTGGGAGTTCTGCCACGTGCCGGTGGCGTCGCATGTCTGCGCGCTCGTGCCGGCGCACTGCTTGGCGCCGGGCGCGCACGCGCCGCCGCACACGCCCGCGCCGGTGCACAGATAGGGGCACTTGGTGATCGTCGTCCACCGGCCGTCGGAGCCGCACGCCTCGGCGTTCTTGCCGCTGCAACGCTGGGTCTCGGACGCGCACGCGGCGCCGACCCCCGCGGCGTCGCCGCTGCCGCCGTCGTCGTCGGGGATCGCGGCGCTCCCGTCGAGGTATTCGATGCTGTAGTGCCCGTCGCCCAGGACGGCGGTGCATCCCGCGGCGGCGGCCAGTGCCAGGGCCAGCGCGGCGAAAGCGACGCTCGTTGCGCCGGTTAGCTCGGGCTTCACGGGAAGCTCCCGGCGACGCCGACGTCGCCGAGCCCGACCCAAGCCCTCGCGTTGAGCCTCGCGTGGAGCTTTGCGTGCAGCGACGCCGAGCGCGGCCGCGCGGCATCGGGGGCGTGGTTCTCGGACGCGAGGTAGAGGAGCGTTCCTCCGGCGCCCAGCCCGAGCACGCCGACGAGGAGGCTGATGTCGCCCGCGGCGCCGTCGAAATGAACGCCGTCGATGTTCGTCTGGATGGCCTGTCCCTCGGCGGGCGACGCGGGCTTGCACTTCCCATCGGGGTCGGGGCACGTCTTCGAGAGCCACGCCTTCTTTTCCAGGCCCAGGATGCCGAAGATCGAGGCGAGGGTGACGCCCGCCGCACCGACGCCGAGCGCCGACCAGCCGGCCAGCCGCAACGTGTTCGTGCGGGTCTCGGAGCCCTCGGCGAGGGCGGCCGGCGGCGCGGCCTGCTGCCCCTCGGGACCCGCCGCGATCGCGTCCGAGTCCGGCGCCATCTTGCCGGCGAGCATGCGCGGCGCCTTCAGCACGACTTCGCGCCGTACCGCGTCGCCTTCGTTCAGAGAGAGGCGGAGAGAGACCGGCGAGCGCCCCGCCAGGGACACGGTGAACGTGTGCGTGCCCGGATCGACCGAGACGGGCGTTCCGTCGAGCGGCTCGGGGAGCGTGGCGCCGTCGATGGCGAGGGTCGCCGAGCCGAGCTCGGCGCCTCCGCCCGCGTCTCTGGGCGTGAGCACCACGGTCGGGAGCGCCTTCTCGATCGCGTCGAGCCGCTCCGCGCAGTCCACCCGGACCGCCCGGGGGCACGCCTTCGCCGCGCAGACGCGGAGGTGCTCGCGCGCCTCGACGAGCTTGGACGCGCGCTGGAGATCCTGCGCGCTCTCGTTCGCCGCGACGCACTCTTGCTTCGTGGGCTCGTCCGCCAGGGCCGGGGGACCCGCGACGACCAAGGCGAACGCGATTGTGAATGCCGGCCCGAAGCGGCTCAAAGGCACTCGAGCTTCCACTTCTTCTTGCCCGTCGCCGGATCCATGGTGAAGGGCGGAGTGCAGCCGGACGGCCTGGCGGGCGCGGCGCGCGCAGGAGCAGGGGGCGGCGCGGAAGCCCCGAGGTTGGGGCTCGGCCCCGCCGTCGGACCGACCGGAGCGACGGCCGGAAGCGACTCGACGGGGATCGACGGAGGCCCGCTCGCGCCGGACCTCTCGTCGGCGAGCGCGCGCCAGGCCGACGGTCGGTCGCTCTTGTGCTCCGTCGCCATGGCTGCAGGCGCGGAGGAGGGCCGGCTCCCGGCCGCGGTCTCCGGAGACGAGCTCCCGGCCGCGATGGCCACGAAAGCCGCGACCGCGACGACGAGAACCACGCCCGCACCCGCGAGGAACGAGGGCCGCCACACGCGCGGGTGCGCGCCGAGCAGCCCGTGCGGAACCGGCTCGACGCGCTGGGTGATGACCGGCGTCGCGCCGGTGAGCACCGTGACGGCGGCCGACGCGCGGTCCCAACGAGGAGCCCGCGCATGCGCCTCGATGGCTCCCGAGGGCACGCGGAGAATGGTCTCGTCTTCGGCCTCCTCGCTGCCCGGCATCGGGGCCTCGAACGCCTCGCGATACGCAGCGCCGAGCGCGGTCTTCATCGACCTGGCGTCGGCCCAGCGCTCCGATTTCTCGAACCGCAGCGAGCGGTCGAAGACGGCGGCCAGCGGCTTCGGGAGGTCCGGGCACACGAGCGCGAGCGACCGGGCAGGGCGTGACCCGACGATCACCATCATCTCGGCGGCGTTGTCGGCCTCGTGCACGTAGCGCTTCGAGAGGAGCGCGAAGGCGGTGGCGCCAACGGAGTAGAGATCCGATTGCGGATCGACGACCTTGCCGAGCACTTGCTCGGGCGCCATGAACGCTGGCGTCCCCACGATGCCCCCCGGGCGTGTCGCCGTGACCGGAGCCTCGATGAGCCGGGCGATGCCGAAGTCGAGCAGCTTGAGCATGCCCGCGCGGGTCAGAAAGAGGTTCTCGGGCTTGATGTCGCGGTGAACGATGCCCTTGTCGTGGGCAGTGGCCAGCACGTCGAGCACCTGGTAAACGAGGCGCGCCACCTCGCGGTCGCCAAGGCGATGCCCGTTGCGCTCCCACCGGTGGTCGAGCGTCTCGCCCTCGAGGAGCTCCATCACGAGGAACACGGTCCCGTCTTCGGCGCTGTCGTCGTCGAGGATGCGCACGGTGCCGGGGTGCTCGACGCTGTTCGCGGCGTAGCCCTCGCGCAAGAAGCGCGCGCGCACGTTCGAGTCGGCGGCCATCTCCGGATGCAAGACCTTCACGGCGACGCGACTCGCGTTCCGGAGGTGCGTGGCTGCATAGACCGCGGCCATGCCTCCGACGCCGACCACTCGGTCGAGTCGGTACTTGGCATTGAGCACGCTCCCCACCCTCGCGCGGGCTCGAACGACACGCTCCTCGTGCGTCGCCGTCATCTCATCGTTCCCGTGAATCAGGCAAAATTCGCCAGCCCATCCCACTTTACAGGATCGATCGCCACCCTGGTAGGTCGCCGCAAGCACCCCAAACGCCAAACACGATATGCGCCAGGGTCATACTCGCTCGCCACGCCGGCGGCCGGCGGCCCGTCGGGCGTCGGGCGTCGGGCGTCGGGCGTCGGGCGTCGGGC
>CALFNG010000309.1 GCA_937902985.1 uncultured Myxococcales bacterium
CTCGAGCCGAGCATTCAGCGAGATTCGAGATTACCTCGAGATGAAGGTCCGGACCTTCCTGACACGAAGAAAGCGGAGACGAAAGACGAGCGTGGGCTGGCGGCGGTGGAGTAACGAATACCTGTACGGCGTTCTCGGTCTGTACTGGGACTGGAAACTCCAGCCCCTCGGGAGCGCCACCTCGTACGCGTGAAAGCAACCGTGAGCACCACTCGACTCATAACCCTTCAGGCGAAGCTCGCCGGGCGAGCTGTATGCGGGAAAACCGCACGTACAGTTCCTATGGGGAGGGACTGGAAACGGACCGAGGAAGACGCTCGGCACCGCGCCAGCCCCTTACCCGACAAGATGTCGACGAAGAGGTCGCCGATGTCGGGGATCCGCGCGAACAGTTGCTCGATCGTCACGTACATCGTCGAGGGCAGCTTCTCGAGATCCGCGTGCGACCGTGGCTTCTTCGTCGGTAGCGCCGCGACGTCCTTACCGTGGAAGGCCATCCATCTCGGGAAAAAACCGGAGGCGATCACTCCGACTACGAGCTTGTCGAGCCCCTCGGTCGGACCGTCGATCGTGTAGAGGCCGTGGCCTTGCTTGGTGACCTCTTCGATCTCCCCGAGCGTCGCCGGACCGGCTGGATGCGCAAGCATCTCCGCGAACGCAAAAGAGAGCGTGCCGTAGTAAAGGTTGAGCACGCGCTGACTGACGCCTTGATCGTCGCGCAGCTTGAAGTAGTCGGCCGCGTTCCTCACGGCGAACGCGAGTCCCTCCGCCTTCGTTGCAGCGCTGTCCGACTCGGCGAGCTTTGCTGCGACGAGTCGCTTCTGGACGGTCTTGCGCGCGAGCGTGACGCTCTGAAGTTGTCGAAGCCGGATCCAGATGCCCTGGATCGGGTCGTCGGACTGAATCACGAGGTTCTCGTTAGCGACGGGCGTGATCTCCTTCGCGGGCGGTTGCGCCGCGACGGTCTCCTGCGTGTCCGCATTCCACTTCAAGAGGAGGTCGAAGAAGTCGTCCGCCACGCTTACCGGCGTCGAGATGCCGTGGGCGTACGACTCGAGCTTGTATGGTTCGCTGTTGAGGTAGATGTGCTCGGTTTCCGTGGCCAGTTGCCGGTAGACCTCGTTCCGCGTGGCGGAGGCGTACATGAGCGCGACCTTGTGCGTCATGCCGCCCCGCTCCGCCTCAATGACGAGGTAACCGCTGTCGGCCGCCACTTCGCGAGCGATGCGCGCCGTCCACCCGTGCGTCTTGAGCGGCTCGATGAACTTTTGCTCCGCGGTTTGACGAAGGATCTGAAGCCGAAGTTGCTCGCCCGTGTCCATGCACTGAGGAGGATGCCACATGCACACGTCTCTGGCCCGGCTAGGAGCGCGTAGAGTCCGGCGAGTTTTCCTGCCGGAGACGACTCGTTGCCTGCCTTGAACCTCGACACCTGCGCGCGCTCGACGCCGAGCTTGCGCGCGAGCTCGGCACCGAGCCCCCGGCGCTCGGCCATCTTCTTTCGCAGGAGCGCCCGCACCTGATCCTGTGAAGGCGCCGGCGTCGTCGACGGCGGGGCCGATGCCGGAGCGGCCCGACGAGGGAGCTCGTCGCCGGCGACGTCGATCGCGGAGGCCTTCGCCGCCGCTCGAATGAGCTTACGCATGACGCTGGAGAGCGAGACCTCGACGCCGAGGTGCTCGAGCTCGCGCCGTTCGTGTTCGACGAGCTGCTCGAGCAGCGCGCGATCGCGCGCGCTGAGGCGCAGCCTGACCAGGACCGACGGGCTGTCACCCATCAGACGAGCCCCTTCGCCTGGTTGTTCACGAAGACGGTCGCGTACTGGATGTAGCCGCGCGCGACGCGCTCGGTCTTGTGCCCGGTCTGCCGCATGATCGCCTCGAGCGGGCGGCCCTTCTCGGCGGCCGTCGTCATGAACCCCGACCGCAGCGAGTGCCCACCGTAGCGCGCGGGATCGAGCCCCGCGGACTTCGCCGTGCGCTGGACGATCCGCGCGACCGAGCGATCGGAGAGGCGGTCCTTCGACAGGTGCCCATGCTGGTCGACGCTGCGGAAGATGGGCCCCTCGGTGATCGCCGCTCGCTCGAGCCAAGCCTTGAGCGCGCGCACGGCGCAGAGCTCGGTGCCGCCGCGTCCACGGGGCCGACGTTGATCGTCTGGCAACGCCCCAATCGCCTCTCATTCGGGCGACCGTCGCCAGCGACGTCCGATCCCCGGGAAATCGAGCGATCGCGCCCGCGTAGCTCCGAGAATTTCGTCATCGAATCGACGTCTTATCGAGACCGTGACTCCCCGGCATCCCCTGGTGACACCAATTTTCATGATTCGTATCGCTTCCTTACCCCACGCGTGACACCACGCCTTTATCTTGCCCTTCGGCTTTCGCCTCCGGGTTGAGAAATCATGCTGACCACC
>CALFNG010000310.1 GCA_937902985.1 uncultured Myxococcales bacterium
CGCCGAGCACGTCTTCCAACGCGTTCTTGCTGGTGCCGTCGATGAGATCGAAGTCGTCGACCGCCAGGACGACGGGCCCGGCGCGGGCGCGCTCGGCGGCCGTTTCGATGGCCCACCGCAGCGCCTCGGCCAGCGCTCGGCGGCGCCCGGGGCCGCTCGGCGGATCGCCGTCGGCGCCGAAGATCAAGCCGAGGCCCATCCGCGCGTCAGGGTACGCCGCGTCCCACACGGACGGATCGACGGGCCCCTCGGGGATCGCCGCCAGCGCGCGGATGGCGGTTCGCAGCGCCGCGTCTCCGATGCGCGCCCGCGACGGGTCGGGCGCGACGAGCACGACGAAGTCACGACGGAGCGCGCACCGCGCGAGCAACTCGCGGAGCAGGCGCGTCTTGCCCATCCCGTCGTCGCCCACGATCCGCGCCACGGCCAGCACGGCGCCGGCTTCGTGGTAGCGCGAGTCGAGCCATGCCATCGCGTCGTCGCGAGCGAGGAGCGGCAAGGCGGGAGCGATGCCGGTCACCTCGGCGGGCCAGAGCGTCGCGGCGAACGCGTCGTCGCGCGGGAGCGGAGGCGGACGCCGTGAGCTGCTCGGCGGGGGCTTGCTCACGATCGAGGCGCCGCAATCTCCACAGAACTTCTGACCCATGGGCGAGGACGCATCGCAGGCACGGCATCGAACGGCCGTCGCCGGGGCGGGTTCGAACGAAGGGCGGCCTTCGTTCTCGAGCAAGGCCTGATCGAGCGCGTCGGCGAGCTCGCGAGCGCTCTGGAAACGGTCGCTGGCGTCCTTGGCCAGCGCTTTGGCCGTGACCTCGGCGAAGGGAGCGGGAATGACCCGGTCGGGCGCGACGTCGCGGGGGTCGGGCGGCGCTTCGGTCAAGTGCAAGAGGAGCGTCTTGGTTGCGGTATCGGCCACGAAGGGCACGCGGCCGGCCAGCAGCTCGAAGAGCACGACGCCCACCGAGTAGAGGTCGCTCCGCCCATCGAGCGGGTCTCCGCGGCTCTGCTCGGGGCTCATGTACTCGGGCGTACCGCAAACGAGGCCAGGCCTCGTGAGTGCGCCGGGGCCGCTCGGCGCGCGGTCCGTCGAGCCGCTAGGCAGAATTTTTGCCAGGCCGAAGTCGACGACCTTCACGAAGTCGAGGCCCGACCGCAGGGGCTCGAGAACGATGTTGTCGGGCTTGAGATCGCGGTGCACGATCCCGAGCGCGTGCGCCTCTTCGAGGGCCGCGAGCGTTTGCCGCAGCACGTCGACGAGCCGCGTCAGAGGGAGGGGCCCCTCGTCGGCCGCGACGCGACTCAGGTCGCGACCGCGGAGGTACTCCATGACGATGTACGGGCGCCCGTCGTCGGTGCGGCCGAAGTCGAAGATGGCGACCGAGTTCGGGTGGCTCAAACGGCTCGCCGCGCGCGCCTCGTTGAGGAACCGAGCGGCCGTCTGCTCTTCGTCCGCGAGGCTCGGGTGCACGACCTTCACGGCCACGGTGCGACCGAGCGCGACCTGCTCGGCACAGTAGACTCGCCCCATGCCTCCCACGCCGACGAGGTGCGTCACGCGATAGCCGCCGGGAAGGGTGCGTCCCACGAGCGGGTCGTCGCCGGCCTCCGCGGGCGACAGCTCGCCGCCGCACGCAAAACAAAAGCGATGACCGTCGTCACAAGGGACGGCACATCGCGGGCACAGGACCATGCGAAGCGTACATTACGCGCCTCAGCTGAATTGTGAAACCAGACCCCCCCCGAAAGTCCCTTGAAGCGCCTTTGAGACGGCAAGGAGCGCGGCACTTTCGCTGGTTCGCACGCTCGCACTTTCGCTGGTTCGCACGCTCGCGTCTCGGCGCAGGCCGCGAACCGCGGCCAAGCGACTCTTGGCGCGACCCGGCGTGCGGCGTGCGGTGTGCGGTGTGCGGTGTGCGGCGTGCGGCGTGACCCGGCACCCGGCCCGTAACGACCAGGACTCGCTCCCGATATGTGTCCGCACGCCCCGGGGCAATTGCCCCCGTCTCAAAGAACGAATTGCGGGCGTGCCCAAGTTGGTATTGGGCTATTGTGTGGTAGGGTGCGCCCGCAATGGGTTGCGGACCCGATGCCGTGAAGCCGGGCGACCAGTGGCTGGCCGCGCAGGTACCCGCCATCCTGGCGACGCCGGGGTTCGCGGCTGGAGGGTCCGACGCGCTCTTCATCGTCGGCGACGAGCCCGACGCCTTCGGACACGCGCCGGTGCCCTTCGCGGTGGTGTCGCCGCTGGCGAAGGCGGGCACCGTCACCGCCGGCGCGTACACCCACGAGTCTCTGCTCGCGACGATCGAAGACGGCCTCGACGTTCCACGCCTGGGTAACACGGCCGGTGCGGCGACCATCGCCGACGTCTGGCGCTGAGGCGCGCGTGCGCGGAAGGGCGACGGTTCTCGCGCTGGCGATCGCGAGCGGGGGCGCGAGCGTAGACAGCGTAGACAGTGGGTGCAAATCCGAGGCAGGCGAGGCGCGCGCGCGCGTCGATGTGGCGCCCGGCGCGGCGGCGGTCGTCGTGCTCGACGCGGCCCCGACGCCGACGCCGACGGGAACCCACTGGGCGCCAGCCCCCGATCGCAACGGCATCGAGCTCGTGGAGGCCCCCCCCGGAGAGGCCGTCGAGTCGGCTGTCCGCGGCGCGCTGGCGCGTGCCGCCGCTTCGAAGCGCACGCTCGTCGTCTATGTGGGCGCCACATGGTGCGAGCCTTGCCAGCGGTTTCACCACGCGGCCGAGCATGGCGAGCTCGACGCCACCTTCCCCACGATGACCTTGCTCGAGTTCGACCTCGATCGCGACGGCGAGCGCCTGGCGTCCGCGGGCTACGTGTCGAAATACATTCCGCTCTTCGCCCTCCCGTCGGCCGATGGGCGAGCCTCCGGTAAGCAGATCGAGGGCGGCATCAAGGGTGATGGGGCCGTCGCCTTCATCGTGCCGCGGCTGAAAGAGATGCTCTCGGACTGAGGGGTCGCTCCGTGTTACTTTGAAGGGCATCATGGCGAGTCCCGAGCTTGTCGCAGCCGTCAAGGTGATCGTGGGCAACGCGCGCGCGGGCGATCGGAACGCCGCGTACGCGGGTTACCGGTCGCTCTTCTCGAGTCCCGGCTTCGCAGCGTGCGAGCCGAACGATCAGCGTCAGGCCCTGCGCCTGATGGTGCACGCGAAGGGCGTCCCCGATCCGCCGACGCCGCCGATGGTCGAAGCCCACCGCGTGGCGCTCCCCACGCTCGAGCGCCTCGTGAAAGAGCACGGAGAGCCGGGCGATCACGAGATGCTCGGCATGTGTCAGGTGGCCCTGGGCAACGAGAAGGCGGCGGCCGAGACCTTTCGCGCCGCCCTCACGATCGAGCGCGAACGCAACGCCCAGTCCGATCTCTGCGGCACGTTGATGAAGCGCGTCTCGATGCTCTGAGGCCCTCCGAGGCATCAGCGGGCGGAGACGGACGGCGCCAGCGCTCGCCGCTGCCGGAGCAGCGCGATCGCCGCGACCCAGACGGCTCCGCCGGCCGCCACGACGGCCACGTCGGCGACCCGCGAGCCCGCGGCGCCCGCGCCCGCCGCGGCCAGCGTGACGAAGAGCGTGTTGTTCGCGACGTGGGCGGCGATGGTGGGGCGAACGCCGCCGAAGCGCTCGACGATCCATCCGAGATAGAGGCCGGCCACGAAGGCCAGCGATCCCTGAACGAGGTCGAGGTGAATGAGCCCGAACGCCCCCGCGGTGGCCCCGATCCCCGGCCAGCGTCCCCAGCTCGCGACCAGGCGGGTCTGCATGTTCCCGCGAAAGAATATCTCTTCGGCGAAGCCGGGGGCCACGCCGATGGTCAAGACCGCCGCGACGAACCGCCCGGCCGAGGGGCCGCGAAGAGCCTGGGACATGGTGTCCATGACCCCGCTGCCGCGAACGCCCGCGAGCTCCGTCGCCGCGCCGCAAGCGACGCTCAGTCCGACCATCCCCGCGGTCGCCGCCAAGGCGCCGAGGGGGCTCGCGCCCGTGGGGCCGAGGCGCAGGCGGGCGCTGACGCCGCGCCCCTGCAGGCGGGCCGCGACGAAGGCGACGGCGGCGAGAACGGCCGCGTTCCCGAGGGCGCCGACCATCAAGCCCGCGGGCGACAGCGCGAACGCGTTGGCCTCGGCGAGCAAGAGGGGGCGATGCCCGGAGACGCGCACCCAGGCCACGACGAAGACGATGAGGACGCTCGATCCCAGCGCCAGAAAGAACGCGGCGACGAACGCCGTGACCGCGGGCCAGGGAGACGGGCGGCCGAGCGAGAGGGCGAGGGGAGGGCTGGACGGCGACAAGGAGCGGAGGCCTCGCCGCGCCGGATCGCGACGAGAAGGCCGGGACCGATGGTAGCCGGCTTGAGTGGAGAGGGGTGACGGCGCTACAAGACGCAAGCATGCAGCCCGGTCGCAAGGTGCTCGTGATGGGCGCCACGGGACGTCTCGGCGTCGCCGTCGCGCGGGCGCTCGCCCACCGCGGCGACCGCGCCATCCTGACGGCTCGAAACGGTCCCCGGCTCGAGGCGCTCTCCGTCGAGCTCTCGCGCCCCGAGCTCCCCGCAGTCCCGTTCGTCTGCGCCGATCTCCTCGACGACGCGGCGCCCGAGATCATCTTCGACGGGATCCGTCGCACGGTCGGGAAGGTCGACGACGTCGTCATCGCCTGCGGGCCGTTCCCGCGGACCCCGTTCGAGACGTTGCGCCGCGACGACCTGCGGCAGACCCTCGCCGTCCACGCGATCGCCCCCTTGCTCCTCGTCCACGCCCTCGCCGAAGACCTCGCGTCTGCCCGCGGCGCGGTGGTCGCCCTCACCGACGCCGGGGTGACGCGGCCCTACACGAACCATGTCGCCTACCTGACCGCGAAGGGCGCTCTCCAGACCGGGCTCCGAGCCCTGGCCGTCGAGCTGGCCCCGGAGGTGCGCGTCAACATGGTGTCGCTCGGAATCGTCGCCGATCCGGAGGCCGACGCGGATCCGCTGCGCATGCACCGCCTGGCCACGCGATCGCCGCTCGGGCGCTTCGGCACCGCCGAGGAGGTCGTCCACGTGGTCCTGGCGCTGCTCGACTCCACCTGGGCCACGGGCGAAATCTGGGGCGTGGGGCGATAGGCGGTCGGTTGGTCGCGA
>CALFNG010000311.1 GCA_937902985.1 uncultured Myxococcales bacterium
CCTTACCCCCCCTTACCCCCCCCTTACCCCCACGCACGCAAACGCTGATGCCGTCAGCCCGTCGGACGGAGTAGGGGGGACGCGGGCGGGAGCCGTAGGCTCCAGGACCGGCCGCTGCGTAGCAGACGGCCGCGAATGCAAATCAAGACGCGGCGGACCCAGCTCGCGCGCCACGTTTGAAGATGCGGCAGGCGGGTCTGCAGCACAAAGCGTCGGAGCAGATTGTGGGAAAGCAGCTTGAGCAGAAGTACCCGAACACCTTCCTGTCGTCGCCGCAAAGAGCGCACGATCGCTCCTCGGGGGGGAGGGCCACCGTCTGAACGATCCGCTCGACGTGCGGAGCGACCTGCATGGAGCGAACGCGCTTTCGTTTCTTCTTATTCGCCGTTTCCGGAACGTTGGTATCCGCGGCGGGCTCGGCGCTGCCCTCCTCCACTTGCTCGGGCTCTTCGGGGGCTGGAACGGATAGCTCGGTTGGATGTCGGCCGCGGCGGCCTCCCCGCCGAATGCCAAGTAAAGCTGGTAGAGCTCCTCGCGCGACAGCTTCTCGGTGCTGCACCCGAATCGGAAACGATAGGCACGCAGGATGCACGAGGAAACGGCGTAGTCCGGCGTCGAGTAGCGCGCGAAGCAACTCGCCGACGCCCTTCGTCGAGCGCGCCGCGACCGGCGCCGCCATCCCGACGGGATCGGCAATTCCCACGATCCGAGCGACTTCGATGATCGCGGTCTGTCCATCAGGGCCGTCGAGGACTCCATAAGCGACTTCGATGGGCTGCCCTCCCGCGCCGCTGACCGTATGCACGTGACGACTTCCGCGCGGGCCGACGCCGCCCCGCACGGCGTCGAGCGTCCCTTCCGCCCCCATCGGCCATCGGGCAAGAGCGCACCTCGGCCAGAGGCCAGACGCGCCGCAGGCCACGCGCCATTGAAGCACAGCACACCGCTGAGGCCGCGAGCGAACCCCGGAACTTGTCCGGCGCGAGCGCGACGACGGGGCGGCGGGCGGAGAGGTTCATTTCGTCCTGTTCGGGCGGTCATGGGCGTTCTTTCGGCGCCATGGACGCCTCGAATGAGCGGATACCGCTGCGACGCAATCTTATGTTGCACATAGATGATTGAAACTTTAATGGGCAAGTGGGGTTGAACGTTGGTCCCAGAAGAGCTTTAACAATGGCGCGCGCGGCGGCCGGGGGTGTCTCGGACGCCGCGACGGAGGATGCCATGCGTCGCACACTCGGCTTGGGAATAACAGTCACCGGCTTCGCGCTCGTCATCAGCTGTGGTGGTGGGTCGTCGACGACGGACCCGGCGGGACTCGGGGGACCTGGGGACACGAGCAGCAGCGGCTCCGGCGGTTCCGGGAGCTCCTCGGGGTCGCGCGGCAGCTCGGGATCGAACGGCAGCTCGGGATCGAGCGGCGCGACGAGCGGGAGCTCGGGGTCGAACGGCGGCTCGGGCGGCTCGTCGGGATCGAGCGGGAGCTCCGGATCGAGCTCCGGGGACATCACCGACGCAGGCGCGAGCTCGAGCAGCTCGGGGTCGGGCATCGACCCCTCAGGCGGCAGCCCGTCGGCCCAGTACCTACCCAAGATCATAGGGACATGCCCGACGATGGCGGGCGCGAATGCATCGACGGTCATGTTCTCCGGCGAGCAAGTGGAGATCTGGGCTGGCAAACCAACGGCCGACCAGCACGGCTCCGTGGTGCTCTTCTGGCACGGGACCAATGGTCACTCGACCGACGCTACCCTTCAGTTCGGAACGGCGCAGATCCAGGCGGTCACGGCCGCGGGCGGCGTCGTGGCTTCGTTTGAAAATTCCAAGGGAACGGGCACCGACACGGGCGACGCGGTCTGGTTCACGGACGACTTTCTCACGGCCGACCAGGTCGTCGCGTGCGCCATCGACCAGCTTCACATCGACACGCGGCGCATCTACGTGTCGGGCGCCAGCGCGGGAGGCCTGCAGACGACGTGGATGTCCTATGCGCGCTCCGGGTACATCGCCGCCGCGGCGCCGCTCTCCGGCGGGCTCACCTCGGTGGGCGGATTCACGCTCGATCCCACCACCACGCCCCAGGATCCGAGCAATGTACCCGCGGCCATGGCCACCCACGGCGCGCCAGGTGTAGACGTGGTGCTCCTCGACTTCGCGGTCGAGAGCGCGCTGTGGGAGGCCGATGTCGCGAAGAAGCACGGGTTTTCGATGGACTGCGACACGGGCCTGGGGCACGTCAGCGGCCCGCCCGCGATCTGCCCGGCGATCTGGCAATTCTTCGAAGACCACCCCTTCAAGGTGTCGACGCAGCCCTACCCTCCGATACCCGCCGTGTTCCCTCGCTACTGCCAGATCGGGCCGCGCGCGGCGGACGGCGGGGCGCCGTAGCCCCGCGCGCCCCGCGCTGGGCCCCCCCCCGCGAGCCGATCGGAGCGCCTTGATTCCCCGACCCTCAACATTCTTGATCCGACGCCGTTAGATTTCGTGGCGACGCTCATCGGGAATGCCACGCTTTCAGGCTAGAGTAGGCGCCGCTGGCCGCCGACGCAGACGAGGTGCGTGAACCTCTGCATCCGGAAGGTCTCGGCGGCGTCGCTCGCGGTCGCGGAACGCGTCGTACCTCTCGCTGCGGAAGTCGCTCCCTGTCGTAGCTCGCATTGCTCGCGCCAGGTCACCTGCAGGCGACGAAGTTCGCGAAGTCGACGAACGTGTCGACCGGCGTGGACCAGCCGGCGTCGTGCCCTCCGAAGAAGGTCGAGAAGAAGAGCGTGTCGGCGCCGTCGGCGGGACCGTCGTCCAGGCGATAGATCAGGTCCTTCGCCTCGAACGTGGGCGGGAGCGTCGGATCGGTGTCGAACCAGACGCGCGACTCGCCGTTCGCGGCCCCGCCCGAATTGAGGACGATCTCCTGGGCAACGCGATGCCATTCGCCGGTCGAAAACTTCCATGTCCCGAGACCGAGTTCCGTTCCGTACGCCTGCGCCGGCAGGATGTACGCGTACTCTTCGCCGTCGCCGTGCGGACGCCACATGATTCGCATCGACCAGCCGTCGTACCCGGTGACCGCCGCGCCTCCGCTGGGGCAGCCTCCACCGCACACCCCGGGCAGCTTGCCGCCCTTGACCCATCGAAAGTTCGGAGCAAACCTCAGCCAGTACGAGAGGTAGATCGACTGTGCGGCCTCGCTTCTCGCCAGGTGCGCCTTGAACTCGACGCCGCCAAGAGGGTGGCCTTCACGGGCGTAGGAGCTGCTTGAAGACCCGGCCGGATAGGCGACGCGCAGAACGCCCTCGAATCGCGCATCCTCGACGAGACTGGCGTTGCTCTCGCCGTAGAGAAACGTCGCGGCGGGGTCCCACCGCTGGAGCCAGCCGGCATGACTCACGTCGCCTCTCCACACCACGCGCCGCCCCGAAGGGCACTCCGACCCACTCTGCGAGGGCCGCGATTGCAGGGTCGAGCGCCTCTCGCTCCGCGGTCCGACGCCGCAGCGGGCCTCGAGCGCCAGAATGACCAGAACGAGCGGTGCGAGACGGCGGTTCAACGGTCGATGCCCATCTTCCAGCTCGCCAGCGCGCGTAAACGTGCCCAGCGCGCCCTTCCCGATGCAGCCTCGGTACCTGCCGCCGCCGGGCGCGCCGGCGAAATTGGGCACCGAGGCGAGCCGTCGTTCCCCTCGAGCGCTACAACAAGATGCGGCCACGAGCGAGGGATCCATCGCGGACACCTCGTCGACGTCGAGGGGAGCCGGATGATCCTGCGCGACGGCGGGGACCGGCGCGAGGTGCCCGTGGCCGACGGCTCATGGTTCATCAACTGCACCAGCCACCTACGGCCCGGTCCACACGAGCCGGTGCTCCAAGACAGCAGCCTCGTGTGCGCCCCCCAGTACGCCATGGGCTTCACCGGCACGACGGCCTACTACGTCACGCACCTCTGGTATCGTAACGAGCTGGCGCCCATCGCGCCCGACCTCTTTCGCGTCCGCGTCGACGTCGAACCGAAGCTGAGATTCGCCCCGCAGCTGGGCCTCATGGTGATGGCGAACATGGCCATGGCCGGCGTGCGCCTGCCGATCTCGATCGCGTCGAGGTTCCAAGGAGACTTCAACAAGTGGTACCCGCTGCACCGGCAGCTTCGGATGATGGCTCGGGTCACGACGAGCCGCGGCGAGACGCTCCGGAAGGCGGAGCGCCTCCTGAAGACCCGTTTCTCGGACGCGCCCGACGCCTCCTGAGGTCGAAGTCGCTCCGGCTTCGTGCGCCCTCGGCTACCAACGTGGTCGGCATTCCAGCGCGACGGGAGAGGTGCACGTATCCCCAATGAAGGACGAGGCGATTGCGCGGGTGAGGAGCCCGCGTGATCAAAAACGGCGATGAGCGGCCATAGAACGACGCTGACTCAATATGGCGTGCCGATCCGCTTAGTTTAGGAACCCTGCGATGAAACTCCACAGCTTTTTCGCCTTAACAGCCGTATCGTTCGCCTCTCTGCCGCTTCGGCCGGCGTTTGCGCTGGCGCAAGGCGAGGCACCGGCTTCCTTGGAGTACGTCGCGCCAACGCCCGATTGCGTGTCGAACGACGCCTTCCAGGCGCTCGTCAAAGCGGAGATCGCGCGCTTCCCGAGCTCGGATCGCGATCGGCGGCTGTCGGTGCGGATCGTTCAGCAAGACGGTCTCTACGCGGGCACGCTGACCACCGGGACCGGCGCCGTCCGCACGATCACGGCAGCCCGATGCGACGACGTCACCACGGCCCTCGCGGTCATCATCGCCGTCGCCGAGCCGCCTAACGCAGCGCCCACCGATCCGCCCTCTCCCCCTGCGGACGGGCATGCGCAAGTCGATTTGTCGCAACCGAACGAACCGGACCGCGAGCGCCAGGGCAGCGCGTCGAGATTGGAGTGGCGGGTAGGTGCGCGAGGTTTTACGTTGACGCATCCTTCGTGGGGCGCAAACCCTTCCTGGGGCGCAAACGTCGGTACGCTGGGCGTCGTCAGCCTCGAGCTCCCGTGGGGTTTCCGCAAGATGATGTTCGAGGTCGGCGGGGGCATGTCGACCGACATCGGAGGTTCGCCGTGGGCCACCACGTACCTCATCCTCGACACGCAGGCCTGCCTTCTGGATCTGCCGATCGGAAGCACGGGGCTCAGCGTGCTCGGATGCCTGCGCCTCGACGGCGCGGAGTTCCGTTCGTCGCGAGTAGGCGGCCCTGCGGTCTTCGCGGGTGTGGCCCCCACCAACAACGGTGGCGCGTTCTGGACCGGCGCGAGCGCGCGCCTGCGCTGGCAATCGCCGGTGCGCGTGTTCGTCGAAGGGAACGTCGACGGGATGTATGGGACGGTGAGCGCCGGGGAGGACAATAAGCCGGCCTGGGTCGCGGTAGGCTTGGGAGTCGGGCTACGAATCTGATGAGCGGAGTGGCGATCGAAACGCACTCGGAATCGACGCTCGGCGCCGCTGGGCAGACCGAAGACCAGCGCTCCGATGCCGACGAGCGTTTGCGGGCGTGCGTCAGCGCGCACATGGGCGCCGTCTGGCGCGTGCTGCGGCGCAACGGCGTACCCGCTGCCGACGCCGACGACGCTGTGCAGAAGGTATTTCTGGTGCTGTCGCGCAAAGCCCGCGGCGTGGAGCCGGGCCGCGAGCTTCCATTTCTGCTTCGCACAGCGGTGTTCGTGGCCTCCGAAGCGCGGCGAACGCAGCGCAGGCGGCGCGAATCGAAGGAGTCCTCGTTCGATGAACGCTCGTCGGACCGGCCCAACCCGGAGCACGAGCTCCTCGAGCGGGAAAGGCTGTCCCAACTGGATGCCATTTTGAAGGAGATGGACGAGCCCCTTCGGGTGCCGTTCGTCCTCTACGAGATCGAAGAGGTGACCATGGCGGTGATTGCGGAGATTCTCGAGGTGCCGCTCGGCACCGTCGCTTCGCGTCTGCGGCGCGCGCGGGCCCGGTTCGAGGAGCTGGCCGGAGTCTTTCGCGGCGCGGGCGGAGGTCAGCGATGAGCGAACCGAAACGGCTGCTCGACTCCGGGTCCGAACACTTGCGCGCACTGGTCGAAGCGGGCAAGGGCGATCAGCCCGACCGGCAGTTGCAAGAGAAGGTCCTCGGCGCGCTCGGCCTCGGCGCCGCCGGTGGCGCGGGGCTGATTGCGGGCGCGCCCGATGCTCTTGCGCGATCGGGCATCGCCAGGTTTTTCGGCGGTTTGAGGCACGCAGCGCTTTCCAAGACGGGCATCGGCGTCATTGCGGCCGCGACCGCGTCGAGCGCGGGTTATCTCGCGGTTAGCGTTCACGAGCGCGCGCGAGAGGTGGCGACGAGGAGCGCGACGAGTGTGGCGCCGGCGGCCGCGCCGGTCCCGTTGCGACCGCTCGCGCCGGAGCCGAGCGCTGCGAGCTCACCCGTGACGCCGAGCACGACCAGCATGCCCGTGACGCCCGGCACCGCGAGTGCGGACAGTCTTCCCAGCGCAGCGCCCGCCGCGGCGGTTGCCCCGCGATTCGGTTCGAGAGAAGCGAGCATGCTCGCCGGCGGTTCGAGAGAAGGGAGCGTCCTCGCCGGCGCCGTCGCGACGGCGCATGCGCGTAGGAGCGACGACGCATCGCCTGCGCCGGAGGCGCATGCCGCCACGGTCGCTCCCGCCATCGCAGTCCAGCTCGAATCGATCCGTCATGCGCGCGCCCTCGTCGCGGCGGGCGACGCGCGCGCTGCTCTCGTCGAGCTCGATGCTTACGAGACGCGCTACCCCCACGGGATCTTCGAGGAGGAGGCGATGGCGCTTCGCGTGCGCGCGCTGCGAATGGCGGGAGACGCGGCAGGCGCCGAGCGCGAGCGGACGAACCTCCAATCACGGTTTCCGAGGAGCGTGCACCTCGCCGCGCTGGCAACTGACTAAAAGCTGCATATCAGCGCCGCGCGAGGTAGGCCTCGACTCGCTTCACGAAGAACGAGATCTCGGGGCGCGCCGGCGGCCCGTCATCGAGCTCTCGCGGGACATCCGTGGTCCGGGCGGCACCGGTACCGGGACACCCGGGCGCGCGAACCGCGCGATCGTCGCGGGTTTTCGCGTGGCATGGACGCTGCTGTTACGCGTCGCGCATGACACCTCGCTGGCTCGTCGCGACCTCGCTTCTCTTGCCGTTCGCGACCTCCGCGTGCGCGCCGAATGTGTTGGTCGCCGCGCCCGTCATGCCCGAGCGCGCGATGCCCGCCATCGCGATCCCGGACGTGGCCGCCGACTCGGGGCTCGCGCGCGTGATCATCACCACCGACTTGCCGGCCAGCGTGTTCACGGTGAGCACCGTCCTCACGCGTCGCGGCCCCCGGACCGCGCGCACGCTCGTGTGCAGCGAGACGCCTTGCGTGCTGACCTTGCCCTATGGCGATCACGAACTCGAGCTCACAGCGCTCGATGTCCTCGAGCGCAACAGCACGGTGATCGCCCACGTGAACGCGAGCACGGTGGTATTGAACCACACGCTCGGGCGGGTCCACGCGCCGGGTGGGCAGGCCGCGGGCATCACGCTCGTGGTCCTGGGCGTGCTGGGCCTCGCCGTGGGACTCGGCGCCGCCGCGAGCGAGAGCAAGAGCAGCGGGACGTCCACCGACGGCACGACCGCCGCGGCCGTGGGGCTCGTCGGCTTCGGAGTCATCGCGCTCGGAGCCGCACTCGCGGCCGCGAACCCCACCGTCGAGCAGCCCGGCACGACGCGCGAGTGGTCGCCGGCTCCGGCCCGTGTGGCCGGAGGTTCGTTCGGGCTCAGGTTCTGAAGGGGGCACCGCTGCACCGACCTGGCCGACGGCATCCTCAGCGTCATGAACCTAGCGAAACCTTACTTGCTTCGAAGCTCAAACCTCGTCCGCGCCGACATGCCCGCGGCGCTCATGCAAGTGATGCGCCTCGTGAGCGAAGCGCAGCTCAAAGTGAGACGGATCTTCACCTCCCCCCACGACCTGAGCGAGTGGCTCCGGGAGGTCACCACCGCGGAGGAGCAGGCGAGGCTCACGCTCTTTCTCGCGCGCGGGGACCGCGCCGCCTAAATCGGCACGCACGAACGTGAGCGCTGAGCTACTTGACTCCGCCCTTCGGGCGCGCGTTCGGAGTCAGATCCGAGTTGCGCCAGTAGAAGTCGATCTTCTTCTCCGTGGCGTCGGCGAAGCCGACCATCTGCATCTCCGCCTCGATGGCTGCCGTCCCGTCGGGGACGACCTTCTTGGGAACGCAGGAGAACGTTATCACCGCGCTCTCCGCGGGCTTCATCACGCCCTGGAAGAAGTTCCCGGAGCACGTGTGAAACGGCTTCGTCTTGGTCGATGTCCCGCTGTCGTCGGTCACGTCGAGCTGCTTGCCGCCCTTGTCGTAGAAATAGACGGCGATCTTGCCGTAGAGGATGGTCGTCGGGCCGATGTTCTTGATGGAGAAGCTCGGACCCTTGTCGTCGGTCTTCTTCCATTTCACCGTCATGAGGCGCTCGCTGCCCTTGGCGTCGCACGGCTTGGTGAACGAGCCGACTCCGCTCGACTTCGCGGGGCAGTCGTGGTGCGGCTCGACCTCCTCGGGCTTCGCGCTGGCCGAGGGTACGGCCGAGGGAGTCGCGTCCGGGCTCGCACCCGCGCCGGCGCTCGCGCTCGCGGCGGGCGCCTGGGATTTCGCCTCCTCGTTGGAGCAACCGACGACGGCCAGGGCGATCGCAAACGTGGCGGATGTTCGAATCAAGGTCACCTCGGACCGGTACTCTACAAGGCCGGCACGCCGGCGGCTCAGATTCTGGGGAGCGAGCAGACAGGTCTTCGTGCAGTCCTTGACCGTCGAGACCCGTCGAGACACCTACAAGCGCATTCGTAAGATCGTCAGAGCGCGCCTTGGTCCTGAGCCTCATCACCGGTCGGGTAGATCGCGAGGGCCATGCTTGGACCTGCTGTCTTTAGGCTGCGACGACGTCGAGAAGAGGCTATCGCCGTCCGCGTCCAGGGGGGGTCTTCGACGCGCGGTATGCCGACGGCGGTACCGACTCCCAGCGCCGGAACGCGCGCCGGAAGTTCGCGAGGTCGGAGTACCCGAGCCTGTGGGCGATCTCCTCGATGGTGAAGCGGCCCGATTTCACGTGCTCGAGAGCGAGCGTGCGGCGGACGTCTTCGACCAGCGCGTGGAATGACGTGCCCTCGTCCACCAGGCGCCGGTGCAAGGTGCGCGGCGTCATGCGGAGCATGCGGGCGGTGACGGGCAGGGAAGGGAAGCCGTTCTCCTTCTCGAGCAGGAGCCGCCGGACGCGGGCCGCCAGCGATTCGTTCGCCGTCAGCTTGTCGAGCTCGCGCTGGCAGATGAGCGCGGCTTCGCGAAACGCCTCCGGATCGGCCATCTTCAGCGGGACGTCGATGACCTCGCGCGGCAGGACGACCCCCGCCCACGACTGGCCGTACTTCACGTCGCTGCGGAAGAAGTCGCGGGCCAGCGGCGCATAGTCGGGGGCGTCGAACGGGAACGCGATCATCTTCACCGGGCAGTCGCCCATCGAGATCGAGTCCAGCACGTTCTTCATCGTCAGCATGACGGCCTCGAGCACGAGCCGCTGGATGGCGCCCAGCGGGCGAGGCTCGGCGAAGACGATCCGAAGCTCGCCCGCGTGGACCGTATGCGAGATCGAGATGAGCGAGGTTCGCAGCGGGGCGTAGCGCTCGACGAGCTCCAGCGCCTGGCCGATCGTCCCGCTGCTGAGGGCCGCATAGCCCACCATTCCGTGGCTGTTCGCGAGCAGGCGCTCGCCGATCAAGAGCCCCAGCGCCGGCTCCCGCGACATGGACAGCGCGTCGAGAGCGAGCCTCTGGAAGGTGGGGAAGGCGAGGGCGAGTGACGGGCCGTTGAGCTGCTCGCGGGAGAGCTGGCTCTGCCCGAGCCAGCGGTCGACGTCGACACCCAGGCCGCCGAGCTGGTCGGCGATCTGACGGACGTACTGGACGAGGAGCGTGAAGCCCGGGTCGTCCATGGTTTACCTCGCGGCCTCGCGTTCGATTGTCAATAAATGACCCCTCGTTGTCAACGGCGGACCTCTCGCGCGACCGCGGTCGCGCGTAGCTTCTTCTCGTCGAGAGCACGAGCCGAGGGAGTGCCCATGCAATCCAACAAGCGACTCATCTCCGCGCGGATCAACGACCAGTCGATCACCGTCGAGCGCGGAGAGACCGTGCTGCAGGCGGCGCTGCGTCACGGAATCGCGTTCCCGAATAGCTGCCGGGTGGGCGGTTGCGGCACGTGCAAGTGCCGCCTCACAGCCGGCGCCGTGAAGGAGCTCACCGAGACCGGGTATCTCCTGACGGCCGCCGAGATTGACCAGGGGTACATCCTGGCCTGCCAGAGCGTTCCGCGGTCGGACGTCGGCGTGGCGGTCGATCTCTCGGTGCGGGCTTCGCAGCGCACCGTATCGGGACGCGTGATCGCGCAGCGGAAGGTCACGCACGACATCACGAGCCTCGGCGTGCAGCTCGACGAGCCGATGCCCTACAAGGCGGGCCAGTTCGCGAACGTCGGCATCGAGGGGCTCGACGGCATGGTCCGCAGCTACTCGTTCGCGGCCCCTGCGCGGGGCGACGGGCAGGTCTCGTTCCTGGTACGCAAGGTGCCCGGCGGCCGCTTCTCGTCCCGGGTCAGCGACCAGGACCTCGTGGGCCGAGCCGTCCGCGTCGACGGTCCCTCGGGTGACTTCTGGCTGCGACCGAGCGGCGCGCCGTTGCTGCTCGTCGCGGGGGGAAGCGGCCTCGCGCCGATCCTGGCGATGCTGCATGAAGCCCTGTCGGCCGGCGTCTCGCGGTCGGCCACGCTGCTCTTCGGCGCGCGCGAGGCGAGGGACCTCTATGCCCTCGAAGAGATCGAGTCGATCGCGCGGCAGTGGCGCGGCGCGTTCCGCTTCGTCCCGGTGCTCTCGGCCGCGGGTGACGACGCGACGTGGACGGGGCAGCGGGGTCTCGTCACCGAGAAGATCCAGGGCCTGCTCGAGCCTGGCTCCCACGCGCTCCTCTGCGGCCCGCCTGCGATGGTCGACGGCGCCGTCGCGGTGCTTCGCGAGCAGGGCGTCCGTCGTGACGACATCCACTTCGACCGCTTCACCATTCGGCCTGGCGTCCGCGCCGACGTGGCGATGCCGGTCGAAGCCGCCGAGAGCGCCCAGCCCGCGACCTGGCCGGAGTACATGAAGTACTTCACGTTCCACGCGATCGCTCTGCTCAGCGTCGTCGCGCTCCTGGCTGGCGGCGGGTTCCTCACGGCCGGCCTGCTCGCGGTGCTCGCGATCTACGTGCTCGGCGATGCCATCGGCGGAGACGACACCTCCACGCCGAGGTTCCTGCGCCCCGGCGTGCTGACGGCGCAGCTCTGGATGGCGCTGCCGCTGCTCTCGCTCATCGTGTTCTGCGCCGTGTGGAACGTCAGCCCTGGCGACCCGCTCGGCTTCGGCGCGTGGGTCACCCGCTGGACGCGATACGACGTGATCGCGGCGCGCGACGCCACGACGTTCGGGCAGCACCTGTCGGCCTGGATCGTCACCGGGTTGATGATCGGCCTCGTCGGCACCATCCCGGCGCACGAGCTGACGCACCGGACGTGGGACCGGGTCTCGATGCTGGTCGGCCGCTGGCTCCTCGCCTTCAGCTTCGACACGACGTTCGCGATCGAGCACGTCTACGGCCACCACCGCTACGTGTCGACCGCGCACGACCCGGCGACCGCGCCTCGCGGACGGAACGTCTACGTTCACATCGTCGCGTCCACCCTCAAGGGCAACGTCAGCGCCTGGAACATCGAGTCGGATCGCCTCGGCAAGAAGCGCCTCGGCCGGTACTCGTGGCATAACGCGTTCATCCGGGGGCACCTCATGAGCGTGCTCCTCGTGGCCATGGCCTTCGCCATGGGCGGCCGGAGAGGCGCGGCGTTCTTCGTGGCCTGCGCGCTCGGGGGCAAGGCGCTGCTCGAAGTCGTCAACTACATGGAGCACTACGGCATGGTCCGGAATCCCGAGACGCCCGTGCAGCCGCGCCATTCGTGGAACACCAACCGGCGCGTCAGCTCGTGGACCATGTTCAACCTGACGCGGCACTCGCATCACCACGCTCAGGGCGAAGTGCCGTACCAGGATCTCCGGCCGTACCCCGACGCGCCGATGATGATCAACGGCTACCTCACCACCATCCTCGTCGCGATGGTCCCTCCCGTGTGGCACCGGCTCATGACGCCGAAGGTGCTCGCGTGGGATCGCGACTACGCGACCGACGAGGAGCGCAGGCTCGCGGCCGGCGCGAACGCCCGCAGCGGCATTCCGCTGCTGGGTCCGGCATCGACGGGCGCCGGCCCCGCGTTCGTGAGGAGCGCGGGCCCGCTGCAGGCGGACCCAACGGAGCCGCGGCCGGGCCGACGACTGGAGCGAGACGCGCGGACCGTCCGGGGTCTACGATGAGCGACCTTGACCACGGATCCGGCGCGCACTCGATCACGTGGGCCTGCGACGCTGCTCCTGGCAGCAACAGTCGCGAGTCTCATCGTCTCGGTCGTGGCGGGCTACCTCACGCGACTCTCGCTCGTGGAGTCGACCCGGTGGGTCACCCATAGCAGCGAAGTGAAGCTCGCGATCGCGGAGTGCGATCGCGCGCTCTACCACGGCGACGCGGAAGCACTCGGAGCGGCGGAAGCCAAGGTCGAGCGCCTGACGGTCGACAACCCACGCCAGCAACAGAACATCGCGCAAGCGGCGATGCTCGCTGATCGCCGGGGCTCGCGCGCCGAGCTCGAGGGTCTCTTCGCGGCGATGCAGGGCGAAGAAGACCGCTTGATGGCCGAGCGGCTGCAACGGTTCGCATCCGGCCGCGCCCGCGGCGCAATCGCCTTCGTGGTCGGAGCCGCGCTGACCGTCGTGTTCGGCATTGGCGACCTGGCTTTGCTGCGCGCACAGCGCCGGGATCTGAGCAGCCAGCGAGCCTTGCTGGAGGCCATCCTCGAAAGCGTCGACGAAGGGATCATCGCGGTCGAGCCCTCAAGCAGGATCGTCGCGATCAACGCGGTGGCGCGATCGATGTTGGGTGGTTCGTTTCCGCGTGGTGACTGGCCCAAAGACTGGCGTCCCGTCCTCACGGCAACCTTCGAGGACGGGTCTTCGATGGCGCCCGAGAATGGACCGCTCGCTCGCGCCATGCGCGGCGAGACCTCCGAAGGCGTCGTCTACCGCATCCTGCCCACGAACGATCCATCCGCCGCCAATCCCGGCGTGTGGGTCTCCGCGAGTGCTCGCCCCATCCGAGACGAGCTCGGGCGGGTCGTCGTAGCGGTCACCACCTTGCGTGACATCACCGAGCAGCGCGCGACCGCCGAGCGGCTGCGCGATCTGTCGCTCACCGACGAGCTGACGGGCCTGCTCAATCGCCGTGGCTTCCTGGCCATGGCAAACGGCCAGATCGCCGCCTCACGTCGAACCCGAGCCCCCGTTGCGCTCCTGTACGCGGACGTCAACGGCCTGAAGCGAATCAACGACGAGCTCGGGCACGAGCAAGGGGACCAGACCATCCAGGACGCGGCCCAGGTGCTTCGCAGCGTCCTTCGGGAGCGGGACATCGTTGCGCGCATCGGTGGCGATGAGTTCGTCGCGCTGCTGCCGAACTTCTCCCCGGCAGCACGCCAGCCGATGCTCGAGCGACTGGCCGTGTCGATTCGATCGCGCAAAGAGCACGAGGCGCGCCCCTATCGCCTGTCCGTGAGCGCCGGCGTGACCTTCATGGACTGGGAGAGCGGGCAATCGCTCGACGAGCTGCTCGCGGATGCTGATCGCAGGATGTACGAGCACAAGCGGGAACGTGCCGGTCAGTCGATGCCCGTGCTGCGCTCCGTCCCCTCGGGCCAGGGGAAACGGGGCACCTGAACCCAGCTTCTCGTTCAACACGATCGGTCGGCTGGCCGATGCCTTCGGTTTCGTCGTGCCGGGTCTCAGCGCCTTCGAGGCGGGCGCGAAGTACCTGCTCGCGCGCGGCTACCGCTGAGCGCGGAGGGAAAATCGATCCGATAGGCAGTCGGCGAGCTGGCGGCGCGAAGATCCAAACGGTGATCACTTCAGAGCGCTTCAGACCCGCATTCGCTTCCACCGGCCGCCGCGAAAGGCCGCCACCGAGACGACGGCGAACACCGAGAAGCAGATGGCCAGCGTGATGAAGACGCCGTTCGGTCCGAGCGGCGTATGGTGCGACAGGGCCCACGCGAGAGGCATCTGCAGCATCCAGAAGACGAAGACGTTGATCACCGTCGGCGTCATGGTGTCGCCGGCGCCGTTCAGCGACTGGCTCGCGACCATGCCGAACGCATAGAAGGGGAACCCGAGGCTGACGATCCGGAGGTAGCCAATCCCGTAGCGGAGAACCTCGGGGTCGGCGGTGAAGATCCCGACGATGAGCGCCGCGCCGACGAAGAAGAAGAGCCCGACGGCGCTCAGGAACGCGGCGCTGGCGAAGCTCGCGCGCCAGACGGAGCGCTCCGCGCGATCGGCGCGACCGGCGCCGAGGTTCTGGCCGACCAGGGTCGCCGCCGCGTTGCTGAGGCCGAACGCCGGGAGGATCGCGAACATGAGGATCCGGAACCCGATCGTGTAGCCCGCGAGGGGCGCGCTCCCGAACGAGGACAGGATCCGCATGACGCCGATGTAGCTCGTCATCGAGATGAGCGTCTGGAGCGTCGCGGAGCTCGAGAGGCGAAGGACGCTGCCCATGACGCGCACGTCGAGCGACAGATGCTTGCGCGTGAGCGTGATGCGGCCCCGCCCGCGCGTCAGCACGACGAGCTGATAGGCGACCGCGCACCCGCGCCCGATGTTCGTGGCCACCGCGGCGCCCGTGACCCCCAGGGCCGGGAACGGCCCGAGGCCGAAGATGAGGCAGGGACCGAGCGCGATGTTCAGCGCGTTGCCGAGCCAGAGCACGCGCATCGCCTGGGCGGCGTCGCCGGCGCCCCGGAAGATCGCGTTGATGAGGAACAAGAGGAACGCCGTGGCGTTGCAGCCGAGCATGACCCGCGTGAACGAGGTGCCCTGCGCCACGACGCCGGCGTCGGCGCCCATGAGGCGTAGCAGCGCGGGGGCGAACGCCGCCCCTGCCGCCCCGAGGGCGAGCGCAATCGCGAGGCCCAGCGCGATGGCCTGCACCGCGGTGCGCGCGGCAGCGTCGATGTTCTTCTCGCCGACACGCCTGGCCACGAGCGCCATGGCGCCTATCGAGACGCCCATCGCGAGCGAGTAGACGATCATCATCATCGACTCCGTCAGGCCCACCGCCGCCACCGCCGTGGCTCCGAGATGGGCGACCCAGAAGACGTCGGCCATGGCGAAGATCGACTCCATGACCATCTCGAGGATCATGGGGACCGCGAGCATCGTCAGGCTCGTGCCGATCGGCGCAGCGGTCAGGTCCACGGGCGCACCCCGGACCGCGTCGCGGAGCAACCGCAAGGAGGACCGGAGCCAGCGCTCCGGCGGCGGCCGGGTTTCGCCCTCGGGGCGGACGATGGATGCGTTCAGCTCGGACATGACGGGTGGCATTCGCAAGCCAGAGTGGAGCGTGGGTCGCGGGAGCATTTTGCGATGCCACGGCCCAGCCCGGCGTTGCTGCCCCCGCGGCTACGCTTTCAACTTCGCGTCGAGCAGCGCGATCAGCGACCGCCAGTGCCGTTCGGCGGCCGTGGCGTCATAGACCGGCGGCGACGACGCGGTCGGGATACGTCCCCGCCGCGGTCAGCGACATCAGGCCGCCCATGCAGTAGCCGGTGATCCCGATGCCGCCCGGACGCACGTCGGGCTGGGCCGCGAGGTAGCCGAGGAAGGCCTGCGTGTCGGACATGATGTTGGCCTGCGTCGCGCGCGCGGAGAACTTCTCCATCAGGGTCTTGCGCATGCCCGGGTCGGCGAAGATCACGTGCGGATCCATGGGCTCGTAGGCGCCCGACCGATAGAAGAGATCCGGCAGCAGAACGAAGTAGCCGTGCGTCGCGAGCCGCTCGCCGACCTCGAGCATCGCCGGGCGAATGCCACGCGGCTGTTACGTGGCGCGGGTGGATCAGACGCTGGTTTAGTCCGACCAGACGGTCGCGCGGTGACGCGACGTGAAGCAGGCGAGAAGTTTGGCTATCCACGCTCCGTGGATGATCAGACGCTATGGGCGGCCTTCACCGGGTGCACGCTGACGCACGCGCAATGGACCCACGCGTCGCACGTGCGAACGGCCTTCTTGTTCTCACGCCAGTTCGCGATCGACGAGGCGCATCTGAGGATGCGCGCGGGAATCATCCGGCTGAACGAACGACACGGCCTGACCGAGACCAGCGCGCGAGGCTATTTCGAGACGCTCACCCGCGCATGGCTCGTCCTCGTGGCGGACGCGCGCTTGCGCAGCGACGCGGCGACCTCGGTCGAGCTGTTCCAACGCTGCCCGGAACTCTTGGACCGCAGTCTCCCGGCCCGGCATTACAGCAAAGAGCTGCTCGGCACGGTGCGGGCGCGTTCGATCTTCGTCGAGCCGGATCTCTCACCGCTCCCGCGCGTTCCGTGAACGAGGGCCCGAAAGCGGCAGCTGAATCGTCCGTGGCCTCGCTGTTGCCGGCAGCGGTTCGAAGGTGACGCCGTGCCTCCGGGACATGCCTCGCCCTCGACGCCGAAGCTCAGATCGCAGGCGACGAGGTTGTCCCTCATCGTGCACGCGAGCTTGCCGTGGCGGACCTCCGCCACCGCAAACTTGTGATCGACACACGTGAGCCACATACCGTTTGGACCACGGGACCTTTCGCCCGCACCGGACGGTGCGCTTCGCGAATTACGGACCTACGTGAGCACCCGACTCGCCATCGTCAGCTGCCCACTGGTCTTGTCCGGAGACGAGCAAGAAAAGAAGCCGAAACATGTAACCATTAGGAACTTATTAAGGCGGGCAGTCCCGGCTGCCACGTCGCGCGTGGGCAGGGAGTCCCGCGGGGAAGGTGTCGAGATGACGGGAGCATCGCAGCCTCGGCCGGCTCGAACTCGACCACTGAGGAAGCCTCCGGGTGGTTGAGCTTGGCATGTCCCGCCGACCGCGCGATGTTCGCGTCGGTCCCCATCCACCACCGAGGGGCCTCGCGCGGGGCTACCTGGCCGCCCTGGCCATCGTGGCGCTTTGTACGCTCCCGTCGGTCGCCGGTGCAGAGATCCTCCCGGCCACGGCGTTTGTGCTGGTGTTTCCAGTCGGGGTTCTGGTCGCGGCGGCGCGCTTCGGCATCGGGCCCGCCGCACTCGCTGCAGTTGCAGGTGTCCTCGCCTTCGACTTCGTGTTCGTTCCGCCCAGGCTTGCGTTCGCGATTCCGGGGGCGAAGGACGGATTGACTCTGGCCGTCATGGTGGCCGTTGCCACGCTGGTCAGCGTTCTCGCCGAGCAGCTTCGCCGGCAGGCGCAGGCGGCCCATCGACAGACCGAGGTCGAGCGCGTGCGCAATGCACTCCTCTGTGCGCTCTCGCACGATCTCCGGACGCCGCTGACGGTTCTCGTCGGAGCGAGCTCCGCGCTGTGCGAGGAGCGCCTCGACCCGCGTCAGCGCCGCGAATTCTCCCGGATGGTGGCCGACGAGTCGCGCCGGCTTAGCCGGCTCGTAGGCAATCTGCTGGAGCTCACGCGGCTCGAATCGGGCCGGGCCCACGTGAAGCAAACGGCGCAGGCCGTCGACGAGGTGATCGGCGCCGCGCTCTGCCGCCTCGAAGGCCAGCTCGAGGGACGCTCCGTTCGCACCCACGTGGAGGATGACGTGCCGCTCGTCTTCTTCGATCCGGTTCTCCTCGAGCAGGTGGTCATCAACCTGATCGAGAACGCGATCCGCCACGCGGGGCCGGCGTCGCCCATCGAGATCGCCGCGCGCCTGGAGGGCGACGCGATCCTCGTCGAGGTGGCGGACCGAGGGCCGGGCGTTCCCCCGGAGCACGAAGAGAAGGTCTTCGAGAAGTTCTATCGCGCACCCGGCGCTTCTCAGGGCGATGGGGGCATCGGCCTCGGCCTCACGATTTGCCGGGCGATCATCGCGGCGCACGACGGCCTGATCTGGTTCACGAACCGACCCGGCGGGGGCGCCATCGTCCGTTTCACGCTGCCCGTTTGCTCCTCGGCGCGCGCTCTCGAATCTCCGCGCTCCGAGCGCGCTCTCGTGGAGGCCTTGCGGTCATGACGGGCGCAGAGATGATTCTCGTCATCGAGGACGAGCTCAACACGAGAACACTCATCCAGGTCACGCTGGCTCAGAGCGGCTACCAGTGCGTCCACGCGGCGACGGGGATCGCGGGGGTCGCCGCGGCCTTCGACTGTGTGCCCGGCGCCGTCCTGCTGGACCTAGGGCTTCCCGACCTCGACGGCATCGAGGTCACCCGTCGCATCCGCGAGCGAAGCCCGGTCCCCATCATCGTCGTCTCTGCGCGAGGTCAGGAGGCGGACAAGATCGCAGCCCTCGACGGCGGCGCCAATGACTACCTGACCAAGCCGTTCGGCTCCGGCGAGCTCCTTGCGCGAATCCGCGTCGCGCTGCGAAGCATCTCGACCACCAGCGAGCAGGTCCCGACGAGCGGCACGACCACGCGCGGCGACCTCTCCATCAATTTCGACCTGCGGAGCGTCACAGTCGGGGGCACCGATGTGTACCTGACGCCCATCGAGTACCGCCTCCTCGCGGTGATGATGGCCTCGTCGGGCCGCGTCTTGACCCACCAGCAGATCCTCCGGCAAGTGTGGGGTCCCCGCTATTCCGCGGAGATGAACTACCTGCGCGTCTACATGAAGAAGCTTCGCCACAAGATCGAGCCCGAGCCGGCTCGCCCCAAGTACCTCGTCAACGAGCCCGGCATCGGATATCGGCTCCGCGTGGCGAACCCTTGAGTCCGCGGACCCGACTCGTGTCGAGCCCGCGGAGCTCCGCGCCGTCCTTTCACGCGGCGGTCTTGTTCGCCGTGTCCTTGGTGACGAATTCCGGATAGCCCAGGGCGCCCATCTCGGGCATGTCGAGGCCCGCCATTTCGGTCTCGGCGCTCACGCGGATGGGGGTGATGAGGTTACTGATCTTGAACCAGACGTACGCCATGGCGAAGCCGAAGATCGCCAGCACGACGCAGTCGATGGCCTGCATGGCGAGCTGAGAAGCGTCGCCATACAAGATGCCGCGCACCCCGTCGGATCCATATTGCTTCACGAACTCGTCGCGCACGACGCCATTCCAGCCTGCGCCGTAGTCGCCGTTGCCGAAGACGCCGACCGAGAGCACGCCCCACAGGCCGCACACGCCGTGGACGGAGATTGCGCCGACGGGATCGTCGACGCCGCGACTGTCGAAGAAGCCGACCGACACCACGACGACCACACCGGCGATGGCGCCGATGGCGACCGCCGCCCAGGGAGCGACGAAAGCGCAGGGCGCGGTGATGGCCACGAGACCTGCAAGCATGCCGTTGCACAGCATGCCCGGGTCCGGCTTTTGGCCTCGCGCCATCAGATAGATCATGGCCGCGAAGGCTCCCGCCACGCTGGCCAGCATGGTGTTGACGACGATGAAGGCGATGCGCAGGTCGGTGCCGCTGAGCGTCGAGCCGGGGTTGAATCCGAACCAGCCGAACGCCAGGATGAAGCAACCGACGAGGGCCATCGGAATGTGATGAGCCGGGATCACCTGTGACTTACCGTCGATGTACTTGCCTATACGCGGTCCTATGACGATCGCGCCCGCCAGGGCGATGATGCCCCCCATCCCGTGCACGACGCCAGACCCGGCGAAGTCGACGGCGCCGTGGCCGAGGTGCCAGTTGACGCCGCCCTGAGCCAGCCAGCCGCCTCCCCAGAGCCAGTTCGCGTAGATGCAATAGGGCAGCGCAATCCACAGGCCGTAGATCACGAAGTTCTTCCACGCCCAGCGTTCGGCCATCGCGCCGGTGGGGATGGTGGCCGTGGTGTCCATGAACACCATCATGAAGAAGAACAGCCCGAGAACGGCGGTGTCCGCCACCGAGGAACCAAGACAGAAGCCCTTGGTGCCGAGGACGCCGTATCTTCCGGCCAGCACGATGCCCTGGTTGAGCACGGAAGTGCCCGGACCGAGCGACGAGTACCAGCCGGGCGGGACCGGTCCGTTGAACCAGTTGCCCCAGCCGAACGCGAAGCCGTAGACCCAGAAGCCCAGGCAACCCAGCGGGTAGATCATGAAGTTCATGGCGATGGTGTGACCCGCGTTCTTGGCGCGGCACATGCCGGTCTCCACCATCGCGAATCCGGCCTGCATGAACATGACCAGGAAGCCCGTGACCATCGCCCAAACCATGTTGATGGAGAACATGTTGTGAGCGATCCGGTCGTACAGATCGGCCGGCCCGAGCGTGCTGGGCACGTCGCCCTTGCCGTCCCCGGCGGGGGTTGCCCACACGCCTGCGGCGCCCCCGGTCGGATCGGGCCACGTCGGCGGCTTCCCGGTAGTATCGTTCGCGCCTGAAAAATAGCCCGGCAAAGGTGGCGGCGCGGCTGCCGATGCCGACGCTGCTGCTGATGCCGCCGGCGGCGCGTCGGCGAACGCGCGCGTCGCCGTGAGCGTTGTGAAAAGACTGAGCATCAGCGCGCCGAGCGCGATGAGCCCTAACCAGCGACGTTGGCGGCGAACGAGATTCAACATACCTCTACCCTCTTTCTATAAGTGACTCCACCGGTCGCGGGCTCACGTTTCGCGCACCCATGACGTCCCGGTGCTCGTGACAAACAGACTCAGGCACGGCGGGGTGGGAGCCTGCCCGTTCGAGAGCCTCCGAAGAGCCTCTTGAGCCGGGCGCCCAACATCGCGCCATAAATCGCGCCGCCCTGCATCATCACGAAGAACCAGGCGGCAGTGGTTCCCCTCCGGGTGAGAACGAGAACCGCGACTGTGACGAGCCAGATCGCGATCTGCATTCCCCGGAATGTTTTCGTGTACTGCTGCCACATGATCCGTTGATCTCCCTGTTTGTTTCGCCCCGCGGTCCTCGGCTACATGACACAGCGCTCGGCATCCCCCGGCATGAAACCGTGGCAAGAGAGCGCACGAACCCTTCCGCAGCGCGTTAGCTGCGTCGTCTTTGTTTGCGGCCGTTCAGCCAGATCAGAACCGTCTCGAATCGAACCTTACGGTCGCTCCCGGTCCGAGTCGGAGACGCCGCTCCCGGGTAGGTAGGACCTTCGAGCTGAGCTGTATTGCGCCCGTGAAACTAACCGGCGTCATGTATCGCTTCCGTTTCAAAGCGAATTAACAAGTCATTAACATCTCGCTCACCCAGCCATCGGCACGAGATCTCCGGCCGCCGCGGCCCCGAGATTCAGCGATCCAGGATCATGAACACGATCGTCGTGATCAGATGCGCCGGGAGCATCATCGCGAACGCGAAGATCGCGTACCGAAAGAAGCTCGGCGTCGGGAAGCGCTCGCGCTCGGCAATCGCCTTGATCATGAGGTTGGGGCCGTTGCCGATGTACGTGGTCGCTCCCATCACGACGCTGCCGATGCTCACGGCGGCAAGCTTTATCGGCGTCACCCCCGCCACTAGGTTGGTTCCCGCGGCGCTCAGGCCCTTCGCGAGGGCCGCGAAGGCCGTGTAGGTCGGGGCATTGTCGAGGACCGACGAGAGCAATCCCGACGCCCAGAACAGCTGCCAGCTCTTCTGCACCGGAAGGGATGGCGCTGCGGTCGCCAAAGCGGCCTCAATCGGACCGAGCGACGCGAAGAGCCCGGCGAAGATGAGGGCGACATCGATGATGGGGGCGAACGTGAAAGCGTTGGCCTCGTGCACGGCACGCGGAGTCAAGACCAGCGAGGCGATCGCGATCGCGACCATGGCGGCCTCCCGATAACCGAGGGGAAGCATCGCGGCCGGCACGATCGCGATCATCAGAGCCACGTTCCGGCGGCCCTCGACGGCAATCGGCTCGACCTCCGCCCTGTCCTTCGCCAGCGCGACGGCGGGCTCCCGCGCATAGGCGCGCCGGTCGGCCACATAGAGCCCAAACGCGGCCGACCCCACGTACAGAAGCCACGCCGGGAAGAGCCGGAGCGTCCAGAAGAACGGAACGCCTCCGATGTAGCCGACGAGCAGCGGAGGATCGCCAAGCGGCGTCAAGAGGCCACCTGCGTTGGCGACTGCCAGGATGAAGAACGGGACTAGGTGCGCCCGATTCTCGCGCTGGCGATTGGTACGCAGCACGGGCCGGATCATCAGCATGCTCGCGCCCGTGGTCCCGACGAGGCTTGCGAGCACGGACCCTACCAGTAGCAACGCCACGTTCGTGGACGGTTTGGCCTCGATGTCCCCTGAGATATGAACGCCGCCCGACGTGATGTAGAGGGCTCCGAGCGTCGCAACGAAAGAGAGGTACGAAGTCGTCGCCACGGCCAGGTCGTGGAGCCTCGCCGTCGTCACGAAGAGACCGATGACCGGGACCGCGCACAGACCGATGACCAAGACCTGGAAAGAGCGCCGTTCCCAGGCGCGCGGCGCCACAATGGGCAATACCGCGATCGCCAGGACGAGTGCCGGGAAGGGCACCATCGACCACGCGGGAAAGCCCTCCGACGACATACCGGATATCCGAGTGCCATTAGCACGCCGATGTGTCCAGCAGCCAGATGCCATTGTATACATCGGCAATGACGGACGCAGAGGATGTGGAGGCCTCACGCGAAGAACAAGAGGTCACGATCGTATTGGCCGCCGTCGACATCTCGACGCTAACCACCCGGATCGTCGACCTGGCGGCGCGGATCGCGCGGCGGACCTGGTCGAACGCGCAACTGCACCTCGTTCACGTATTCCGCGCGGGTCCCTTCGACCGACCCGCCAGAGTGGGCCTCCGCTCCGAAGACCTCAGGGCCGAGGCGCGGAGCCATCTCGACTTTCACGTGCGCATGGCGCGGCGGCAGTTCCCGGGCTCCGTGACCAGCCATTTCGCCGAAGGCGACCCCGCCGAACAGGTGCTGAGGTGCGCGCGCGCCATCAACGCGGACCTCGTACTCGTCGGGACGCTCGACCGCATGGGGCTCGAGAGGCTCCTGCTCGGATCCGTCGCGGCCAAGGTAGCGAAGAGCGCGCCCTGCCCCGTGCTAATCGTTCGTCAGAAGCAGCGCCCGTACGTCAAGGCAACCTGACGGGTGCGCCGGCGGAGCGGGATCCTGCGTATGCCGCGGGCCAGCTCTCCCGGCGCTGCGGCTCAAGGGGTCGCCGACCTGCCATCGAGGGGGACCTCAAAGTGGCGATCAACTGCGGCCGACACCAGTACCGGCCACAATCGTTGCAGTCGACGACCGCTTGAGCCGCAGCGCGCCGCCTAAGAACCACGATGTCCCCTCGACGAACCGGAGGGGAGTTAAATAATGGTTAATATCGCACACTGCCCGGCCCTGCTGCGCTCTGACAGCTGCGTGCGGTGGGTCGAGGTCGGGAGTCGGAGACGCGCACGTTCGGTGCGGTCACCGAGGAGCTTCGGGCTCTCGTGGCCGCGCGCGAGGGCGGGGATGCGAAGGAACGCGTAGTCGCCGGCGCCGAACACGAACCCGCTCGGCCGCGCGATCTCGACCCGTGTGACCCCGGAGCGAAGCGCGACGTTCGACAGGATCTCCGCGGGCGGCCGGCGGCGCGCCCGCCTGAGCACCTGCTCGATCCCGAAGCCGAGGATGGGCACCCCCTCTTGGCCTGATAGCTCGAGTTACCAGGCGAGCGCGGATGAGTGCCCAATGTGGTCAGTTGCGTGACCATGTCCGGGAGGGCCGAGGCCTCGATCTGCGAGAGATCGTCGACGGCACCCCGGTTGCTCTGGTGCTGCCCCGCGAGGAGCCGCGAATGCACATCAGAACGAAGACGACGGTTTGGCTGCTGGTCTCGGCGACGGCGGGCATCGGGTGCGGAAGCAACGCTCCGACGCCCCCCGTCGCGTGGGCCTGCGGCAGCACCGCCGTCCCGAATGGGACCGCGTTTCAATGCACGTCGGCCGATAGCCGCACGCAAGCCGCGGCGGCCACCCTCGGCGGAAGTTACACGTGCCCCGGGACCGGCTCGACGAGTCCGCAGTGTCCGCCGCCCGCAGAAGACGCCCCGCCTCCGGCAGACGACGCGTCGCCGGGCGATGATTCATCCGCGGACGCGGGCCCAACCCCGCCTGCGAATTCTCCTCCCGGCGCGGACGCCGCTCCTCCCGCCGAGGACAGTCCGCCGCCGCAGAGCGACGCGGCAACGCCGACGCCACCAAGCGACGAGGCGGGATCGCCGCCGCCATCCACGAGCGGTGACGATGCGGGCACGCCAGGACACGGCCACGGGAACGGTGGCGGCAAACCGCCTGGCAACCCGCCTGGCAAAGGCGGCTCCGACGCCGGCGAAGACGCCGCCGCGCCGCCCGTGACCGGCCCGCCTCCCTCGACGAACCCGCCCGGCGAGGGCTCGGACGGAGGCACCGACCAGCCCCCGCCCTACACCTGCGATACGGAAGAGGGTCTCGTCGCCTGCACCCAGCCTCCGCAGTGCAGCGAAGGCACCCATCCGAGCGCGTGCGGGGCGTGCGTGCCCGACACGACCACGGACGACTGCGTGCCGCCTTCAAGCGGCGGCTGCTGGGTGACCGGTGGAGGCTTCATCGATCCCGCGTCGGGTCAGGACAGCTTCGGCGGGAACGCGATGCCCATGAAGAGCGGCGCGGTCCGCGGCCAATGGGAGAACGTCGATCACGGCTCGGGCCTCAACATGCACGGCGAGCCGAGCTACCTCTATTGCCGGCACGTCGACGAGCCCGGGCCGGGGGCGGACAACGGGCCGCACCACGACTTCATCATGAACCAGGCCTATTTCGGCGGCCCGGCGCGCGTCTTCGCGAACAACGCATGGGCGGACGGGTACTGGTTCGACGTCGTCGTCGACGACCACGGCGAAGGGAAAGGGGCCAAGAGCGGCGGCCCGGACCTCTACCACGTCACGATCCGGAGCCTGAGCGGCCCCAATCAGTCCGGCGCGATCCTCTACGACGCCGAGGCGACGCTGAGCGGCGGCAACATCCAGCTGCATCCGCCGAACAACGGTCATCCGTATTCGTCGTCGACGCTGCCGTCGTGGGTGACGTTGCAGCCCTGATCGCACAGGCATGGAACGAGTGACGCCCCGCACCCGAAGACGGTGGAGACGAAGATGGTTTGGCGAAGCGTGGTCCGGTGGTGGGGCGTCCTCTTCGCCTTGTCCAGTCTGGTGGTCGTGGCCTCGTGCGGGGGGGCGTCGTCGGACCTGTCGGCGCCTCCCGACGGATCGGTGACGTTCGACGGCCCGACCTTCGGATCGCTCGACGGGGGCGGCGTGTGCCCGTCGAGGTCGTGCGCCGATCTCGGCTACAGCTGCGGCTGGAACGGTGACGGGTGCAACGACACGCTCCAGTGCGGGACGTGCGCGTCGCCCAACTACTGCGGCGGCGGCGGCTTCAGCCAGTGCGGGGACGCACCGGCCTCCGGCGACGCGGGAACGGGCTGCACTCCGAAGACGTGCGCCAGCCTCGGCTACACGTGCGGCGTCAACGGCGACGGGTGCGGCGGGACGATCGACTGCGGGGCCGGCTGTCCCTCGCCGACCTACTGCGGCGGCGGCGGCTTCAGCCGGTGCGGCGCCGGCACGTCTGCCTCGCCCGACGGCGGCCCGGTCTGCACGCCGACCACGTGCGCGGCCCTCGGGTACACGTGCGGCTTCGCGGGGGACGGATGCGGAGGGGTCCTCGATTGTCGAACCGCGGGCGGCTGCCCATCCCCGACGTACTGCGGGGGCGGCGGCTTCAACGTGTGCGGTGGCAACGCGGGCCCCTCGGCCTGCACGCCACGAACATGCGCCAGCCAGGGCTTCACCTGCGGCCCGGCGGGCGACGGCTGCGGGAACGCGCTCGATTGTGGCGCCACCTGCCCCGCGGGCCAAGCCTGCGGAGCTGCGGGACAGCCCGGCGTCTGCGGGGTCGGCCCCACGTGCACCGGCCTCTGCGCGCAGCGAGCGACGTGCACGGCAGGGACGACGACGATCACGGGTACCGTGCGCGCCGCGATCTCGAGCTGGGTGCCGGCGAACACCGTGCCCGATCCGGTGCCCGGGGTGCTCGTCTACATCCCGAACGCGCCCGTGCAGCCCTTCGCGCCGGGCGTGCACTGCGGCACGTGCAGCGCGGACGTGTCGGGCGATCCACTCGTGTCCACGACGACGAGCTTCGACGGCACGTTCACCCTGACGAACGTGCCGGTCAGCAAGAACGGATCGGACGCCATTCCGATCGTGATCCAGCTCGGCCGGTGGCGGCGACAGTTCTCCTTCGTCATCGCGACACCGTGCGCGCCAAACCAGGTGGGGACGCTCTCCATGCCGAGCGTCGAGAGCGCCACGAGCGACATCCCGCTGACGGCGATCTCGACGGGGGCCGTGGACACGCTCGAGTGCATCCTGCTCAAGATGGGCGTCGACCAGGGTCAATTCACGACGAATGTCGCGGCGTCGCTGGGCCGGATTCACCTTTACAGCGCGGGGCCTGGAACCGCGGACACGGACGGGCACGGGCCCGGCGCGTACATTGCGGCGCCGAAGCATCAGGCGCAACCCGACGAGTCGACCCTGCTGGGGTCCGGGGCGGCCGGCCCGTCGAGCGGCGGCACGTACATGAACTACGACCAGATCATGCTGCCGTGCTGGGGTGCCGAGTACTTCAAGGCCGCGGGCCCCCTCGCCAACTTGGTGACGTACGCGCAGTCGGGCGGGCACTTCTTCGCGACCCACTTCAGCTACACGTGGCTCTTCCAGAACGATCTCTTCGCGAGCACCGCCCTCTGGGACGTCAACTCCGACACGAATCCGAACTACACACCCTTCACCGGGAACGTCAGTAGGTCCGTGCCTCCGCCCGTGGCCACGCCTCCGGGACTGTTCGTCGAGTGGCTCAACTACGTCGGAGCCCTCAACGGGTCGAATCCCGCGGCCGCGCCGCCGAACCCTGCGACGGTCACGATTCAAGCCGCCCGCCACGACGTCGACGGCGTCCTCGGCTCGTCCGTCGACTGGATCGACGGGACGGATCCGAATCAATCGGGCGCGAGCGCCCGCACGCTCCTCCACTTCACGTTCGACGTGAACTCGTGCGGTCACGCCATCTTCAGCGACTTTCACGTCGTCAATCAGACGAACACGAACGGCGTCGTGTTTCCGCAGGAGTGCGACAAGGCGGCGCTGACGGCGCAAGGCCGCGTGCTCGAATACATGATCTGGAACCTGGCCTCGTGTGCAGGTGGAGCACCGCCGGCCGGCTGCACACCGCGGACGTGCGCGGACCAGCAGCTCACGTGCGGTCCTGCCGGCGATGGCTGCGGCGGCGCGCTGGATTGCGGCGTCTGTGCCGCCCCTCAGACGTGCGGCGGGGGCGGGGTCGCGGGTCAATGCGGCGGCGGGGGCGCGTGCGCGCCGTCGACGTGCGCCAGGGAGCAGATCGCGTGCGGTCCCGCGGGAGACGGCTGCGGCAATCTGCTGCAGTGCGGAGCGTGCGTGCCGCCCCAGACGTGTGGGGGCGGAGGCGTTCCCGGGCAGTGCGGAGGGGGGAACCTGTGCCACCCCGAGACCTGCGCCGACCAGAACGCGACGTGCGGCGTGACGGGCGACGGCTGCGGAGGCACGCTCGATTGCGGAACCTGCGTCGCCCCCATGACCTGCGGCGGGGGCGGGACGCCGAGCCAGTGCGGCGGGGGCGGCTCGTGCACGCCGCGAACGTGCGCGGACGAGGGCATCGTATGCGGGCCGACTGGGGACGGCTGCGGCAATCTGATCCAGTGCGGTCCGTGCGTCGCGCCCCAGACGTGCGGTGGGGGCGGCGTGCCGGGCAAGTGCGGCGGAGGAGCGTATTCACGATGAAAGGCGGCCGGCCGGCGCGGCGGATCGCCGACGCTGGGGGCCTCGTGAAGGTCCTGTGACCGCTCGACGAGGGGCCCGCGCTCGGCATCGGCGAAGCCGTGCAGCTCGCAGGGTTCGGTCAGACTGGCGCGCTGGCCGCAGAGGCCACGTAGTTGCAGTTGGACCCGTCGCGCGTCGGCGCGGCGACCGCCACGCCCAACACCTGGCCCACCTCTTCTTTCGTGAGGAGAGAGCACGGGTCCTTTCCCGTCGAGCCGCTGGCCGATTGCGACGCTTACGCGCGCCGGACGGTCATGCGCTATGTACTCCCAAGATGCCACCGGCCGAGCGTGTCATCGCGGCGGCAGTGGGGTAAGGCTCGGGACACCCCATGATCCCGACGACGAACGTTCTGCGCATCCCCACGCGGCTCGGCGAGCTTTCGGTGAGGGAGCGAGGCGAAGGCGAACCGCTCGTCTTCTGGCACAGCCTGTTCGTCGACGGCGCGAGCTTCGACCGGGTGCTGCCGCACGTCTCCGCGGGGCGAAGAACGTTCGTCCTCGACGGCCCCGACCACGGGCGAAGCGGCGGACCGCCCGGGCGCACCCCTATGATCTCGAGGCGTGCGCCGACGCGGCTGTCGAGGTCATGGATGCGCTCTCGATTCGCTCCGCCGACTGGATTGGCAGCGCGTGGGGCGGGCACGTCGGCGCCGTCCTGGCTGCACGGCGCGCGGATCGAATCCGAAGCCTCGTGGCCATCGGCTCTCCGATGCAACCGCCGAGCGGTGTGGCCAAGCTGCGGCTCCTCGTTGGCCTCTTCGGCGTGACGGGCGCGCGGGGGCCCCGTGGCATCCGCGCTCCTCGGCGCGATGCTCGATCCCCGCACGCGGGCCAACGATCCGGAGGCCGTTCGCTATGTGCTCGACGCCGTGAACCGGCCCCCGCGCCGCGGCATGCAGCGCGCGATGGCCTCGTTGATGCTCCGTCGCCCGAGCCTGCTCGATCGCCTCGAGCGCATCGACGTACCGACCTTGCTCATGACAGGCGACGACGCCATGTTGCCCATCGAGACCGCGCGCGAGCAGGCAGCCCGGATACCGCGGGGCCGAGCGCTACACATTCCGGGCACGCGTCATTTGCCCGCGATGGAGGACGCGGCCACCACCGGCGCGGCGCTCGCGGCGTGGCTCGCTGAAGGCGGCCGCTAAAGTAGCTCACCGGACGGTCACCCTCGCTACACGGCCTCTTGAACCGTCACGCGAACCATCTTCACCGGCGTGCGCGGGCGGTCGTCGCCGTCCGTCGGGGTCTTCTCGATCTTCGTCACGACGTCCATGCCGGAGACCACCTTGCCGAACACGGGGTGCTTCGAGCCGGGCGTGAACCAGTCGAGATAGGCGTTGTGCACGGTGTTGACGAAGAACTGGCAACTCCCCGTGTTCGGGTCACCCGTGTTCGCCATCGACAGCGTGCCCGGCTCGTTCGAGAGCTTCGCGTCCGCGGGGTGTTCGTCTTTGATGGTGCCGTCCGGACCATCGCCCGTGCCGGCGTGCCGGCTCTTCGGATCCTTGCTGTGAGGACAGCCGAACTGGAGCATGAATCCGTTGATCACACGGTGGAAGTGCAGGCCGTCGTAGAAGCCGCTCTTCGCGAGCTTGACGAAGTTGCCCGCCGTGAGCGGCATCTTGTCCGCGAAGAGCTCGACGGTGATGTTGCCAAGGGACGTCTCGAGAATGGCGGTGGGGTTCGACATGGGGCCGGCAGACTAGCGCGAGGAGCGGCCGTGGCTCCAGGCGAGTCGTCGTGCGAGCGCGCGGACCGCGGGTCACTTGGCGATCTTCACGATGCCATCGCCAGTGGACCAGTAGACGCTCGTGGCGTCGGCGGCGATGCCGCTCGGATGGGTCTGCCCGGTGGCGATGAGCGTGACCGCTCCACCCCCGATCGGAGTCTTCGCGATCGCGCCCAGATCGCCGGCGGCCCAGTAGACGTTCGCCTCGTCGGTCGTGATGCCGAGGTTGCTGTTCCCCTGGGCGCTCGCGAGGACTTCGGAAGTCCCGCCCTCAACGTGGTCGGCGTTCCAGCGCGACCCGAACGGGAAAGGCGTGGGGTGGGCGTTACGTTGCGTCCCCCGCGGTCCCTGACGCACGATGAAGCCTAGGATTTCCTACACGCTGATCTTCCGGCGATGAGTTGGCTGGTCTTCCTCTGGCGCGCGCCCCACGTTATCGCCGTCGTCCCCTGCCCGGACTGCGGGCGGGACGTCTTCGTGCGCTGGCCAGAGACGTGGGCTCGGTGCCGAATGTTCGGCGCAAGCACCCGGTGACGGTTGACTAGGTCAATACGGCGTGGGTGCTCACTCTCGAACCTTCGCGCCCTCACCAGGCTTGTGATCGGGGGCCTGCGCTTTGTAGTAGGCCGTGGCGGCGCCACCCCCTGTGCCAACGTCGCGTGAGACAGTTCCCCCTGGAAACCTATGTGCCGATGGGCGGAGACTGGACCGACGACCGTGCCGAAGCCGATGCCCGTGAGAGACCAAGAGAAGAGCCCGGAGAGCGAGCAGCGTGAGCGCGCTCGTAGCGCAGGCGGGAGCGCCGTGGAGACGATGCCGAGCCGACCTCGACGAACGTTCTCGGCGGCGGAGAAGCTGCGCATCGTGAAGCGAGCGGACGCCTGCCTGGCGAGCGGCCAGCGGGGTGCGCTGGAGGCGATGTTGCGCGAGGAGGGCATCTACAGCTCGCTGCTCTCGAGCTGGCGGACGCAGCTCGGAGCGAGGGAGCTCGGAGCTCTCGAGGCGCGCAAGCCAGGCCGCAAACCGAAGCTGGACGCCAAGGACAAGCGCAACGCCGAGCTGCTCAAACGCAACGCCCACCTTGAGCGCGAAGTGCACATCCTCAAGGCGCTGGTGACTCTCCAAAAAAAAGCGCACGAACTGCTGGGGATCGCCCTTCCGACGAACACCGAAGAGGAGTGATGGACCTCATCGAAGAACTCGACGATCCGGCGGTCCCCATTCTCCGCGCGTGCGATGCGGTCGGAGTCAGTCGTGCGACGGTCTATCGGAACACGCGCCCTTCGCCGCCGCCGCCGTTGCATTCGCGCGCGCCGAGCCCGCGACGACTCAGCGACGAGGAACGCGGTGCTGTGGTGGACGTCCTGCACAGTCCGGAGTTTGTCGACCAGCCGCCGCACGAGGTGTACGCCACGCTGCTCAGTCGCGGCGTCTACCTGGCCTCCGTCAGAACCATGTACCGGTTGCTCGCCGAGCGTGGTGAGACTCAGGAGCGGCGAAACCAGCGACGGCCGATCGCGCACGCCAAGCCCTCGCTGACCGTGCGGCTCGGCGCGGCGTCCTCGGCGCGATCGAAGAAGTCAAGGCGGACGCCGGTCGCGTGCCGGCTGAAGAGGGCGAAGTTCACGCCGCTCCCTCGGCCGCGGGCCGCTACGGAGGAGCCTCCTTTTCGCCGCCACGCAGCGGCGCGAGGCGCGCCTCGCGCACGTCACCGACGAGGGACTCGAGCACGTCCTCCAGCGTGACGATGCCGAGCGTCGTGCGATCGCTCGAGTCTCGGACGACGCCCATCTGGGCGCCGTCTTGCTGAAGGCGGCGGAGGATCACTTCCTGGGAGAGATCGCACGCGACCTTGGTCAAGGGCCGCCTCGCGTGCTCGAAGATGGCGTTGGACCTCCGGGAGCGGAGGAGCGGCCAGACGTCCTTCATGGCGACGATGCCGATCACCGAGTCCGGCCCGGCTTCGCAGAGCGGAAGACGGGCGTGCATGTTCACCTCGGCGATACGGAGGTTTTCATCGAACGTGCGAGATCGCGAAATGTAATCGACGGCCTCGATGGGAACCATGATCTCTTCGGCGCGCTTGTCGGCAAACTCGAAGGCGCGCAGGATGATCTTGGCTTCTCCTTCCGTGATCACGCCGCCTTCCTGCGAATCGGAGAGGATCAGCTTGAGCTCGGATTCGGAGAGGGGTAGTGGCGGAGCGTTCGTGTGACCCAGGAGCCGCTGGATTGATCCGGCGAGTCTCGTGAGGAGTCGCGAGAGCGGCCCGAGCACGACGTGCGCGACGCGCAGCGGACCCGCGATCTTCAAGAGCAGGTGGTCGGCGCCCGCGATGGCGAGATTTTTCGGGACGAGCTCGCCCACCACCACCTGCAACATCGCGAAGAACCCAAAGGCGAGCGATGCGGCGACGCCATGCACGACGACATTCGACGCAGCCCTCGGCCAGAGACCCTGCATGAGTCGCGCGAACGCTCCTTCGCCGAGCCATCCGACCCCGAGGCTCGCGGCGGTAATCCCCACCTGGGTCGTCGCCAGGTAGTCGCTCACTCTGTCCACCAGAATGATCGCTTCCTTTGCCTGCTCCCTTCCCTCTCCGGCGAGCTCCTCGAGGCGCGTCCTTCGCACCCGGACCATCGCGAACTCCGCCGCGACGAGGGCGCCGTTCACGGCGACGAGGACCAAGGCAGCCACGAGGGCGAGAACGGGAGCCATACGCACACCAGAGTACGTTGGACGTCGCGCCCGCGCTCGAGTCTCGTGTCTTCAACGTACGTACGGCTGCGACGCGTGCCGTGCTCGGCTCGTCGGAGCGGCCGAGCTGCAAGGCGAATGCGACCATCCCGACGAGGAGCGCCGCGATGACGGCGGTCCATGCCCTCTGCTCGCTGCGGGTTATGCGATTTTACGCCACCTTAATGGACGACGTCTTATGGAAGGGTGCAGCGACATACGTCGACACTCAGAACCAACGAGGAGATAGTTATGAACAAGGAAACGGCAGGGCACAGCCAGAAGTCGGCCCCCATCCACAAGGTGGCGCGCAAGCATGATGACGCGGCATCCATGACGGTCGAAGGCTTGTTGCCGACCGGTTCGTGGCAGCGCATCGCAGCCGGCGTCGCAGCAGCAGCGGGCGGGGGCCTGCTTGCTGCTGCCGTCGTCGGAGTGGGACCGGCCGCGCTCGCTGGGGCGGCGGCCTACCTCGCGTACCGCGGGCTGAGTGAACAACGAAAGGACCATGCGGTCGGACACGACGGGGACAAGGCGTGACAAACGCAGTAGTCCGAGTCAAACACGCGCCGACGATTTCGGCGTGACAGGAGATGATTATGGACTCGAACATCAAGTCGGCACTCACATTCGGCGTCGGATTTGTCGGCGGCTGGGCCGCCAGAAGTCTCTCGGACTCCCCCCAAAGTGTTGGCGTGAAGCTTCTGGAGATCGCGATGACCGCCAAGGAGAGGGTAAGCCGCTGGGCCGCAGTCGAGGGCGAGCGTCTGGAAGACATGCTGGCAGAGGCTCGCTCGAGAGTTGAGCTGGACATCTCCGGCCCGAATGGGGCTACGAGCGGATCTGAGCACGAGGCTCGGACGCCGAACGAGGAAGCGTGAGCCCATCCGGCCAAGAGGACCCGCGCGCAGCCTCGGGTCCCGAGAGCCTCGAGCGGCGCGAGCGCGTCGATGAACCGCTACGCCTCGTGCACCATCATCCAGGATATCTGCGCATTCAAGCTGGCGCATTCGCCCAGCCGGCACACGACAGCTCGGTGGTGGCCGCGGCGCAGGCCGCAGCCAAGGCTGCTCATGGGTTTCGCTCCTGGTCTCACAACCCCAAGACCGGAAGCGTCGTCGTCGAGTACGATCCCGGCACGGTCGAAGCCGATGATCTTCTCGACCATATAGCGAAGGGCGCGGGATTGCGAGGCGTCGAGAACTCGACCAGCAGCAACGTGAATCGCCAAGAGCTGGTGACTGCGTTCCTCGATACTGTGCAGGGCGTCAACCAGATCGTCAGTCAGTTGGCGGGCGAAAGGGCGGACCTGCGAGAATTGGTGCCGGCCGCGCTCGCCGCAACCTCCGTCGTGTCCTTCGTGCTTGACGAGGACCGTGGTCGCCTGCCACGCTGGGATAGCGCTCTCTATCACAGCTACCGCATCTTCATGCAGTGGCATCGAAGAGAAGCGCGAGTCCGCGAAAGAGTCGCCCGGCAAAAGGAAGAGAGGGGTAGCTCTGGCAACAAGAGTGCCGATGCTCCATGACAGCGGAGCTGTCGGTCTTTCAGAGGGGTCGCGGTCGCGCCTCTGTCGTTGGCGTGCGTAAGGGTTCCGCCGAGGCAAGCGCCCTCGAAGCGTGGCTGGCTGACCGGATCGACGTAACTGGGTACGAACAGCGAATAGGTACCGGAGCCTTCCACGTCGCTTACGACGACGGAACGGCTCTCCCTGGTCGATTCGTTCGCAGTCTGCGAGACACGGTCCACACGCTCAACCGCAGCCGCGCCGCCGAGCCGTTCGACCTCCAGCCGGTGCACTCACTGAAAGGACGTGTCCGTCTCAGAGTGACCGGCATCAATGAACGTCAGCTCGCTACGCTGACGATGCTGACGGCCGGGCTCCCGGGGGTGAAGCATACAAAGCACCTTCCCGGCGGCCGCACGACCCTGGTGGTCTACGACCCCGAAAAAGTAACCGAAGGACTGATTCTGGAAGCGCTGTTGAAGAGCGAACCAGCGGAATGGGCGCGCGAATGGCACAAGCCCACTCCGATTCGGTGGGGCGGCGCTTTGGCGGACACCTGGGTTCTCCTCCTCTGCATCACGCGGTCGGCGTCTTTCCCTTGGCTCGCCTTAGGAATTGCGCTGAACACATTTCGCCCCATTCATCGCAGCATTGCCGCGCTCCGCGAAGGGACGATCAGCATCGATCTTCTCGATGTAGCGGCGACGTTTGCAGCGCTCGCCACCGGGCGGCCTACTACCGCCGCCTTCGTCATCTGGATGGTGGGGGTAGGCGACCTTTTGATCGACGTCTCTGCCAACAATGCGCGCTCTGCGCTCTCGATGTTGATGCAGCGCAGAGAGCAAGGAGCGATCCGGGTTCGCCCCGATGGTCGCACCGAAACCGTACCGGTCGCCGATCTTCACGTGGGTGACCATTTCATCGTCCCCACGGGGCACGGCATCGTCGCCGATGGCAGGGTCGTCTCGGGACTGGCGGAGGTGGACGAAAAGGCGCTCACGGGCGAGTCGCATCTGCTTTCGAAGAAGGCGGGCGATTCGGTGTTCGCTTCTACGGTCGTCGTCGAAGGTCAAGTCCTCGTCGAGGTGAAGTCCTCCGGCAAGAATACCGAGGCCGCGAAGATCGAGAGAATCTTGAACACCGTCGGATCGAAGCCGCTCACGCTGCAGCGCGATGCGCTGGACTTTGCGAGCAAGCTCGTCCTTCCGACGTTCGGTGTCGCTTGGCTCGCTGCTGCTTTGGCTTCCGACGTGACCCGCGCGGTGTGCGTGCTCATCACCGACTTCGGAACCGGCATCCGCGTCGCGGTACCGACGAGTGCGCTGACCGCCATGGCGCTTGCGGCGCGCGAGGGTGTGCTGTTCAAAGGCGCTCAGTACCTGGAGCGACTCTCGAAGACCGACGTCATCATCTTCGACAAGACCGGTACGCTCACGAGCGGCGTGCCCGAAGTGGTCGAGGTGGTGACCGCCAACGGCATCAAAGCGTCGACCCTCATCAAGTGGTGTGCTTCCGCGGAGGCCAACTACGACCACCCAGTCGCAAGAGCACTAAAAGCCTACGCGAGAGAGAAACGCATTAGGCCGGTCGAGCCGGAGCCAGGAAGCGTTGAGTACGCGGTGGGACTCGGACTGTCCGCGCGGGTCGGAGGCCGTCGCGTGCGAGTCGGCCGCGCCACGTGGATAGAAAGCCAAAAGCTGCGAATCGGTCCCAGGCTCAAGCGGCGCCTGGCCCGTCTCAAGAGCGAGTGCATCTCAAGCGTTTGTGTCGCAGTCGACGGGAGAGTCGTTGGACTGGTCGGCTACTCCGACGGCACTCGTCCTGAGAGCGCGGCCATCGTGAGCGCGTTGCGAGGCAACGGCCGGCGAAGGGTCGTGCTCCTCTCGGGCGACGGCCCCGCAGTGGTCAAGAGCGTTGCCCGTGCAGTGGGAATCGACGACGCCGTAGGCGGTCTCCTCCCGGAGCAGAAAGCACAGTATGTGAGACGAATGCGGGCGGAGGGCTGCGTCGTCGCCATGGTGGGCGACGGCATCAACGACGCGCCCGCCTTGGCTTCGGCGGACGTGGGAATTTCGATCGCTGGCAGCACCGACGTCGCACTCGAGACCGCCGACGTCGTCTTGCTCGACGGCGGTCTCTCACGACTCGAAAAAGCGTTTCGGATTAGCGACCGAGCCATGTCCAGTGTCCGGCAAAACCTGGGGCTAATCATCGTACCGAACGCCATTGCGATTGCCCTGGGGGCGTTCGGGTTCATTAGTCCGTCGATCGCGGCCATCATCAACAATGGGGCCACCCTCTTGGCGGTGCTGGTGGGAACCACTCCGCTTCTCGAGACACCGGCACGCAATCCCCGGCCTGAGTTTGAGGGCGAGGCCACGTCAACCGCCAGGGATCCGCCTCCCTCGACGATCGCGTCGCGCGATCCGCCGGGACTCTTGACCGCGAGCGGGCGAGGATGAGCGCGATGCCGCTTCCCGCGATGACGGTGTTTCGTATGTTCTTGCTCCTGGCGTCCTTTCCGGGCATGCGGAAGCACGCCGTTCGTTTGGTGAAAGCGGCGCGCGACTGGTGGTCGGGCAAGAAGATCGCGGTGATCGGTCCGACGGCAAGCGGAAAGGACAGCTTTCTGGCGCGGCTGCAGAACCGGGAGATTCCTGCGATCCATGCCAACTCCCCGATGGGCGAGAAGGTCAGGTCCTTCAGCGTGAAGCTGGCACTCTCGCATCGTCAGGTCGTCGATATCACCTGCAAAGGCGTGATCAACATCGGCGGCGAGACCGACTACCGCGATGCGCCATCTGGGTGGCTTGCCGCTTGCAAAGATGCCGACGTGGTCTTCTACATGATGACCATTGCGGATCTGACCAAAAAACACTTTCTCAAAGGCCGTCGCATTCGACAAGATCTCGATTGGCTCCTGACCGCGATGCCGCACATCAAACCCGAAGCTCTTCTTCACATCTTGATCAACAAGATCGACGAGGAGATCGAGAGTCAGACCGACTACGCAGCTCTGGCTCGGGGGCTCGCGGAGGAGCTCCGCGCACTAGACAGAACAGTCAGGAAAGTGCTGCATCCGTACGAGGCGAGATACAGTGGCACGACGTTGATCTCGATGAAGAACAAGCGGATCTACACCCTTGCAATCAATGACGTTCTTCGTTCCGTGTATTCTGCGTTCCACGAGACGGCGAAACGGAAGAAGGCGGCGTGAGTGCGATGCATGCGTACTGGATTCTCCCCAATCGAGAACAGAGCGACGACATTTTCGCGAGCGACGGCGAGACGATCCGGCCGCTGCGGGAGATTCTCGACCCGAAGCTCCGCCCCGAGGGGCTCTCGCTTGGCGTACCGACCGAGCTCCTGGAGAAATGTGGTCCGGGAGCCTTCGCCGACATTCTATTTGCTCAGCGGTTTCCCTGGGACAATGGGGCCGGACAGGTCGTCTCCGTATCGAGCACTGCCGGTCTCGACTCTTCGGGGCGGGTGATTCACATCGGACTGCTGTTCGTTCTCGAAGCTGATGAGCGGCCCAGATTCGAGCTATCATATTTGGGCTTGTGCGAGGCAGACAAGGTATATGCGAGTACGTTGAACCGTCGACTGAGGTCGGCGGGAGTCGACGATTCTTGGGCCCAGAGTGTGCGAGATCTCATCGAGCTTCCGTCGGCCGTTGGAGGGGCATCGAACGTCGCACTCGATCGCTCCGTCGTCCCTCTTCGGTCGCTCTACGTACTCGGCCCTGGCGGTTTGACCAAGAAAGTGGCGAGTCGATTGAGGTGGCTCAGGACGGCGATCGTTCTGTTGATTGTCTTCGCAATCGCGGGTGTCTGGTGTTCCGTGCGTGCCGCTAGTGGATCTGTCGGCCAGGAACGGCCAAGCGACGCCGCCGGCCGCCTCGGACTGGAGTGATGACATGGCGTTTCAACTGAAGGCGAACGAGGGCGTGGGTGCCGGGATCACGCGCAACGTGAGGCGCGAGATCGAGAAAGCGCTCCACCATCTGGACGTGAAAGGGAACCCTCATCAGAGCGACGCCCGGGCGAACGACGCCGTCCACGAGGTTCGCAAGTGCTTCAAGAGAGTTCGGGCTGCTTTGCGCCTGTTGCGCGAGGATCTCGGCGACGACGCATACCACGAATACAACTTGTGTTTCCGCGACGCCGCTCGGCCGCTCAGTGAGATCCGCGACGCAAAGATGCTCGTTGAGAGTCTGGACAAGCTCACACAACACTCCGCGGATCCGAGCGAGCCGGGAGAGGTTGCGAAAATTCGGGACGCTTTGCTCGCAGAGCAAGAAGAGGTGATGCGCGGCGTACTGACGCGAGACAGGGCGTTCATGGCGGTGGAAGAAATCGCCAGGCGTGCGCTCGCCCGAACGGAATGGAAGATCGAGCGCGACGGTTGGGCAGCGCTGGAGGGGGGCCTGAGGCGCGTGTACCGGGCAGGTCATCGCGCGCTCCGTCTGGCGGTAGAAGACCCAAGCATGGCGAACCTTCACGAGTGGCGAAAGCAGGCCAAGTATCTGTGGCATCAACTTCAACTTCTCGAGCCTGCATGGGTGGGTTGCGAGAAGGAACTCGGTGATCAGGTTCACAAGCTCTCGCAGCTACTTGGTGAAGATCATGATCTGGCCGTTCTTCGCCAAACGCTCTCGGCTCGTCCATTGACCTACGGCGGGCACCGCGCCCTGAAAGGCGTGTTCGGGGCGGTCGATCGCCAGCGCAAGGAGCTCGAGCGGCAGGCGTTCGCGCTCGGCCAGCAGTTCTACAAGGATTCGCCGAGGGTCTTCACGAGCCGAGTCGAGGCGTATTGGAGGGCATGGACAGCGAAGGTCGAAGGGACAAGGGCTGGCGCGGGAAGTCATTCGGCCCAGGGGCTCTCGCGTGTCCTTCCTAAGCCCTGAGCCTTGACGGAGCTGAGTACGATCCGAACCGTCGCTAGCACGACCCGAGGTGGACGTTGGCCACCTTCACCTTCAGCGAGTCCGTTTGGGGCGCGTTTTTCCTCTCGCATGTCATGAGCAATTCTTGCGCCCTCATGCAAACAGGACCGGGCGACGTTGCGTCGGGGACAAGCGACGTGGTGACGATCTCTTCGTGAACGCACACGGTAACGGTGGCCTGGTGTCTGCAAGGCGTGACTCGCCGCCGACTCGACTTCTACACACCTGGGTGCCGAGCGAGACTCGGGTGCATGGAGCGCCACGGTGAAGGGCCCGATCAACATCCTTCGAAGCAGAGGCGCCGGCTACTTGTCGGCCGTCGCGGGCATCGCTCTGGTGACGGCCGTCTGCGCGCCCTTCTACAGCCGAATCAACAACACGTCCGTGGCGCTGGCGATGCTGCTCGTCGTGCTCTTCGTGGCGGCGCAGTGGGGCAGCCGGCCGGCCTTCGTCGCATCGGTGCTCGGCGTGCTCTGCTTCAACTTCTTTCTTCTGCCGCCGATATTCAGCTTCACGATCGCCGATCCGCAGAACTGGGTCGCCCTCACTGCGTTTCTCGTCACGGCGGTCATCACCGGTCAGCTTTGGGAGCGCGAAAAGCAGCGCGCCGCGGAGGTCGAGGCTGGAAGAAGAGAGGCGCGCGTGGCCAGCGCTTACAACCGGAGCCTCATCGAGGCCAGCCTCGACGCGATGGTGGCCATCGCATTCGCGGCAGCACCGGGCCCGACGCCCCGGCGGTCGGAGGCGACTACACGCTGGAAGAGATCGAGCACGAGCACGTCGTCCGCATCCTGGCGCGCACGAAGACCGCCGACGAAGCCGCGAGGATCCTGGCATCGACGCTTCGACGCTGTGGCGCAAACGTCGGAAATACGAGCGGGAGCAGTAGCCGCCGCCGCGGGCCAGTCGCTCGCGCGCCATCGTGACCCATCATGACCCTTGCCAGATCCCTCGTCCTCGTGATCGACGACGACGCGAGCATGCGGAAGCTCGTTCGCCGCATCCTGCGCGCGGACGCGTTTCGGCTCATCGAGTCCGCCACCGGACTCGAAGGACTCGGGCGAGCCAGCGCAGAGCGGCCGGAGGTCATCCTCGTCGACAGGGTGTTGCCCGACATGGACGGCGTCGAGGTCATCGAAGAGCTGCGCAAGCGATCCTCGGCGCCGATCGTGGTGATCTCGAGTCTGGCCCAGGAATACGAGAAGGTGCGCGCCCTGGAAGCCGGGGCCGACGACTACCTCACGAAGCCCTTCGGGAGCGCCGAGCTCCTGGCGCGCGTTCGGGCGGTGCTACGTCGCGCCACACGCTCGTCGGGGAACGCGGTGGATTCCGTGATCACGGCGGGCGACCTTCGCATCGACCTCGCGAAACGCCTCGTCTTCGTTCGGGGCGCCGAGGTGCATCTGACTCCGTTCGAGTACAAGCTGTTCGGGATGCTGATGAAGAGCGCGGGCGCCGTGATCACGAGCCAGGAGCTCCTTCGCGAGGTCTGGGGCGCGGAGCGCGAAGACCAGTCGAGTCACCTGCGCATGTACGTGAGCCAGCTGCGCCAGAAGCTCGAGGAGGATCCGTCGCGTCCCCGGTACCTGCTCACGGAGCCCGCCGTGGGGTACCGAATCCGCAGCGACGCCTGACGCGCCCCTACGTCTCCAAACCGTCGGGCGCGACCTCTACCGCCGCCAGGCGAGCCCAGAACCGAGCCCGCAGACCCGGCGATCGCGCACACTTTTCGGCCGGCGGGCCAGGCGGCGACTCTTCAACCGGGCTTGCGACGGTCACCGCGTCGGAAGAACCAGGGGACGCCGGCCACCGCGATGAGCGCTAGCGTCGCTTCAGCCCCGAAGCGAGTGCGCCAAGGACACCGCGGGGGGTCGGACCGCTTCAAACCCGGAGGCGGTATCCAATGCCCGGCTCGGTCACGAGATAGCGAGGGCGAGAGGGGTCGTGCTCCAGTTTCTTGCGCAGTTGCCCCATGTACACACGGAGGTACTGCGTCTCTCTCGAACAGCGCGGCCCCCACGTCGCCTCGAGGAGCTGGCGGTGGGTCATGACGCGGTCGCGGTTACGCATGAGGGTGACGAAGAGCTTGTACTCGATCGGCGTCAGGTGGAGCTCGCGGCCCGCCGCCGACACGACGCGCCGCGCGAGATCGACCCGGAGGTCTCCGACCTCGAGGACGCACTCGGCGTCGCCGGCGGGAGTGCCCGTCATCGACTGACGGATCCAGACGCGGATGCGGGCGAGAAGCTCGCCGTTGGCAAATGGCTTCGTGAGGTAGTCGTTCGCGCCTGCATCGAGCACCGCGACCTTGTCGCGCTCCTGCCCGCACGCAGAGACGACGAGAATGGGCGCGGTCATCCACTCGCGAAGGCGGCGCATGACGTCGATTCCCTCGCCATCGGGGAGCCCCAGGTCGAGGAGCACGAGATCGGGATTGTACGACGCCGCCCGCTCGAGCGCCTCGGCGCCCGAGCGGGCTTCGACCGTACGAAGCCCGTGCGTCTTCAGCACGATCCGAAGCAGCGACTGCATCGGGGGCTCGTCCTCCACGACGAGGACGAGCGGCCCCACCGCCGCGTCCACTTGTGCTGCGCCTTGCCTGGCGGCGGCGATCGTATCAGCTCGAGCGAGCATCGTTCACTCCCGAGATCCGACGGCTCGGAAAACGGTACAGCGTCGCGCCGGTCCGGGTCGGGACGTCGGAGCGAGTCGCTCCGACGATGGCCTCGGACACGAGCCACGTCGCGAAGGCGCCCACGAGCACGAGCGCGAGGCCGCCTTCGATGGTCGCGTGCCCCCGGAGCCAGTCGGCGCCGACCCGCGCGGTGCAGAGCGTCAGGAGGACCAGCTGGGTGAGCATGATCGCCCGCCCGAGGCTCGCTTCGCTGACGCGTTCGATCGCACCCAGGCGTACGACTGTGCCAGAGCGGTACGGCGTTCGAGGGATCGTAGTGACCTTCATGACGAACCCTTCCTTTCGCTTGAACCTAAAGACGGGCCGCTAAAGATTTCCTAAAGGCGTCCGTCCGGCCGCGGTTCATGCTGCCGGCGGGCGGTCGCCAGCGTTTAGCGAGCCTTTAGCGTGCGATGGCGGCAACCCCGCAGTCCATGCGCCAGTTCTTGTCGGCCGCGTCAAGAGCAGATCAACGACAAACTCCAGGCGCGCGTCGCGGGCTAGCGAGGAAGGTGCTCGGGGCCCCCGAGACCATGCACGGCGGCGCCGCCGAGCGGCGAAGGAGGGTGCGCGATGCCGCCCTCGTCGTCGAGGTGATAGCCGGCCTCGCCGTGCTCGACGACATCGAGCCCGTCTTCCTCGCTCTCGGGGTCGAGGCGCAGGCCGATGAGCCGCTTGACCGCGAACGCGATGACCGCGGTTCCTCCGCTCGCCAGCGCGATCGTGACCCCCATGGCCTTGAGCTGCTCGAGCCAGAGCGTCTTGCCCACGACCGCGGCGAGGTTCGTGTTGAGGTTCGGGTTCGCCTCGGCTGTCGCGAGGAAGCCGGTGACGAGGGCACCGAGGGCGCCGCCGACGCCGTGGATCCCGAAGGTATCGAGCGCGTCGTCGTAGCCCAAGGCCGACTTGAGCTTCATGGTGGAGACGTACGGGATCGACCCGGCGAGCAGCCCGATGATCACCGCGCCATTGGCGTTCACGAAGCCCGACGCGGGGGTGACCACGACCAGGCCGGCGACTGCGCCCGAGCAGAGCCCGAGGACGGTGGGCTTGCCGCGGGTGAGCCATTCGATGGCGGGCCACGTGACGCACGCGACGCCGGTGGCCAGCGTCGTCGCCATGAAGGCGCCGGCGGCGATCCCGTCGGCCGCCACCGCGCTCCCCGCGTTGAATCCGTACCAGCCGACCCAGAGCATGCCGGTGCCGATCATGGTCAGAACGAGGCTGTGCGGATAGAACGCCTTCTGCCCGAAGCCCTTGCGCTTGCCGACGATGAGACAGAGCACGAGCGCCGACCACCCCGACGCCATGTGAACGACGGTTCCGCCCGCGAAGTCGATCGCCCGGATGCTCGCGTTCGCGTTCCACACACCGTTCATCAGCCCGTCGATGCCCCAGACCATGTGCGCGAGCGGAAAGTAGACGACGAACATCCACGCCACGAGAAACGCCATGAGCGCCGAGTACTTCATTCGCTCGGCGATCGCGCCGACGATGAGCGCCGGGGTGATGATCGCGAACATGAGCTGGTACATCGAGAAGACGCTGTGCGAGACCCACGCTCCGTAGTTCGCGTTGGGGGTGGCGCCGACGCCCCTCAGGAAGGCGAACTTCAACCCTCCCAGGAACGGCGACCCCGAGTCGAACGCGAGGCTGTAGCCCACGAGCCACCAGAGGATGGTCACGAACCCGGCGCAGCCCAGGCACTGCGCCATGACCGAGAGCACGTTCTTGCGCCGGACGAGGCCGCCGTAGAAGAGCGCCAGCCCGGGGAGCGTCATGAAGAGGACGAGCGCCGACGATGTCATCATCCAGGCGTTGTGGCCGGGACCGGATGAGACGAGCGCCTTGGGCGCGCCGTTCGTGACGTACGCCTCGAGGTCGGCGACGCGCGTGGCGAGGTCGGCGCAGTTCGTCGCGCCGGCCGCAGGGGTCGACGTCTCTGCCTGGGCCCACGCGGCGGCTGCAGCGAAGACGGACGCAACCAGCGTCGCGAGGGCAAGGATCGTCGAAAAGATGCGCCTGTCGGTCGTGCGTGTGGGGATCGTGATGCTTCGGATCATGGCTCGTCCTCGATGCTCTCACGCCGTGGCGTGTTTCGCCGAACGTGCGGCGTCCGCCCATTTTCGATCATGAGGCGCCAATCTTGAGTCGCGCTTTGTGAGGCGCATCGATTTTTGATGCCTTCCTTATGACGTCGCGACTCTGCTGTCCATCGCCGATCGCGTGCAGGCGGCCGGATCCGGCGGCGCGGGCAGCGATCCGCCTCAGGCGGGCGCCCC
>CALFNG010000312.1 GCA_937902985.1 uncultured Myxococcales bacterium
CGGAGAGACAGGGATTCGAACCCTGGGAACCCTTGCGGGTTCACATGATTTCCAATCATGCACCTTCGGCCACTCGGTCATCTCTCCGTAGGCTTCGAACTCGCCGTACCCGCTCAACCGGGGGACGGTCCGCTCGACCCAGCGCGCCTCTTTAGCACGGCTTGAGCGCGGCTTGACAACCTCGAGAGGTTTCTGCACCTTGCGCGGCGGAGAGCTGTCCGAGTGGCCGAAGGAGCCTGATTCGAAATCAGGTGTACCCGTAAGGGTACCAAGGGTTCGAATCCCTTGCTCTCCGCAAAATCCGCGGACAAAACGCGCTCCCCGCCGGCCCGCGAACAAAGCACGCCAGCCCTGGGCAACCCCTGCACGATCTCTTCGACCGTGGCCAGCCGTGCTCTACAGCGAAGCCGCTCACGTACGAGGAGAAGGAGACCTTCTCCCCTCTGCGCCCCTCTGCGGCTCTGCGGCCAATCTCGCCCTCTCCGAGCGCCCGAGCGGTGGATCAGGGCAAGAGGTCATCGAGCGGATTCTCGGTGGCGCTCGACGACGGCCATGATCTCGTCGTCGCTCAGCAGGTGCCGCGTTCCCTTGGCGGTCTCGAGGATCGACTCGACGAGCCCTGGGCGGGGCTCGAGGCCCCGCTTCTTGAGCCAGTAGGCGACGTTCGATGCTCCGCTCATGAAGCCGATCGCGATCTCTTGCCGGCGCCCGAAGGTGCCCGCCGGAACCCCGCTGTAGACGCGATCGGCGAGCCACTCGTCGCCCTTCTGCATCGCCTTGATGATCGCGGCGGCGTGGACGCCGGTCGCGGTGCGGAACGAGTCGCGCCCGACCAGAGGATAGTTGAGCGGGATGTCCCAGCCCACGGCGCGCGCCACGGTCTCGCAGTACTCGACGAGCGTGGTCAGATCGCGCTCAGGGGGCAGCTGGCCGAGGAGCCGCAGGTTGAGCAAGAGGAGCTCGATGGCGGGGTTGCCGACGCGCTCGCCGAGGCCGAGCGCCGTTCCGTGTACGCGATCGGCTCCGGCCTCGAGCGCCCAGAGGGCGTTGCCGAGCGCGAGCCCGCGATCGTTGTGGCCGTGCCAGTCGAGGCCGGCCTTCGCCCCCGTGCTCACGATGACGCTGGTCGCGAACTGGATCAGGTTTCGGACGCCGTCGGGCGTGGCGTGACCCACGGTGTCCGTGAGCACGAGCCGCCGCGCGCCGTGATCGATCGCCGTGCGAAAGAGCGTATTGAGCACCTCGGGGCGCGAGCGCGTGGTGTCTTCGGTGACGTACGCGACCGGGAGGCCCGCCTTGACCGCCAGGTCGATCGCCTCGGCGCTCCGCTTCGCGATGAGCGCGACGTCCCATTGCTCCACGAACTGGCGGATCGGGCTCGAGCCGATGAACGCGCACACTTCGATCTCGACGCCCGCCTTCTGGCTGATATCGAGGATCGGCGCGATGTCGGCGGTGACCGTGCGGCCGGCGCAGGCGACGCGGATCGCGAGCTTGCACGAAGCGACCTCCTTGCAGAGTGTGAGCACGTCGTCGAAGGCGCGCTTGCCGCTCCCCGGGAGGCCGACGTTCGCGTGCTCGATCTTGAGCCCGTCCATCAAGTGCAGAATGCGTAGCTTATCCTCGATCGACGGGTCCTCGACGCTGGGGTTCTGCAGGCCGTCGCGGAGGGTCTCGTCGAGGAGCGAGAACGCCTGAGGTACGAGGCGGCCCTTTCGATTGAGCTCGTTCCAATCGAAGATGAAGTCGGCTGCTCGCTCGCCGTCGTTCTCCGGAGATGGTCCTTTCGTAGATACGTTGCCCATGATTGAAGTATAGGACATCGAACGTGGACAAGCTCCAATCCGCCCAGCTCCAGGTCGTTCTCCCGGGGACGCGTGCGAGCTTTCGGCGGCGAGTCATTGACGCGATGTTCGACCTCGTGGTGGGCCCCTCGAGCGGCGCTTTCTGCTTTTTCGGCAAAGATGACGCGCGCGCTTACCAGGACGCGACGCACCTCGTCGACGGCAAGACCGCGGCGATTCACGAGGGGGGTCGAGGGGTCGCCCTGTCGGTTGCCTTCGGGTTCGACCGGAAGAGCGTCGTCGCGTCGCCGCGGCGCGCCTACGCGTCGAGCGAGCTCTGGTCCGACCGCGAGCGGCCGCTCCTGCCGTACTTTCGCGACGAGTCGATCGCCCACGGCTTCACCCAGGCGATCGTTCTATTTGTGCACGAGGGCGGGACGCTCTTCGGGATCGCTGGCCTCGAACGTCGGGAGGGCGAACCGGCCTTCAACGAGCGCGATGCCGCGCGTCTCGAGCAGCTCGCTCCCTTCGTGGTCGCGGGTGCGCGGCGCCAGATTCAGTACGACGAGCTCTCGCGCGAGGCCTCTGCGCTGCGCGCGCTCGGCAAGGTGGCCGGAGCGCTCTACGTCATCGACCGCGATCAGAAGCGCGTCATCTGGGCCGCCGACCGGGAGAACGGCATCGACTGGGAAGACGACGTCGACCCGATCGAGGGGCTGCTCGTCGACGCGGCCGAGCAGTCGCTCTCGGCGCGCGAGCACGGCGACGCTCTGCCCACGCCGCTGCGGCTGCCGAGCGGCGGGGCCATCGCGGCGGTCGCGGCGATCGAAGGCGACCCGGTCTTCCACGGCGCGCGCTGCGCCGTCGTTCGCGTCGCCACGCAAAAGGCCGCCGCGTTCGAGAGGCTGAGCAAGCGCGAGCGCGAGATCGCGCGCCTTCTCGTCAGCGGCTACAGCGGGGTCAACGTGGCCGCGCTGTCCGGGCTGAGCGAGAACACGGTGCGCACTTACGTGCGCCGCCTCTACGGAAAGCTCGGCGTGAACAACCGGGCCGACCTCGTACGCAAGCTCGTGAGCCCCGAGTCGGCCTCCGCGCCAACGCCCGCCTCCCCCGTAGACCCGCCCCCCGACTCGTCCCTCGTCGCGGGCGACGACACGCTCGATTGAGCTAAATCAGCGCTCACGTTCGTGAGCGCCGATTTAGCGAGGGGTAGCAATGACGAGCCCTCGGTCGCCGTCGACGCGGAGGAAGTCACCGGTGCGGATGGCGCGCGTGGCTCCCGCGACGTTCACGACGCTTGGGACGCCGAACTCGCGCGCCACGATGGCCGCGTGGGACAGCGGGCCACCGAGCTCGGTCACGACGCCCGCGGCGACGAGGAAGAGGGGCGTCCAGCCCACGTCGGTGGTGTGCACGACGAGGATCTCGCCGGGCTGAAGGGCGTCCATCTCGTCTTCGCGGACGAGGACGCGCGCCTTGCCTTCGACCACCCCTGGGCTCGCGGCCAGCCCGCGCATCACGTTGCCGCCGGCCGGCGGCATCACGACCGGTGGGGGTACGCCGACGAACGTCGCGGGCGGGTCGGGGCGCGCGTGGTCACGCGCGAGCTCGGCGCGTCGCGACCGGACGAGCGGCGCCAGCTCGGTGCGCGCGGCGCGCAGCGACGCGACGACCTCATCGATCGTGAGGAAGAAGACGCTGCGAACGCTTGCCAGCGGCGAACCAGACTCGACGATCGCACGCCAGTCGGATGCCAGGTCCGGGTCGCGCCGCAAGAGCCTTCGATCGGCGTCGAGCGCGGCCTCGCGGAGCATGCCGAGGACCCGGGTGACCCACGCGCGCATACGCTCGCGGAGCCGCGCCGAGCGCTGGGCGCGCGCGACCAGGTGACGGATCAACGTCTGCTCGATGACGTTGAGCTTCGGGACAAGCTTGGCCATCTCGAGATCGGCCTGCGCCTTGGCGCGCGCGAGGGTCCCTTCGGCGCGCTCGGCGTCGGTCCGGAGAGCGGCGCGCAGCATGCGCAAGACCGGGCGCGGGTCTTCTTTCCATCGCGGCGTCGAGAGCTCCGCCTCGCGGATCGCGCGGTCGCCATAGAGCTCGATGAAGCTCTGGAGGGCCCGGCGGGTCGGGCCCTGGGGGATCGCGTCGAAGCCGGTCGTGGTCTCGCGCTCGATGATCGCGCGCGCGTCGGGCTCGCGCCGCGCGAGCGCCGCGACGTGCATGATCCCCATCCCCGGCCGCGCGCTCTCGAGATCGCGGATGCCGCTCGTCAGCGATTGCGCGAGGCCGTCGGCGTGGGCTGGCGCCACGCGCTCGAGCACGGTGCGGAGCGCGAGGTGCGAGCCGAGCGTGCTCGATGCCGAGGTGAGCATCACGGTGCCGGTGCGCTCGAGCAAGAGCTGGATGTCGCGCAGGCGACGGGCGACGCCCTCGTCGGGCAAGATCGCGAGATCGAGCGCGCTCTGCGCCCGCCATTGCTTCTCGGCGAACGCCTCGAACGCCTTCACGTCTTCGTCGAGGCGTAGCTGCTCGCGCAAGAGGCGCGACGCGGTCAGCGGCAGGCGGGCGTAGAAGCCGCGGCGGCTCACGTCCTGGACCTGCCCGGCGAGCTCGTCGCCGCCGCCGCCGCCGCCGAGCTCGACGAGCGTCTTCGGATCGAGGAAGGGCACCTGCGCCGCGATGCGCATGAACTGCGTCAGGTTCAGGTAGAAGCGACCGTGCACGTTCCCGACGAGGCGCGCGTGCTTGGGGACCCGGCAGCCGAGGGCGGCGAAGGCCCGGCGAAACCCTGCCTCGCTGAACGCGCCGGCGACAGACCAGGTGAAGGGCGTCGCGACCCCCGGGAGCGCCTCGCCCACGTTGACGTTGCTCCACACGGTGGTCGCGTCGCCGCCGTCGGGGAAGCCGAGGCCCGTGGCCGGGCGAGCCTGGACGATCCAGGTCCTGTCTTCGTCGCACGCGAACTCCACGTCCCACGGCCCGCGTTCGAGCCTCTCGAGTTTCGACGCGATGCGCGCAAGGTCGGCGACGCGCGCGCCGTCGAGAGCGGGAAGGTCGGGTGACGCGACGTCGACCTCCTCGACCTTTCCGTCGCGAACGACCGTCGCTTGCGTCTTGTGGGCGACGATGGCGTCGACGACCGTTCCACTGGCGTCGATGCGGAAGACGTCGGGCGTCGTGACGCCGTTGACGACCGGCGCGCCGAGGCCGAGGCCGACGTTGACGATGCGATCGTCGCTGTCGCCGTGGACCCCGGGGGCGCGCGTGAACATCACCCCCGCGGATCTTGCCTCGACCATGCGCTGGACGACCAGGGCCATGCCGACGTCGCGGATGCCGTGGGCCGCGAGATAGGCGAGCGCTCGGCCGCTGGCGATAGAAGCCCACACGCGCCGCACCGCTTCGGCGAGCGCCTCGGGCCCGCGCACGCCGAGGACGCTCTCGGCGAGCCCAGCCATCGACACGAGCGCCCCGTCTTCGCAGGTTGCGCTCGAGCGTACGGCCAAACCCCACGGCGAGCTGGCGCCGAGATCGAGCCACACGGCGTGGAGCTCGTCGTCGAGGCCACGAGGTAGCGCCGCCGCGAGGATCTGTTGCCGCGCCTCGGCCGCCCGCAAATAGCCGGCCCGCCCCGTTGCCGCACGCAGGAGACCGCGCGGCTCGCACCCGGCAGGCAGCTCGCGGATCGCGTGCGCGAACGCCGCGGCAGGCAGCACCGTCGCCTCGGGGACGGCGAACTCGTGGCGGACGAGCCACGCGAGGCGCGCCGCCTTGCCGCCGACGAGACGCGGGTCATCGCCACCGCGACGCTGCGCGAGCACGTCGAGCGGGACGAACCACGCATTCGCGATCTTCGGCGGCACCCGGGCCGGGGACATGCGCGCGATGTTAGCCACGCGGGCTGCTCAGTCGACCGCCCTGTACGCACGACCCACGAGCCTGACCTTGGTCTTGTCCTGCAGAAGCATGGCCTCGCCGAGGTTCTGGTCGATCGTGACGAGCGATGCGCCGAGCGCGGCCGCTTTGTTGCGGAGATCGTTGCGCGCGGCGGTCTGCGCCGTGTCGAGGTCGTTCGCGGCCGCGACGCCCGTGACCTCGCCGATCAGCGCGAACGTGCTCTTGCTCGGGGGCTCCATGGCGAAGTCGACGTCTTCGGCGGCCGGCTGGAGATTGACGTGTTCGGGCAACTGCTCGAAGCACGCCAGGACCACCGGCAGCAAGAGCACGAGGGCTCGTCTCATCGCGAACATAGTACCGAACTCACGCTCGCTCATGTAAAGCGCGGTCGTTCCAAAAGAGAAGCTCGATCGAGCCGGGGCCGCGGTTGAACACGTAGTCGTGCGGGCCGACGACATCGGCGAACTCGTGTGCGATACCCGCGCCAGTCCACGCGCGGGACACGTTGGTCACCGGGTCGTGAAAGTAGTCGTCGTGGCTCGTCAGGAGCCGGAGCTTGAGGTCGGGCCTGCGGACCCGGGCGCTCATCGCGAGCGTCACCCAGTCGCCCACGGGATTGTCCCCGAACGCTGCCTGGATGCCCCCTACGGCCCCGAACGTGTCGGGCGACGTCAGCCCGATGCGAAGGGCCAGGATCCCGCCCAGCGACACGCCGTCGATTCCCGTGGCCTCGGGCGCAGAGCTCGCCGGTGTCTCCCTGCGAACGCGCGGGAGGACGACGTCGAGCACGAAGCGAGAGCAGGCGCCGATGTCGGCGGTGGCCGCGGGGTGCACGTCTGGCAGCCACGGGCACACCACGATCAGCCCGCCGAAAGGCCGCTTTGCGAGCGCGGCGTTCGTGTCGGCCATGCGGGCAGGATCGACGAGGCCCTCGTAGTCGGCATCGCGCAACGGAGGCGCGCGAAGGCGATCGTATGCCCGGACCATCGCGTAGTCACGCGGCCAACCGAGGGCGCCTTCGGCCGGCGCCTTCACGGCCTCGCCGCGCCCATGAAGCGCCACGACCACGGGGAAGCGGTCGGCCGGGCCAGCCCACGAAGGGACGACGACGACGGCACGCCCCGGCCCCCACGGCTGCATGCCGAGGTCCCACTGGAGCAGGCGGACGTTGGCTGAGACGGGCAGCGGGGCAGGCGGCCCCCCCGCGAACACATCTGTGCGGGAGCACGCGAACGCGGTCGCGACGCCGGTCGTGACGCCCAGCACCACCGCGCGTCGGCCGAGCAAGGTGACCATGTCAGTCGTCGCGCGGTGCGGCGGGAGCCTCGGGCGCATCCGGAGCGAGCGCCTCGCCGGTCGCCGCATGCAACAGCTCGACGAGCGACGGATCGCTGGCCATTCGCTCGCGCAGGGTGCTCCGGATGGCTTCGAGCTGGCCCGGAGGCAAGGCAGCGAGATGGGAGGTGGCCTCGTCGACCTTCAGGTCGACGTAACCGCCCACATCGATCGCCCCGGCACGAAAGCGCTCGAGGGGGCTCGCCCCGGTTGCCTGGGCCGCCTCGACCCGCGAGGCGCTGACAGCCGCGGGCGCCGCAGGCGGCACGCGGAATGGCGCTCCCGCCGGTGTCGCATGGGTTGCCTGCGACGAACCTCCGGCTTCGGGAACCGGAATGGGTGGGCCGTCCTGGCCGATACGGTCGACTCCCATGGCCTCTAACTTACGTGCGGTTCCGGTTGCAGGCTAGACATCGGGAAAGTCTCCGTGCGGGCAGCTCGCGGCTCCGCCAAGGGCCTCTCGCTCCGGGTGGGGGGTCGAGGGAGCCTCCGACGCCCTCCAGCCCGGATCAATGGATATTCCCGATCGCAGACTTTGCCGTGCTGTGCTCGACCTCGAGGACGTTAGAGAGCGCAGTGAAGTTTCGGTTCTGCGCGTTCACCTGCTCCTGAATCTGCAGGTAGTAGAGGTTCATTTGCTCGGACTGGGCCATCGAGCTCTCGATGCTCCCGTCCGACGTTCCTGATGTTCCAGTCGCGCTGGCGCCCGCGCCGCCGAGACCGACGCTCACGCCGCCGAGATTGGCGAGGCCGGTCGTGCCCGAGAGGCCGCCAGGGACGCCGCCCGGCCCCTCGGGCGAAGTACCGACCGTCACGCTCGAGGCCACCGAGCGGACCCCACCAAGCTCCGCCGTGGCTCCGAGCGCGCTGGTCCCCCCCCCGCGCAGGGCCACGGCCGCCAGGGGATTGCCCGGGAGCACGCTCACCGCCGCCTGGGCCCCGCGGACGAGCGCTTGGGCGCCGCCCGCGAGCAGGTCGGCGAATTGCACCCGGACGGGCGTCTGGGTCGGGCGAGGGGTGGTCGGAACGGTGACGACATCGGCGCGGATCGGCTGGATAGGGTTGTCCATGAGGCTCTCTTTCCGTTCCCCTTCGGATCACCGCGGCAGAAGTTGCTCCGAATCAGTGACGCCAAGCGACCTCTGCGCGACGGATCAGGTGCTCGCCCGGGGTCGGGCCCACGTCGTCGAAGACGATGGCGTCGCCCGCGAAGGCCAGCGCGACCTCGAACGATGCGGGCGCTTCGAGGTCGAGCAGCGGCCACGGCTTGCTCTTGGGGACGCCGTCGCCTCCAACGACAACGGCCTCGAAGGCGAGCGCCTCTTGACCCGATCGGACGACGACGGCGCGGACACCGTCGCGCGAGGGCGCGAGCGCGATGGACGTCGGCCGGCCGGGGCCTGCGAGCGGGAGGATCGACGGGGCGCGCCCGACGTGCCCTTCGCGGTCGAGCACCGCGAGCATCGCGGCTCCGGGTCCCTCGAGGCCCGTCGCGGCGTCTTCGATCCACGCGAGGACGGCGCCATCGCCGGTCGCCGCCAGCTGGGGCGAGCGCGAATGGGGCGCGCTCGCGAGGACGCGGATCTCGTCGCTGTCGCGCCTGGCGTCGGTGGTCCGGAGCGTCGTTGCGTAGATGTCCGCGAGCCCCTCGCGCGGGCTCTCGCGGGGATCGCTCCACGCGAGCCAGGCCACGTTGCCATGAACAGCGAGCGCGACGTCGCCGGCGTCGCCCGGGGCGTTGGTGATTCTTTCGTCGCGCGCGACGCGGGTGAGCTCGCGGTCGATCTTGGCCGCATAGACCTCGCCGTTGCCGTCGCGGGCGTCGACCCAGGCGACGAGCCAGCCGTCTCCTGCCCAGGCCATCGCGACGCCGCTCACGTCGCCCTTGGCGCGCGTCGACAGCTCGATCTCCCGGCTTCGACGGCCGGCGCGATCGAGATGGGCGACATGAACCTGACGGTCCTGGTCTTCGAGACCGTTCACGGCCGGCGCGCCGGTCACCCACGCGACCGCGGCGCCATCTTGCACGGTGCCGCCGGCCGCCAGGGCGACCCCGCCGATCGGCACCGCGCGCGACGTCAGAGACTGCGTCGCACTGCGTGGCTGGCCGTTGTCGTCGAGCACACGGACGGTGACGATCGCCCCTCGCGCCCCTCGCGCCCCTCGCGCCCCTCGCGTCCCTCGCGCCCCTCGCGCCCCTCGCGTGCTGTCTTCGTCGATCGGAGGGCTCGCGAGGGCGGCAATGACCGTCGAGTCGCCGAGTCGGAGCGCGGCGAGGTCTTCGAAGGAGGGGCCGGTGGCGATCGTCTCGAGGCTGGTGACGCGCGGCGCCTCGGGCGGGAGAGGCACCGCGGCCGGCGTAGCGAACGGCGAGGTTCGTGGCTCGAGGTCGACGACGAAGATCGGCGTGGGCGACTCGCTCGTCGCGGCGAGCGCGAAGCACCGGTCGCCGGTGCATCGGAGGCCCCATCCGATGGCGATCGGCGCACCGGCTTCGGTCAAGACCAGGGGCTCGGTCTGAACGGGCTGGAGGCGATCGTCGAAGCGCACGAAGGTGGGCGCGATGGGCCCCGCGCACACTCCCGACGAGGCGCCGCCCATGCAGGCGCGCGCGGGGGCCAGAAGGGCAAAGCCGTCGGCCGTCCCGACGAGCTCGGGGGCCGCGCCTTGCGCGATCTCCAGCGCGGTCACCGACTGGGCTGAGAGCCGGCCGTCGGTGGCGATCGCGGCGAGGTGAAGGGCACGCCGGAGGTGAGCGCGAGCCGACGGCTCTTCCCAGGCGAGCGCCGCCGAGCGAGGACCGGACGCGAGCGCGACGAGCGAAGCGCCGCCGACGGCGTCCATGGCGGCGCTCGGCCCCGTGACTTGACCTGCAGCGTCGACCCGGGCGAGGACGACCTGCGCGTCTTCACCGGTTCGATCCGTCCAGGCGAGCACGACGCCTTGTGGCAGGGTGACCGCGTCGATGTCGCCGCTGACGGTAGGCCGCGTGCCTATCGCGACGGCGGGCCCCTTGGGGTGCGCCTGCGCGTCGAGCTGGAGCCACGCGAGGCGGCCAGCCGCGGCGTGGGTGTCGAGCGGGTCGTTGGTGACGAGCGCGAGGCCGACGCCGTCGTCGAAGGCGACCGCTTGCCAGCGATCGACGGCGCGCGCCACGCGCACCGGCATCCCGACGGGCTTGCCGTCTCCGTCGATCGGGGTCGCAAGGATGTTCGCGTCGCCGGAGCGCGTCTCTTCCGCCCATACGCCCACGGCGCCTTGCGTGGTGGGGACTACATCGCACCACTTGATGTGATCGCTGGTCCTCGCGACGTCGGCGGGCGCCCCGCGCGCTGCGCCGTCTTGGCCGAGACCCAGTACGGTGAGCGACTCGCCTCGGTCGAGGACCGTGCTCCAGGCGACGAGCCAGCCGCCTCGAGGGGTGCCCGACGCGTGGACGACGAGCGCCGTCGCCTCCTGCGCCACCTTCGCCACGACGTGCGGCTCGGACAGCGGCGCTCCGTCGGGCGCGAGGGGCACGGCGATCAGCTCCTGCCCGGCTCCGTTCTCCGCGGCGGCCATCCACGCTGCGATGCCGAGCCCGCCCGATCGCGCGACGAAAGGACCGAGGGCCCGCTTGGCGACGGTTGCCACGCGATGCGACGCGGCAGGAGCCCGACTCGCGTCGAGCACCCTCTTCGCGGCGACGGCCGCCGCCGCCGGCGACTGCGTGCGCTCGACCCCGGGGATCGGCGGCGGAACGCCCGTCTTGGCTCCCCCGCACCCGACGACCGCGGTGGCTACGAGTGCGAGAATGACCCGGAGCGCTCCGACGACGCGAACGGCGTCAGCCGCGGAGGAGCCGCGCGACGTGGCGCTTCTCCCACTGCATCGCGCGCTCGAAGTGCCGGAACTGCCTCTCACGTTCCTTGAACTCCGGCGGGTGCAGGTTCACGCGCCCGAGACCGCGACTCCCGGGGATCACGTGGTGAAGCATCTCGTGGTAGACGATGTAGGCGACGAAGTAGCGGGGGACCCATTTCTGATCGAGTCCAGGGTGGACGCGGATCAACCGGTCGACGCCGCTGTAGCTTCCGAGCTTGATCGTCTTTCGTGGCTCGCCCGGCAGGGCTTGCCGGGTCGGTCGCTTGCCCCAAGTGATGACGGCGTTGATGGAGCCGCTGAAATAGCGCTCGTTGATGGCCACGAAGAGCTTGATCAGATCGTGGTGCTTGCCCTTGGCGATCAGCGGGGCGTTGCGGTTGCGGCGGGCGAGGCGAAACCCGTTGGCGTCGATGTGGTCGCCCAGGGTCGCGCTCGCGTCGCGATCGCCCCGCGTGACGTAACGAACGAGCGCGTCGACGACCGCGGGCGACGCGTCGAGGAACATGTGGTGAACGCGCGCGTGGAGGACACCTTTTTGGACGCGGTGCGTTATAATCGAATGTCGGTTGTCGGTGATCGAGAGGATGACCGGGCCCGGAAATGCGAACCGGAGCTTGCGCTCGAGAGCCTGACGGGCCCCTTCGTGAACGAAGAGGCTCGGCGACGCCGAGGGGAAGACCAGCCGCAGCTGGGACCCCAGCCGCTCGGGGATCCGGATGGCCGCGGCCACCTGAGGACGAGCGACGACAAGGTTCCGCCCGGGGGCCATACGGGTCGCTCCGGCGCGACTTGCGTACAGTAGGGGCACGACGCTCCGACCGCCCATCCGTGTTCCTCTATCCGCGGGTTAGAGGATGGGGGGAGGGGTGTCAAGGAAGCGAACTAAACCATGTTATTTCAATTGCTTGCGACCGAGGTCCGTCGCCCCCATTGTTCCAGGCCCGGCGGCGCCTGAGCTGTTGGTCCGGCTTCACTCCAAAGCGGCCGGCGCGCCTTGCGGAAGGCTAGGAGACGTGCACCGGAGATTCAGTCTTGGTGCCCGGAGTCACGCTTGTCGGGATCGAGTTTCAACGCTCGCGGGTCGAGCACGAAGCGCAGGCGGGAGTGGTCGCCGTTCGGTCCGACGTAGAGGCCGACCACCATGGCCTTGTCGAACGAGGAGCGCGCCGCCGCGGGCGCGAGGGCCGCGACAAGCTCGGAGAGGTCAGGCTCGTGGCCCACGAGCATAACGCGCTTGCTCCCGGCCGCCGCAAGACTCGCGACCAGCGCGCCGCCGCCGCCGCCGCCGGGCGAGAGCTCTCGGCGAACGGCGACCGTACCCTCGCGATCGCTCAGCTTCGACGCGACCGCGACGATCTCGGCGGTTTGAACCGCCCGCACGAGGGGGCTCGTGACGATCTGAAGCGGCTCTTCCTCGATGTCGTGGAGGAACTTCGCGACAGCGCGGACTCGCTCCCTGCCGGAGGGCGTGAGAGCCCGATCGCTATCCATTCCGCTATCCGCGTGGTCTTCGGCCGGACCGTGGCGCATCACGAAGATCTTCAAGGAGCACCGACCTTACTTTTGGATCGGTTCGCGCCCCCAGGCAACAGGTCGGACCGCCCGGACGGCGAACGCCTCTAGTTCGCTGGCTTTGTGGGGGCCGCGACCTTCTTGGTTGCGGTCGCGAGGGCCTTCTCGTCGGGGGCACCATGGGCCACGCCGTTCGCGGGCGCCGGCGCGATCACCCCTATGGGGGCGCCCCTCTTTATGCCGTGCTTGGCGAGGATCATGCCCTCGATCTTGTCGAGCAGCTCCGGGTGTTGCTCGAGGTAGGCCTTGGCGTTCTCACGCCCCTGGCCGATGCGTTCACTGCCAAACGAGAACCAGGCTCCGCTCTTTTCGATGATGCCCAGCTCGGACCCGAGGTCGACGAGATCGCCCGAGCGTGAGATCCCCTGCCCGTAGAGAATGTCGAACTCGACCTCACGAAACGGAGGCGCGACCTTGTTCTTCACCACCTTGACGCGAGTGCGGTTACCTACGACGGCGGGGTCTTTTCCGCCTGCGGGCGCGGCCTCTTTGATCGCGCCGATGCGACGAATGTCGAGCCGCACGCTCGAGTAAAATTTGAGCGCGTTGCCGCCCGTTGTCGTCTCGGGGCTGCCGAACATCACGCCGATCTTCATTCGGATCTGGTTGATGAAGACGAGGAGGCAGTTGGAGCGCGAGACCGTCGACGTCAGCTTGCGGAGCGCCTGACTCATGAGGCGCGCCTGCAAGCCGACATGGCTATCGCCCATGTCACCTTCGATCTCGGCCTTCGGCACGAGCGCGGCAACGGAATCGATGACGATGATGTCGACGGCGCCCGAACGCACGAGCATGTCTGCGATCTCGAGCGCCTGCTCGCCGTAGTCGGGCTGGCTGACGAGGAGCTCGTCGGTCTTCACGCCGAGCTTTCGAGCGTAAGACGGGTCGAGCGCGTGCTCGGCGTCGATGAACGCGGCAACGCCGCCCACTTTCTGCACCTGCGCGATGGCATGCAGCGTCAGCGTCGTCTTTCCGCTCGATTCGGGACCGTAGATCTCGATGATGCGGCCGCGCGGATAGCCCCCGATGCCGAGCGCGATATCGAGCCCGATGCTCCCGGTAGAGACCACCTCGATGCCCTGACCCAGGATGGCCCCGTCTTTGAGGCGCATGATCGAGCCTTTGCCGTATTCCTTCTCGATGGCGGCGAAGGCGAGGTCAATTGCCTTACTCTTGTTCTTGGGGTCGTCCATGGCCATGGTCCTCAAACGGGATGGGGGGCACACACGCGCACGAAGCAAGCTCGCGTCCGAGAGTCATACTGTCAATCCGTTCAGCTTTCAACTCCTCTCGAGGGGCCGGTCGTGGTTCGCTTCGGCAGTCGCTTCGGTCTCGACGTTCCAGGGTCTTTTGGGCCAGGGTCTTTCGGGCCAGGGTCCTTTGGGGCTTGCTCTTTTGGCCATCGCCTTCGTGGCCTCGGCCTGCGACGGGAGCTCGGACTCGCCTGGCGACCTCGTTAGCATCCGGAGGCGCCTCGAGCCGTCACTCTCTAGCGGGGGCTCTAGCGGGGGCTCCAGTGAGCGCTCGAATGAACGCGGGACGTCGCCGGGGTCCGCGGACCCCCTCACGGCTCTCTACGCCGACGCGGGCCTCGAAGTCAGGGTGGACCCGCCGGCGCCGGCCGGCGACCTGAAAGCGGAGATCGCCCGGTTCACGACCCTCGACGCCTGCGTCAACGAGCGCGCGCGCGTCGACCCCATCGTGGGTGATGCGCTCGAGGCCATCGGCTACGACACGTTCCTGCGCGACGCGTGCCGCGTCATCGACGCGACCAAGGCGAACGATCCGGCTCGATGCGCCGCCATCGAGGCCTCTTCGCTCGAAGCGCGATGCCGGACCACGGTTGCGGAGGTCAGCGGAGCACCGGAGACGTGCCCCTGGGAGTCCACCTTGCGCCGCGCCCAGGGTCGCGACGCGAGGTGCCTCGCCGTGGCCTCTCGCGATCCCCGGCTCTGCCCCGGCGTGCGCGACGCACTCGAGCGCGCCACGTGCGACGCGACGCTCGGTCTCGGTCGGCAGGCGACCACGAGTCCGTGCGCGACGCTCCGCACCGCGGGCGAGCAGTCGCGCTGCGCGCGCGACGCCGAGCGCTGGAAGAGCGTTCTCGATCTCGGCGCCGCAGGGTCGAAGGGAGCCGCAGCAGCCGACGCGCAGCCCTTCGTTGTGGCGGGCAATCTTCACGTCGAGGCCGCGCCGGGGCCCGAGGGACCGAGCGCGGCGGGACCGAGCAGCGCGCCCATCGACGTCGACCTCGCGCCAGACGTCGCTCGAGGCCTCATCATCGTGGTGCAGCGCGACGGCGCCCGGATCACGCTCGGACCCCTCGCCGAGGGCCCACCCGACTTCGTGGCGCCCTCGCCCCACATGAGGGCGAGCCTGGCGCTCGAGCTCTTCGTGAGCGGCGTGATTGGCGCGAGCGGCCTCATGCCGTCGAAGGCGCAGGCGCACGCGCGGTCCGACGCCGGCGCGGCTTCGAGCGCCCGGATCGAGCGGGTCGAGTTGCTGCTTCCCGGGCGCCTGGCGATATCGACGCCGGGTGCGCAGTCGACGCTCGTGGCCACCGTCACCATCGGCGGCGCCGCTCCGGCGCGCGGGAGCTCGATCGAGCTCGAGATCCACGGAGACCTGGGCGCCTCCGGCGCGCGCTGGCACGTACGAGCCTCGGCGACGACGTTCGTGCGAGACATCGTCACGTCGAACGACCTCTATGGCGGGTCGCTTTCCCCTCGAAGCGGTCCCTTCCTCGGCGACGACGCGGGAATGCGCTAGCCTGTGGGGCCGGAAGATGTCCTCGGACGCGGGCGACAAGAGCGAGAAGAAGAACGGCGACACCTTCGACGTCGTTCTCATCCACGGCGCCACGGGCGACGGTGAGGGTGCACGCGTGCTTCGTGCTCGACCCGGCCACGTCGAAGCGGGTGAAATACGTCCCCTCCGGCAGGGCCAGCCGCTCGCCACGGGTGGAGAGGTCGTGCGCCTCGTCGAGCGTCCCGACGCGTCGTGCGTCTACGACGTCAAGGTAGACTACAAGGTGCCGGCATCCACGGCGCCCGCCGTGCGAGCCGCGAGCGGCCCCGCGCAGGTCGCGACCCCCGCCTACCGTGACAGCTGGGACCGAACGTTCACACCTGCCCGCAAGAACAGCGACCTGAACTGACGCCGTGACCCTGGAGCCGAGCGCTCAGACCCCGATGAAGAGGCGATGCGCAAAATTGCGCTCGAGCCGGGCGCGGAGCACCTTGTCGGCGGCGAGCTCGATGTCGTACTCGATTCGCTTGAATTCGAAGCGCTTCTTGTCGGTGTCGTAGACGGTGTAGCTCGCCCGATTGTCGAAATCGCGAGGCTGGCCGACCGAGCCGACGCTCACGATGTATTTCTTGTCGGGCTCGAGGTTGAAGTCCGTGGCCGGCAGCTCTTCGACGCTGGTCGACGTGAGAGCGAACACCTTGCAGAGGTGCGAGTGGCCGATGAGGGTGATGTGGCCAATCCGGTCCCAGATGGCGAGGCACTCGCGAGCCTGCTCGGGCGCGAAGATGTACTCGAACTCCTCGAGACGAACGGGGGAGCCGTGACAGAGGAGGACGTCGCTGTCGTCGAGCTTTTCCTGGTACGGGAGGCCCTTGAGCCAGGCCATGTTCACTTCCGTCAGGGTGGCGGCATGGGCATCGAGCGCGTGCCGCGCGGCCTCGTAATAATACGAGTAGTCCATGCGGCCGCTGACGGCGGCGTCATGGTTGCCGAGGATGGTCTTTTTGGCGGTCTCGCGCACTAGGTCCGCGCACTCGTTGGGCGAGCCGCCGTAGCCGACCGTGTCTCCGAGACAGTAGAAGACATCGATTCGCTCGGTGCGATACGCCTCCAAAACGGCGGAGAGCGCCTCGAGATTGGCGTGAATGTCGCTGAAAATCGCAAGGCGCATGGCAGTACTCGAACAACCCTAGAGTGCCGCGCGCGAGCCCGCCAGTGACGGCGAGTCATCTCGCGCTTGTCGCGTTCGAAAGGAACGATGCCGTTCCCTTCGAGTCCCCCATCAGCGCGGGGCCAGTTGCACGGTAGCGCATTCGAGCATACGCGGGTAAGCGATGATTTCTGGCAAGCAGACGGACGACGTATCGGGGGCCGCCCGCCCCGCGACCGGGGAAGCGAGAGAGGGCCTCTTGCCGGACGAAGACGAGCTGGAAGGCGGGTCCGCCGAGCGAGCGCTAGCGGAAGACGACGACGCCGGCCCGCAGCCACCCCCTCCTCCGCAGGTGGCGGACCTGGCCGCCGCGTGCGTGCGGTTCGTGGCCACCCGATACGGTGCGCCGCTCGACTTCGCCCCCGAGACGCTGAGCTTCGTCGACCACTGGGTGCGCGAGGCGCGCGCCGAGATCGTCGTTCGGCCCGAGGCCGTCGAGGTGGTCCACGCCGCCGCAGGCGCATACCTCGGCGAAGTGATCCGCCGAGCGTTCGGCGGCTCGTGGCGAGCCGAAGGTCACCACGCCGACTGGCGCTTGCAGCTCGAGCGCGTTTACTGCTCGTTCAACCCCATCGGGATGGCCCGAGAGGCATTGCTCCTCGAAAGCGCCGACGGCTGGGGCGCGCATTTCGAGCTCGACCCCGCCGAGGCCGATGCCATCGAGCAGCGCCTCGCGGCGCTCCCGCCGGCACCGGACGACGAGTTCTACGCGCCGAGCACGCGCTTCGACGTCGTGGCGATCCTCGTCGAGGCACTTCGCGCGAGCCTGCGGTCCCGCGGCCTCAGCGACGTGCGCTTTGCGCCCGAAGATTATACGGCGTGACCCCGCGGGCCACGTTAGGTTCCGAGGTCGATGGTCTCGTTGCTCACGGGTGAAGAGGACGACGAGCTCGAGCCGGAGCAGCCGGACCCCTCGCCGCCCCCCACCTCGCCGCCCCCCACCTCGCCGCCCCCCGAGCTCAACGAGCCCCAGGCCGGCGCGGTGGAGCACTCGGCCGGGCCGCTGCTGGTCTTCGCCGGAGCCGGGAGCGGCAAGACCCGCGTCATCACCTACCGGATCGCGAACCTCATCGCCCGCGAGCGCGTCGCGCCGTGGCGCATCCTCGCGGTCACGTTCACGAACAAGGCCGCGGGCGAGATGCGCGCGCGCCTCGAGCGGCTCTGCGGGGCCGAGCTCGCGCGCGCCCTCTGGGTGGGCACCTTCCACGCGACCTGCGCCAAGCTGCTGCGAATCCACGGGAGCGCGATCGGCGTTCAACCGAATTTCGTCATCTACGACACGGCCGACCAGAAGGCCGTCGTCTCGCGCGCCCTCAAAGACCTCGGTCTCGACGAGAAGCGCTACCCGGCGCGGGCCGTGCTCGCGCACATCCACAAGCACAAGCAAGAGGGGCGTGGTCCCGACGAGGCGGCGTCCCACTCGTACGTCGACGACGTCGCCCTTCGCCTCTACCGAACGTACGAGGAGCGGCTCCGCGCCGCGAACGCGGTCGACTTCGAAGACCTGATCCTGCTGGTCGCACGCCTCCTCTCGGACACGCCCGAGGGCGACAAGATCCGCCGGCGCTTCGACTACGTGCTCGTCGACGAGTTCCAGGACACCAACGCCACGCAGTACCGTTTCTTGCGCGAGCTGGTGCGCGGTCACAAGAACCTCTGCGTCGTCGGCGACGACGACCAGAGCATCTACCGGTGGCGCGGCGCCGATGTCCGCAACATCCGCTACTTTCGCCGCGACTATCCGGACGCGACGGTGGTCAAGCTCGAACAGAACTACCGCTCGAGCGGGCGCATCGTCGCCGCGGCCCTCGGCGTCATCTCTCGATCGAACGAGCGAGAGCCCAAGGAGCTCTGGACCGCCAACGAGCCGGGAGAGTTCGTTCACGTGGTGGCCGCCCGCGACGAGCGCGACGAGGCCGCGTTCGTCGTCGACGTCGTGCGCCGCGCCCGGGCCGAGGGGACCGACCTGCGCGAGATCGCGGTCTTCTACCGGATTCACGCGCAGTCGCGCGTCCTCGAAGAAGCGATGCGAGCGGCGAACCTGCCGTACCAGATCATCGGCGGGGCGAAGTTCTACGAGCGCGCGGAGGTCAAGGACGCGCTCGCGTATCTGCGGATCTTGCTGAACCCGGGCAGCGACGTCGACCTGCTCCGGGTCGTCAACGTTCCTCCGCGCGGCATCGGGCAGACGACGGTCGATCGCCTCACGGCCTGGGCCACGCTCAACGAGACGTCGGTCTTCGAGGCCCTCGCGCGCATCGACGAGATCGGCGATCTCGGGCCGCCCGCCAAGAAGAAGCTCGTGGCGTTTCGCGAGCTCTTGGAGAGGCTCCGGGCCGAGAGCGAGATCGCGCCGAGCGAGATGGTCGGCCGCGTGCTCTCGGAGACGGGGTACGTCCAGGCCCTGAAGAAGGAAGACACCGCCGAGAGCGACGCGCGCATCGAGAACCTTCAAGAGCTCGCGAGCTCGATGCAAGACTACGAGGCCGAGGCCGAGGCGGCCGGTGAGGCGCCGAGCCTCGCGGGGTTCCTCGAGCGCGTGACGCTCGTGAGCGACGTCGACGCTCTACCGAACCCCGACGGGACCGGTCCGCGCGACGACGGGCGGGTGGTGCTCATGACCGTGCACGGCGCGAAGGGCCTCGAGTTCGAGCACGTGCTGCTGACGGGAATGGAAGAGCAGATGTTCCCTTACAAGGGCGTCGATCCCGGGCAGACCGACGAGCTCGAAGAAGAGCGGCGCCTGGCGTACGTGGCGATCACGCGCGCGAGGAGGCACCTCTTCATGACGCATACGCAGATGCGCCAGATCTTCGGCACGACGCGGTGGAACCGGCCGAGCCGCTTCCTCGGCGAGCTTCCGAACGGGGTCGCAGAGCACCGGAAGACCGCGGCGATGACGGGCGAGATGCAGTTCGGGCGATACGTCGATCGGGGTCCGGCGTCGGAGTCGCGCGGCCAGCCGTGGCGCCACCCGCAAACGCCGCGCGAGGCGGCGCCGGAGCCGGGCAGCCGCTACGTCGACCACGAGTTCTTCGACGACCGCACCGATCCGGTGACGGACATGCCCCTTCGTCGCGGCGCCCGGGTGACCCACGACCGCTTCGGCGACGGCGAGGTCCTCAAGGCGGTGAGCGTCGGCGAGCCGGCGGTCGTCGTGTTCTTCCCGGGCTGGGGCGAGAAGAAGATCCTCGCTCGCTTCTTGAAGCCCGCCTAGAAGGTGCACCCCGGCCCAGCGGAAAGAGGGGGATCAATAAGGCGTGCGGACCCACCAGGGATCGCACGCCCATCGCGAGGCGAACGCGTCGCGCACGACGCCCTCGGCTTGCTTGCCACGCGGCGAGAAGCCCCAGGGCGCCTCTTGGGACGTGTCGTCGGGATCGGAGTACACACGCCAGACGAAGAAGCCTGCGAAGTCTCGCTCGTCGAGCATGGGCTCGAGGAGCGCGCGGTACGCCTTCGCTTGCGCCGCCTCGTCGACCCGGACGCCGGTCATCGAGTCGGGCCACTCCCACGGACGCACCGCGGGATCGGGCCGGGTCGTGTACCCGATCTCCGAGAAGAGCACCGGCTTCCGCCACCGGTCGGCGAGCGCGCGAACCTTGTCGCGAATCGCACGGGCGTGGTCGACCATGCTGGCCTCGGACGCCCCCGCGGCGTCGGCGAGCGGATAGAAGGCGTTGATGCCGATGACGTCGACGTCGCCCAGCGTCACGTCGTCATCGACGTCGTCCCAGTTCGACGAATACGTGACGATGCCGTGGTAGACGCGCCTAACTTCGCGCAAGAGGCGCGTGAAGCTGGGTCCGTGCGCGGTGGTGACCCAGGAGCGAAGCTCGACGCCGGCGGAGAACATCTCGACGTGCGTGGCCTCGGCGACGCGCGCCCACTCGCGAATGAAGCGCGTGTAGCTCGCCGACCATCGCGCCCAGCCGGCTTCGGTCGCGGGGTCGAGCTCTCCCCGCCAGGTTCCGGACTCGACCCACACGTGAGGAATCAGCATCACGTGGAGCCCGCGCGAGTGAGCCATCGCGATGGCCTTGGTGACGTCGGCCCGATTCTGTTCGAACGGCGATTCGAACGTGAGGTCGACGCCCATTCCGTCGGCGCCCGCCACCCGCCCGAACGGAGTCAGCGCGACCCAGGTCGCGCCGAGCGCGCGCACTTCGGACAGCGTCCGGTCGTAGGCGACCGACCCGTAGCCGACGCCGGAGTGATAGCCGTTCTCGATCGGCCCGACCGTGATGCCTCGAACGCCGCCAAGCTCGGCCACGGACCAGGCATCCGGACCGGGCGCAGCCAGGGCCAGGCGGGCGGCGAGCGCGAAGGCGATCGGCGCCGCGCTCGTCAAAGCCCCTCCTCGAGCACGGCGTCGGTGAGCTCATCGAGGCTGGTCACCACGGCGTCGGCCCCGGCGCGCACGAGCTCGTCGCGCGGGTGGGAGTGCGTCACCGCGACGCATCGGAGCCGCGCGCGCTTGGCCGCGGTGACCCCGCCCGTCGAGTCCTCGACCACGACGGCGGGCCCGGCGTGTCCGTCGCGCCGGAGCTGGTCGAGGGCGAGCAAAAATGCGGCCGGATCGGGCTTCGACGCGGGCGTCTTCTCGGCGCTGACGATGAACGCGACGCTCGCTCGGGCGCCCATCTTCTGCAGAGCGAACTCGATCTCGGGCTCGAGCGCGCCCGACACGATCGCAACGGGACCTCGCGCCGCTCGCCGCGCGATGAGGTCGGCGGCGCCCGGGAACGTCCAGAACGAGTCCGCGAAGCGCGCCATGAAGCGCGGAGCCTTCGCGGCGACGGCGGCGCGCACGTCGTCTTCTCTCAGCGTCCGCCCACCGCGCGAGAGTACGGCGCGGAAGACGCCCGCATCGTCGAGGCTGATGTAACGCTCGAGGTAGTCTTTCTCGGCGATGGTGACGCCGTGCCTCTCGAGGACGTCGTTGAACGCAGCGAGATGAACGAGCTCGCTGTCGACGAGCACTCCGTCGAAGTCGAGGAGCGTGGCGATCACGGGGTCATCCTTTCGAGTCGGCCCGAGTTGGCTCGAATTGCCCTACTGGCTCTACTTGCCTCCGCGGTCGAGGTCGAGAGACACGATCACCGCGCGACCGAAGCGCGCTTCCACGGGCTCGGTCATCGGGGAATAGCCTTCGCGCCGCACGACCAGCGAGTGCGTGCCCGCGCGGACCTCGACGGAGAGCGGCGTCTGGCCGGCAATGGCTTTGCCGTCGACCGCCATCGACGCCCCGGAGGGCGAGGTGGTGACGGTCAGCATCGAAGGCCGCAAGCGAAGCCCCTGCGCCTCGCGCTCGGCGTCCGCGCGATCCCGCGGGGTCACGTCTTTCGACGCGAGGTAGTCTTCGATCGCGCCGGCCGCGCCTTCGGCGTCGTCGAGCCCTTCGCGGCAACGAACGATGTTCCAGAGCTCGCTCGAAGGGCCTCCCAGCCGGTAAGCCGCGCGAAAGTACTCGATAGCGTCGCCGTATCGACCGGCTCGGAAGCTCCGGACGCCCTCTTGATCCAGCTCCCGCGCAGCGTCGACGCTCGGGTGGCTCTCGGACCCCGGGCGGCCTCCACCCACCGACGCGCTTCCCTCTCGCGGAACGCACCCGCCGGCCAGGCTGCCGGCGCCGCCGATGACGGTCGCGAACGTCACGAACCTCGCGAGAGAACCGATCTCGGGGAAGGCCGAACGCTTCGTCACGGCGTCAGGTGCTCACCGAGTACAGCGTACCCCGCCTCAGGCCGCCACGAGGACAATGCGGGTCACTTCGGGGGGCGCTCCGACGCGACTGGGCGCGCCCACGGTCCCGAACCCGCTGTTCACGTAGAGCGTCGTTCCCTTCACGTGGTAGGCGCCGGCGACGTACCTGAGGAACAGCCCCACGGGCGAGAACCCCGGGTTGATCTGGCCGCCGTGGGTGTGTCCGCTGAGCTGCACCGCCACCTCGCCCGCCCACTTTTCGATGGACGAAGGCTGGTGAGAAAGGAGGATCCGGGGCAGCTCCGGATTCACCGTGGAGATCGCGCGGGCGAAGCGTGGCCCCACGCGACCGTGCTTCTCCGACGAAAGGTCGTCAACGCCGAGGAGAGCGAACCCTCCGCCGTCCGCCGGGCGGATGCATCGGCCGGAGTCGCGCAAGACGTCGATTCCGGCGGCAGCGAGCGTCGCGACGACCGCGTCAGCCCCGGCGTAGTAGTCATGGTTGCCGAGCACCGCGGACACGCCGTCGCGAGCCGGAAGGTCCGCGAGCTTGCGGGCGGCGAGGGGGGCGTAGTTCGGATCGAAGTCGACCAGGTCCCCGGTGACGACGATCAGATCGGGCCGCGCGACGCGCACGAGCGCGAGCCCCTCGTCGAGCTCGTGCTCGCCGACGAACGCGCCCGCGTGGATGTCGCTGACCTGCGCGATGACGTACCCGTCGAGAGCCCGAGGAAGACCCGGGACCCTTATCGGCACCTCGCGCAGCACGTACGCGTGGCGACCTCGGACCATTCCCCACCCGAGCATCGACCCCGTCGCTCCGAAGAGCGCCGCGCCGCCCACTCCCTCGGCCCACTGTCTCCGGGTCATGCGTCTCAGGGTCATTTGCGCGCGCGTGATACCCGACGGTGCCTCGAGCGGCGGCAGAGGAGGCTCCAGGCTCGACGGCTCGCTCGCTCCGACGGCGCTCGGGGGCGCGCGAGACGACCCGATGCGGCCGAGACCCCACAGCGCCCCGTTCAGGATCGCGACGGGTATGGCGGCGAGGATGAAGGTCGTGAAGAGAACGACCAGCCCCGTGTGCACCAGGGCCGCGCCGTGGCTGTGCCAGTGAATGACCAACAGGTCGGTGATGCGGTCGACGACCACGAGGAGGATCAGGGCCCCGGCGAGCGCGTGCCTTCGCCGGCGGACCCGCTCCAGCCACGGGAATGCCCGGGTTGCCCAGCGGAACACGAGCCACGGCACGAGGAGCGTGGCGAGGGACCGGACAACGAAGAGCATCGCGTGACGCGCGCGCTCGGAAGCGCGGATCAGACCCGTTCTAGCACGCCGCTCACCACCCGTTCGACACGTGCGTAGTCGCGCCGGACCTCGATCTCGGCAAACCCGGCGTCCACGAACAGCTCGACCGCAGCAGCGGCTTGCCCGTAGCCGATCTCGATGGCAAGCCGGCCGGCCAAGGCCAGGTGGGGGCGAGCGCCCGCGACGACGCGGCGAACGATCGCGAGCCCGTCACGGCCTCCCGCGAGCGCGAGTCTGGGTTCATGGTCGCGTATCTCGGGCTGAAGCTCTTCGAGCTCGCCGCCGGCGATGTACGGAGGGTTCGCTGTCACGAGGTCGAAGCGACACGCGGGGTCGAGGGCGGCGAAGAGGTCGCCTCGACGGAACGCGACGTTGTAGGCCCCGAGACGCAGAGCATTGTCGCGGGCCACGGCGAGTGCGTCGGCGCTGGCGTCGGAGGCGACCACGAGCGAGGTCGGTCGCTCGCGCGCCAGCGTGACGGCGACGCAGCCGCTGCCGGTGCAGAGGTCGAGGGCGCGAACGCACATCGAGAGGTCGCGGGTCCGTTCGAGCGCCACGTCGACGAGCGTCTCGGTGTCGGGGCGCGGGATCAGCACCCGCGGATCGACGCGAAACGGGCGCCCGTAGAACTCGCGCACCCCGAGGATGTAGGCCACCGGCTCGCGAGCCCTCCGCCGCTTGACCAGCTCCCGGAAGGGACCGAGTTCGTCGGGTTCGAGCGCTCGCTTCGCGTCAGCGATGAGCTGGATGCGCGTAAAGGAGAGCGCCTTCCCGAGGAGTAGCTCGGCGTCGAGGCGCGGGCTCTCGATTCCGCGCGCCCGGAAGTCGTCGGTCGCCCAGCGAAGGACCGTCTCGATGGTCCACTCTTGCGGGTGGGGCGCCGTCACGCGGCGCGACTCGTAGCTCAGAACGCCGGCGGCCGCGAGCGTCGGTCGAGCGCTTCTTGCTCGATCCCGCACGCCGCGCCGAAGATCCAGGTACGAACTTTGGCCACGCGGTACTAGATTCTCGCCCGCTTGGACTCGCTTCCCCCGGATCCGCCCCCGATGGCCGCTGCCCCCGCCGCAGCGCCCGGCGACATCTATCCGCGAGACAGCCGCGAACATGACCTCTGCGCGCGGGCGAGCCACCCCGACTGGTTCTATCTCGGAGGCCTGGCTCTGCTCGACGTCGGCACGGTCTGGGCAAGCACCACGATCACCTTGAAGTACTCGCCGAACCTGCTGCTCCGATCGACGGGGCCGCTCATGATCGGGTTCGCCTGGGGCGCGACGCTCGGCGGGGGCTGGCTCGCGCTGCCGAAGTGCTCTCTCGAGTGGGTGGGCGAATCGCCGCGCGAGGGACGCGCGCGGCCATCGTGGCCGCTGGCCGTCTCGATCGCCATGCTCGCGGGCTTCACGGCGCCCATCGTCAGCTTCATCGCGATCGGTTACTGCAGCCTCGACCCGGACAATCCCGCGACCACCCCTTGCCAGCAGGGGTTCATCGCGAGCACGAGCACCTTCGAGCGCGAGATGCGCCTGGTGCTCGCGGGCGTGGCAGGCTTCGGCGGCGCGCTCCTGCCCTATCTGATCCCGCCCACCACCGTGAGGGCCGCCCGCGAGATCGATCGACTCCGCATCGGCGTCGACGGCCGCGGGGGGGGCTTCATCGGCTACTCGGGGACGTTCTAGCCATTCTTAGAGCCGCGCTCTTCGTTGCGGGCGCGTCGGGCGCCGCTCAGGTACCGGTCATCTCGTCGCAGAGTTTGGCCGCTTTGCCGCGGAGGCTCTGTTCGTCGATCTTCACCGCGCAGTAGTCGCCGCCGCGGAGGGAATCGACGAAATTGACGACGAGGGGGTTCGTCCATTCGCGCGCCCCGTCGAATCGCGCCCGGATGACGCCTCGCTTGTCGAGAAACCATGTCTCCGGGAAGAGGTTCGTGCCGAACTTGCCCTTGACGATCTGCGAACCCGGATCGATGAGCACGGCGAACGGCGGCTCGTCGCGCAGGACCGTCTGCAAGGTCGGCTTGATGTCCTCTGCGCTGTCGTCGACCGAGACGGTGACCACGGCCACGTCCGGCCGGTCACGCAGGATTTTCGTGAGCTCGGCCAACTCGGGCATCTCTTCGAGGCAGGGACCGCACGTCTTCGTCCAGAAGTTGAGGAGAACGACCTTTCCCCGCAGGCTCGCCAGCGTGACCGTGTTTCCCTTGAGGTCCCTGAGGGAGAAATCCGGGGCTCGCCGGTCGGCGCCCATGTAGTCCGGATGGAGAAAACAGGGCGCGCTGCAGACGCGACGCGTCTCGCCCTCCTTCGTGACGGCCACGAAGCCATAGACGAAGAGGGCCGCCACCACGACGAACGCAAGCTGCGCGACGATCGACACGAGGCGCGCGGACGGTTCGGGCTCGGCCGGCATGGCCCAAGGCTATAACGGGCGTCACGGCGAATGGCCAGCGGCTGGCCAGCGAGGAGCGGCCGCGACCGGCGCTCTCCCTCGCTCTCGCCCTCGATGCGCGACGATCTCAGGGCTTCGCGAGGACACCGAGACCCACCGCCCCGACGGCACCGGTCGAGGCGATGATGTCGCGGCCCTCGGGCGGAAGCCAACCCGCGAGCGTCAGGCCGTGGAGCACGCCTGCACCGACGATGAGGCCGACCATTCCGAGCCAGGTCCGGCGGGCGGTGCGGCGCCGCGCGCGCTCGGCGTCGAGGAACGTGGTCACGGTGCGCATCGCGCCCTCGCCCCCATCGAACGTGGCTGAAGGATCTTCAACCATGGCAGGCCTCCTTTCGAATCAACCGTTGCAATCATTCGTCCATTCCGACGTCCGGCGACGACCCGGCGTTGCGGGCGGTAAGATCAAAACGCCGCATGCGACGCAAGTCCCGCCCTTTCGCGCTGGCCGAGTACCTTCGCGGGCGCCGCGCGGGAGTCACCCGCGGAGCACCTCGCCGAGCGATTCGGTGTCACGATCCGGACGATCTATCGGGATCTCGACGCGCTTCGCGACCGTCGATGGGACGATGGCCACCTCCCCCCGCGGGATTCGATCGCGGCGAGACGCATGGTAGACCAGCGGTGGCGATGAACCCGGCGCAGCGACACGCAGAGCTCGTGCGCGAAATCGACGCGCACAACTACCGCTACTACGTGCTCGACGACACGGTCGTTACCGACGCCGACTTCGACAAACTCCTCCGTGAGCTCACCGCCCTCGAAGAGGCGCACCCTGATCTTCGCACGCCCGATTCGCCCACCCAGCGCGTCGGCGGGGAGGCCCGAAGCCAGGTCGCTCAGGTGAAGCACGGCACACGGATGATGTCGCTCGACAACGCGTACGCGCCCGACGAGCTGGCCGAGTTCCATCGCCGGGTCGTCGAAGGTCTCCCCGACGCCGAGACGCCGCGCTTCTGCGTGGAGCCGAAGCTCGACGGCGCGAGCGTCGAGGTCGTGTACGACGGCGGCCGGGTCGTTCAGGCGAGCACGCGCGGGGACGGGACCATCGGCGAAGAGATCACGGAGAACGTACGCACGATCCGGAGCGTGCCGCTCCGCATCCCTCACACGGGAAGGATCACGCTGCGAGGCGAGATCATCATCTACCGGCGCGACCACGACGCGCTCAACACCGAGCGCGAAGCGCAAGGGCTCGAGCCGTTCGCCAATCCGCGAAACGCGGCGGCGGGGGCCGTTCGAATGCTCGACCCGCGCGAAGTGGCGCGGCGACCGCTCCGCGCCGTCTTCTATCACCTGGTCGAGGGCCCACGCCTTCACGCGACGCAGCACGAGAGCCTCGAGTGGCTCGAAGCGCAGGGACTGCCAACCCACCTGCGCCAGACCGTGATCGCGTGGGACGAGGTCGCGGCGGCGATCGATGTGATCGATCGAGCGCGAGCGACGTACCCGTTCGAGACGGACGGGGCGGTGATCAAGGTCGACGCGTACCGGCAGCAAGACATGCTGGGCATGACGTCGAAATTCCCGAAGTGGGCCATCGCCTACAAGTTCAAGGCCGAGCAAGCTCGCACGCGGCTGCTCGCGATCACCGTCCAGGTGGGGCGGACCGGAACCCTCACGCCGGTCGCGTCGGTCGATCCGGTCGAGCTCGCGGGGACCACGGTATCGCGCGCCACGCTCCACAACGCGGGCATGATCGAGGCGCTCGACATTCGCGTGGGCGACATGGTGTTCATCCAGAAGGCGGGCGAGGTAATCCCGCAGGTGACCGGGGTCGACGTGACGGCGCGCACGGGCACGGAAGAGAAATTCCGGATGCCGGCGCTCTGCCCGTCATGCGGAACGCCCGTCGCGCGCGAACTGCGCGACGCCGACAAGCCGGAGCTCGGGCTCGGCGCGGCGACGCGCTGCCCGAACCGGGCCTGCCCCGAGCAGGTGAAGCAGCGCATCTTTTACTTCTCACGCCGCTTCGCGATGGACGTCGATCACCTCGGCACTGCGCTCGTCGACCAGCTGGTCGAGCAGGGCATCGTCAAAGACATGGCCGATCTCTACTCGCTGACCGCCGAGCGAATCGCCGTGCTGGCTCGCATGGGCGAAAAGAGCGCGCAGAACGTCTTCGCCTCGATCGAGCGCTCGAAGGCGAGCACCCTCGACCGGCTGCTGTGCGGTCTCGGCATTCCTCAGATCGGGCAGGTCGCCGCTCGCCAGCTCGCCGAGGAGATGCACACGCTCGACCGCATGCTCTCGATGAGCGCAGACGAAGCACGCGAGCACGTCGGCGCGATCCACGGGTTCGGGCCGAAGATGGTCGACAGCGTCGTGGCGTTCCTCGCCGACCCCGACCAGCGCGAGCTGATGCGAAAGCTGGTGAAGCTCGGTGTCGGCCGGCCACAGCCTCGCGACGAGGTCGCCACCGACGGCCCGTTGAAGGGCATGACCTTCTGCGTGACGGGCGTCCTCTCGCGCAAGCGCGAGGAGGTGCACGCCGACATACGGGCCGCGGGCGGCGAGGTGCACGACTCCGTGAAGAAGACGACCACGGTTCTCGTGGCCGGAGACAAGACGGGCAAGTCGAAGCTCGATCAAGCCAAGAAGTACGGCACGAAGGTCGTTACCGAGCCACAGCTCTACGACATGATGGGCGCGCCTGCTGCCAGCTAGCGGGCTTTCGCGCGCGGATCACTCGAAGAGCTCGCGTAGCTTCTCCATGAACGACTTTTGCTGCGGTTGCACGTCTTGCCCGAGCTCTTCGGCGAGGGCCTCGAGCAGCTGCCGCTGGCGAGCGGTGAGCTGGGTTGGCACTTCGATGGTGACCTCGACCCGCTGGTCGCCCCGCCCGAGCCCTCCACGGCGCGGGATGCCCTTTCCCTTGACGCGAAGCACCGTGCCGGGCTGAGTGCCCGCAGGAACTCGCAGCTTGCCCCTCCCGTCGAGGGTGGGCACGTCGACCTCGCCGCCGAGCGCCGCGTGGGTGAAGCTGATCGGCACGGCGCAAAGGACGTCGTCTCCGGCGCGCTTGAAGAACGGGTGCTCCTGCACGCTGACCGTGATCTCGAGGTCGCCGGGCGCGCGGTCGGCGCGCGGCTTGTTGCCGGCGCCGCTGACGAGCTTCGTCGCGCCGGCCTCGACGCCGGAAGGTAACGTGACGCGCAACGTCTCGCTCGCCGTCACCAGGCCGCTGCCCCGGCACGAGGTGCACGCGTGACGGACGGTGCGACCGCTTCCGCGACAGCGAGAGCACGAGCGCTCGACTGCGATCGGCAAGATGCCCTGCTGGAATCGTACGCGTCCGCGCCCGTTGCAGGCGCTGCACGCCTCGGGCGACGTGCCGGCCGCGGCGCCCGACCCCCTGCAGTCGTTGCAAGCGATCACGCGCTCGTAGTGCATGACCTTCTCGCAGCCGAAGGCGGCTTCTTCGAAGGTCACCTCGAGATCGCGCTTGATGTCCCCCTTGTCGCCCTTGCCGACGCCGAACACCCCGAGCAAATCGCCGAGGATACCGTCGATCGCGATGTCGCTGATGTCGACATAGCCGCCTGCGAAAGGCCCGCCCGCCCCGAACGGGGAGCCGGGCTCCTCGGCGCGATGACCGAGGCGATTGTAGAGCGAGCGCCGATTTTCGTCGGAGAGCACCTGATAGGCGAGGTTGATCTCCTTGAAGCGCTCGTGTGCAGTGGGATCGCTCTGATTGCGGTCGGGGTGGTATTGCGACGCAAGTCTTTTGAAGGCGCTCTTGATCTCCTCGGGAGCTGCGTCGCGATGGACTCCGAGGACCTCGTAGTGGTCCCGCTGCGGCATGCGTCGAACGGCTTGAGTAGCACACCCGCTGCACGCATGCTGGAGCCCTCGCCCTCATGGATCGCGCTCGCCATCGCATTCGCCCTCGTATTCGCGCTCGATGCGCACGGCCCTCGCGGCCGCGTCGCGCCCTTGGCCGGCGCTCCCTTCCGCCAGGGCGTCGCGGAGGGGGTCGCACGTCGCTCATGGCCGGCTGCATCTTCGCCGCCGCCTTCGCGGTCGTGTTCGTCGCGTGCAAGAGCGGCCCCGTGGATCCGCCAGGCGCGGCTCCAAGCCCTCAGGCGGCCGCCGAGCCGGCGCCCTTCGCGAACCCACCCGTCGCGTCGGCTACCGCGAACGCTTCGCGCGACGCGGGGCCTCCGCCGGAACCACTTCGTTCGGACCAGGCGCTCGTGGGCGACGTGCCGCGCGAGCTCGCGCCGCGCGAAGGCGGGACCACACGCGACACGCGTGAGCTCGCGGGGTACGCGCTTCAGGCGGTGCTGCGGACGGGCGAGGGGCCGCCACCTCCACGTGCCACGGAGGTCAACATCCCGGCCATCGACGCCGCCCGCCGGCGCGCCGAGACGCGCATCGCGATCGAGATGTCGACTGCGCGTGCCCGCTTTGTCCTCAGCGGCGGGGGCCTCGTGTTGCCGGCCGGGACGGAGCTCCGCGCGCGCGTCGATCGGTACGGTCACTTGCTCCTCTGGCCGGGCGAAGACACGTACCGCGTCGCCGAGCCCGGGGCGCTTCGCGCGCTCTTCGGCGAGCGGCGACTCGACGTCGCGCCGCTCTCGCGCGGAGACGTCGCGAACGCCGGAGAAGGGGCGCGGCGGCTCAATCTGCGAACCCGGCGCGCGGAGGTCGCGACGCGAGCGGCAAAGGCGACCTTCGAGCTCGCGACCTTGCACGACATCGACGACGGCGGCGCGCTGGTCTGCCGGCTGCTGCTCGACCTCATGAGCGCGTTGCCGTCGACCGCGGCGTGCGACGCCGACGAGGTCCCGCTTCACGTGGAGCTCCGGTGGACCACGCAGGGCTCGCTCACGTTCGACGTGACGTCGATCACGCGCAGCCTCGATCTCGTGGCCCAGGACCTCGAGGCCCCACCCGGGTCGCTCGAGTTCTCGGCGTCGCCCCCACCGCAAGTTCCGGGCGAGACCCTCGTGCAGCGAAGCGAGCTCGCAACGTTCCGGAGCGCGCCCGTCGACTTCCCGCCGGCGCCTCCCCGCGAAGGGCAAGATCCGCTCGGCCTGACGCTCCTCAACTCGACCGACGAGCTGCGGGTCGCCTGGGTCGACGGCGTGCCCTCGGCGTGGGCGTCTCCCGGCGCCCGCGTGGTCTTGTCCTCGCTCCCCCGGGGACGCTACGTCGTGCAGTGGCGGACGTTCCTCGGCGACTCGTGGGAGCCGGGGGTCGCGGTCGTGGTCCCGGGAATGAGCGAAGCCGGCGGCCCCAGGCTCGCCGCGCCGTGAACGGTAGGGCAGCGATCAACGTGCCGACGATCAACGTGCCGCCGATCAACGTGCCGACGATCAACGTGCCGACGATCAACGTGCCCAGCGCGTCGGCCGGGCGCTCGCCTGTACGCGGGCGTAGATCGCGGGGAGATCGATGACCTGCGCTCGCTGTCCTTCGTGGTCGATGACATCGATCCGCCCGGGCACCGCGTCGAACGTTCCGCTGCGAACGACCTCGCCTCCGACGAGGCCGAGGAGCTCGCCCGCGTGCTGGCACACGATCATCTCGCGGCGCGCGGAGCCGATCGCGATGACTGGCACGATCGTGCCCTCGTAGGGAGCGATTCCGAGCAGCTCGGGAGGAGCAGCGGGTATCGGAGTCACGCGCGGAGGCGGCGCGATGCGCAAGGCCACGGACGCCGGCACGAAGCAGAGCGCGCCGTCGACCCGCACGAGGATGCCGCCTCGACGCGCCGCCACCCGCAGCGACGAGCCCGGCATCACCTACGACGCGCGCCGGCGCACGAGCCGGGCTTCGAGCAGCTGAAAGAGCACCTTGCAGGCGTCGAAGCTCGACATGTGGCTCTGTTCGATCACCGCGCGCACCGTGCGCTTGCCGTCGATCATGTCGAGCAGTCTGCGCTCGTCTCTCGTGAGACGCTTGAGGGCCGCGCCTTCGATGGCCACCGGATCGGGCTGGAGCATCGACTCGAAGCTGCCGAGCCCGGCCTCGACGACGCGCCACTCGTCGACCCGCCGGAAGCCCTCCATGACCACCGAGGCGACGGGCAGACCGAGCTCGGCGCTCTCGGCGAGCGCGGGCAGCGCCTCGAGGCGGAACTCGAACCGGCCCGCGGGCCACCGCAGCACTTCGTAAACGAGCTCGCTCGACTGGCGCGCCAGCCCGTCGCGCAGCTGCTCGCGAGTCACGTGTCCGGAGTCGACGAGGAGATCGCCTATCAGCTTGCGCCCGCCGGTCAGGGCCTCTTCTTTCGGCATCGAGTTGCGCGCGCCGCTCTCGGGCGGCCGCGCGGGGCTGGGTGGGTGATCGCGAAGCAGGCGATCGATGTCCTCGGTGGTCACGAGGCCGTGCTCGACGAAGTAGCGGCCCAGGCGAAACTCGCGGCCCGCGCCTCGCGCTTGCACCAGATCGATGAGGCCGCGGCGCACGGACATGGTGACTTCGCTCCGGCCGTCGGTGACGACGAGGAGCCCGGTGCGGGCCTCGATCTGCAGGAGCTGGAGGACCGCGCCGATCGGGATGACCGCGATGTCGCCCTGGAGCGCGATGGGGGGCCGCCCTTCGGCGGGCGTCGAACGGAGCGGGTCGACAACCGTCTCCGCGGGCTCGGCGATGCGGTGGCGATCGGAGCGCTCCCTCTGCCGCCACTCGGCCGATCTCCGGATCGCGTTCTCGATGACCGCGACGAGCGCCTGCGCCTCGAACGGCTTGGTGATCGCGTCGATCGCGCCGGTCTGCTGCACGAAGTGCTCCCGAATTCGATCGGACTTCGCGCTCATCAACACGACGGGCGTGTCGCGGAGCAGCTCGTCGTGACGGATGGCGCGACAGAGCTGGAACCCGTTCATTCGCGGCATGACGAAGTCGACGAGCACGACGTCGATCTTCTCGGTCTCGTCGGGCTCGTTGCCCTCTCGCGTGGCGCGGGCCGCGTGCAGCAGCTTCTCGAGGGCCGCTTGCCCGTCGACCGCCTCGATCGCCTCGAAGCCGTGCTTCACGAGCACCGCGCTCACGACCTTCCGGATCGTGGGGCTATCGTCGACAACCAGGACGCGCGTGGTCATACGCGGGGTCGAGAGGCCGGATTCACCCATTGATCTGTCGGCTGCGGAGCGGTCGCGGGCGCTAGAGCGTTCGGCCTTCGGTATCCTCGATCTGCGCAAGGACCACCGCCAGGGCGTCCTTCGCGCGCTCGAGCGACTGCCGGTCCGCGTCCCACTTCGCAGCGGCCTTGCTGGCCTTCGACGACTCGATCTCGAGCTTGTCTTTGATCTGGGCCAGGGATTCGCGAGCGCTCGCGAGCTCGGCCTCGGCGGCCGTGAGTCGATCGTCGGTGATCGCGACCTTGGCGGTCAGGGCCTCGTGAGCGCTCTGGATCTCGGCGAGGCGCTTCTCGAGATCGGCGATGCTCGCGGCGGCGGTCGCGGCGGCGGCCGCCTTCGCGTCGCGCAGCAACCCCAGCTCGCCCCGCAGCGCCGAGGCGTCCATGTCGAGCTTCGCGAGCTTGTCGTTCGCCTCGCCGACCTCGCGAAGAGCCTTGGCTTCGAACGCGGCGATGCGCGCGTCGCGATCGTTCTCGAGTGTGGCGATCTTCTCGGCGTTCTCCGCGCGAAGGGCCTCGGCAGCGCGGTCCACGCGCAGCTCGCTGTCGGCGCGCACGTCGGCGAGCCGTTCTTCGGATTGCTTCGTCACCGCGGCGATGTCGGCGAAGAGTCGCTCCTCGACGTCGCGGACCTTCTGCGCCCCTTCGCCGCGAGCGCGCTCGAGCTCGTCTTGCTGGGTCTTGCGGAGCAGGGTCAGCGCGCCGTCGTGCTCGCGCCGGAGCTGCCCGCTCTGCTCGCTCAGGGCGTCACGCTTGGACTGTTCGAGCTGCTCACGCGCGACCTTGAGCGCCGCGTCGTGCTCGCGAGAGGTCTCTGCGAGATCGCTCCGGCGGCGGGACTCGGCTTCATCGAGCTCGCGGGCCTGTTCCGCGCGTTCGTTGGCGAGCACCTGGTCGAGCTCGGCGCGGGCCGATCCGAGCTTGATCTCGTTCGCGGCGCGCTCCTCGGCGGTCTTCGTACGGAGCTCGTTGAGCTGCCGATCCTTGGCCTCGTTCTCCGAGCGCATCTTCTCGACGCGCGCTCGAAAATCGTCGCTGGCCTTCTTCGCGAGATCCCGATCGGTCGCGAGCGACTCGTTCTTCTCGCGCGTCTCTGCGACCTCGCGCTCGAGGGTCAGCAGCCGCTCGTCGTGGTCGGATTTGGAGCGTTCGAGCGCGAGCCCGCGATCCTGCGACTCGACGATCTCCTTGTCTTTCTTCGAGAGCTGCTCTTTTAGGGCGAGGATCTCCTTGTCTTTCTTGTTGAGGCCCTCGCGTAGATCGAGGAACTCGCGGCTCGAGATGCCGCCCGTCTTCGCGCCCGCCGCGAGACGCGCCCTCAGCTCTTCGATCTCGCGGACGAGCCGTTCGGCCTCGCCGGCCTCGATGCGGAGCTTCTCGATCTCGCGCCGCGACTCTTCGATCTCGCGGTCGTTGGCGCCCATCCGCTCCTTGGCGCGGGCGAGCTCTTCGCGAACGCGATCGTGCTCGGCGACGTCGATGCCGGGCATGATGGCAGTCGGCCGGACCGAGCGAGGCGCGATCGAACCGCGCGACGGGGCCGGCGTGATCGAACGCGGCGGCGCGGCGGGCTCGGGTGAGGACATCGAGCCGTTGTGCAGCGCTCGCGGCGCGTCGGCGTGAGCGGTCCCCGGCGAGGGAGATGCTTCGGGCCCGGTGAGCCGCCCGAAGGCCGACTCTGCGAACGCGTCGACGTCGGCGTCGACGGTCTCGGCCTTGCGCGGCCTGGCGTCGTCGATTGCCTCGACGACCTCGGACGCCGACACGACCATGGTCTGCGAGTCGTCGTCGTCGAGCAGGTAGTCGGTCGCGCCGACCTCGATCTCGTCGTCGATGACGATCGCGCCATCGGCGTCGACGTGCGGGGCGGCGGGCGTGAGCGCGACGAACCCGCGAATGTGCTGCAGGAGCTCGCCGAAGGCCACGGGCTTGTGCACGTAATCTTCGGCGCGAGTCCGCAGCTTCTTGTGCTGCTCGAACGTCTCGTCGCTCGACTCGCTCGACATGATGATGAGCGGAACGTCTTTGAGGTTCGGATCCTTCTTCAGCTTGTTGCAGACGGAGAAGCCGTTCATTCGCGGCAACTCGATCGAGAGCAGAATGAGATCGGGCCGTTCCGACGCGGCTTGCTGCAAGCCCACGTTGCCGTCATCCACCACGATGGTGGTGCATCCGAGGTGACCGAGCTCGTTTCTCAGCTCTCCAGCGAAGGCGACGTCGCTCTCGAATACGAGAACTTTGGTGGGCATGGTTCCTGACGGCGGAACGTCAACTCACAGCGCGCAAAACGCTGGAGATTCTCCGCGGTTCGAGGATAGGCCCGCGCAAGAAACAGTGTCAAACCCGTCTTGGGGGGTCGGGCCCGCAAGTACCGGAGAACCTACACGTAGGCACGGCCGATGCGCGTTTCCGGATCGGGAGCTCGGCGGGGGCGCCGGCCAGGCGCCGGCTCCCCGCGAACGCATCACGTGGCCGCGGCCGGCGGCACGAGCACGCCCGGGGTCGGGTCTTCGCCGGACTGGCGCAAGAGCGCGGTTCGCACGGCGTGCTCGACGAGCTGCCAGAGCTGACCACGATCGGTCACGCGACCGAGGAAGCCGATCGGGATGCGGAAGCCGCCCTTGTCGCGTCGCCCGCCGCCGTAAGGGCGACCTTTCTCGTCGGAACCGAAGGCCTGCTCGAGCCACACGGCCGGGTCGACGCTGGGTGAGTGCGTGCGGAGCGATCCTTCGATGTACTTGTCGCCCACGACGCCGAAGACGACGCAGGTGTCGATGTCTTCGCGGCGAACGAGGAAGTCAGCCGCCTGGGCGATGGTGTCACGCTCGCCCTCGGTGACGAACCCGACGCCGGCCATCGCGAAGTTGCGGCGCACGCCCAGCGCGGTCAGCGCGCGCGCGATGACGTCCATCGCCGTGGGTGCGATGAGGCGCCGCGAGAGGTCCTGCAGCAGATCGCGATCGCAGACCTCGACGATCTGCTCGGCGGCGTGGAAGTCGGCGGCGCGGGCGAGCATGAAGTCGTCGGTGTCGGTCGACAGGCCGTGCATGAGGGCCGTGGCGATGCGCCGGTCTTCTTCGACGTCGGGATCGAGGGCCGCGAGCTCCATCAAGTATTCGACGAAGATCGTCGAGGTGGCGCCCACGTCCATCCGGAGGTCGACGAAGCGCGCCTTGGGAGGCGACGCGGGCCGGTGGTGATCGACGATCGTGAGCACCTCGTAGTCGTTCCCGTCGGGCAGCTCGGTGTCGACCTCGTGCGCGTCGACGAGGCCGAGAAAGTCGACGTTGCCGACCTCGCGCACGCTCTTGATCTTTCGAAGCTCGAGCCCGAGCAGCTTCACGAGCGCGCGGTTCTCGCGGTGGCTGACCTCGTGGCAGTAGCCGATGGTCGTCTGCGCGACGCCCATGCGCTGCCCGAGGTGCGCCTGCGCCAGCGCGCAGGCGATGCCGTCGGGATCGGGGTTCCCGCGCAGGGCGATGAGGAGGTGCTTGCCCCGCGCCGCCGCGAGCGCGTCGCCGAAACCACGGGCGCGGAGCTCGTTGGCCGGCTGGTTCGGCAGGGCCAAACGTCGTACCGGTTCCGTCATCTTGCTTCGGATTGTGGACACGTTTGCTGCGACAAATCCAGGCTGGAAGGGTAGCGCCGGGGTAGGGGCCCGGCGAGACGCCGCCTTAGCGTCCCGGTCGGCGAGGCGAGCCGGGCCACGAACGTGCCAAGGAGGTTGCCGTCGAGCTCGCGTCGCGCCATATCCGCGAAAGCGCGAACGAAAAGGCGCGCGCCGGCGACGGCTGACCGCGACTCGAGCTCGACTGTCGACGCTGATAACGTCGCCCTCGATGACGCCGCTCGCACGCTGGCCAAGGCGACCGCTCGGGGCAGCGCGCCGATTTGCGGCCGGGCGCCTCCTGCGGGCCCTGACGGTTCCGGTCGGGATCGCATTGACGCCCCTGTTCTGGGTGGTGAGCGCCACGTCGAGGGCGTCGCTGACCCCCCTGGGTCGCGATCAAGGGATCTTCCAGTACGTGGCCTGGGCGCTCCACAAAGGGCAGGTCGACTACCGGGACGTGCGCGACGTCAACGGTCCCTTGACGCACCTCGTGCATCTCGCCTTTCTCGCGCTCGGGGGCGCCGACGACCATCGGTTCCGCGTGCTCGACCTCGCGGTGACTGGCGCGTCGTTCGCTTTCGTCGGCGCGTGCCTTCCCGGCCTCCGCGCGAAGCACGAGCCGCGAACGACGGACTGGCTCGAACGCCTGGCCTGGGCGCTGGCCGCGTGGGTGGTGCTGAGCGGACAGTACTTGCTCTTCGGCTACTGGGACCTCGCGCAGCGCGAGAGTTTCTTCGACTGGTTCATGCTGCCGAGCGTCGCCCTGCAACTCATGGCGCAGACGCCGGTGCGGCCTTCCGAGCGAGAGGCCAGCGTGCGCCGGCAGACTCGAAGGCTGGCGGTCGCCGGGGCACTGAGCGTGGTGCCGTGGTTCGGGAAGCCGACCTTCGCGCTCTTCACCGCGGCCCAGGTCCTGGCCTTGCTCGCCGACGGCGAGTTCGCGCCGACTCGCCGCGATCGATCGCGTGCGCGGGTCGCGTTTGCGATCGGCGGCGCCCTGGGCGCGGCGTGCGTCGTCGCGCTGCTCTGCGTCTACGGCGACCCGATCGCGTTCATCCGAGTCCAGCTCTCCGACGTACCGGCCTTCTATCGCTTCATCTGGCCGCGGACGGCCGCCGACATCTTTTCGAACGCCTGGTGCGCGACGCAGGCGATCTTCGCGCTCGCGGGCGCCGTCGTCTTGCTATCGCTCGTGGCGCTCCGGGAAATGCCGCCGCGGGTGCTCGCCGTGGCGCTCGTGCCGCTCTGCGCTCTGGCGAGCGTCGTCGTTCAGGCGAAGGGCTTCCCGTACCACTTTCACCCGGTGACGGCGGGCGCGCACCTCCAGTGGCTGGTGCTCGCGGCCTGGATGACGGAGCGAGCGCGGGTCGCTCAGCGCCGCTGGGCCTTCGCGCGGCTTGCGCCGATCGCCGTGGGCCTCGTGGTCTCGCTGCGCGTGGCCACCGCGCTCGAAGACTCGCCGCACATCCGCGGGGCGTGGCTGCTCTGGGGCGCGTCGACGCCCGAGCAACGCTCGACGCGCGAGTACTTCGCCCGCTTCCCGGAGACCGATTACTTCCCGTTCGAGATGCGGCAGGCCGCCGCGTACCTGCGCGCCCACACCCGCGAAGACGACCGGGTGCAGGTCTACGGAATGGACCCGTACGTCCTCTTTCTCGCCGGGCGGCTAAGCGCGACACCGTACATCTACGCCTACGACCTCGACGTCGAGGCGGGGCTCGCAGGCGGTACCGGGGGGGTCCCCGACGACACGCAATCCAAACGAATTCGTCACATAGGCGACGCGCACGAAGCGGACCTCGTGGCCAGGATCGAGGCCCAGCCGCCGGCCGCGTTCGTCTTCTTCGATGGGTCGCCGCTCATCTCGGAGTTCGACGCGTGGGCCGATTTCGAGGCTCATTGCAAGACGGCTGCGCCCTGGGTTCGCGACCACTATCGAGAGACCGCCCGATTCGGGCACGATCACCTGTGGCTGAGGAAGGATATCGTGCCGCTCGGAGCGCCTTCGACCGGGGCGAACGATACGGACGCGAGCCCGGGTGGAGCGGACGAACCGTCTTCTCCGGAGGGTCCGTGACCGCCGCCATGAGGTAGAGTGCGCGCGCGAGGCCAGAACATGGACGAACCCACATCCGCCTCGATGTCTCTGCCGACCGTCCAGGCTGGCGGCCACGCGGGCTCTCGCGCGCCGAGTCCGTCGAACACGCCCGCGCCAGCGACCGCGACCGTGGTGGTCCCGGCCGCGCTGGCGTCGACCGCGCCAGCTTCGGCGTCCGCGGTTCCCCCGCCCCCTGCGTCGAGCTCGCAGCTCAACGGTCTGGAGCCGCCCGACGTTCGAGCGAGTTCGCTCTACCTCAATCGCGAGCTCTCCTGGCTCGAGTTCAACGCCCGTGTCCTCGCCGAGGCCGAGAGCGAGAGCGTCCCGCTCTTCGAGCGGCTGAAGTTCCACGCCATCGTCTCCGGGAACCTCGACGAGTTCTTCATGGTCCGCGTCGCCGGGCTGAAGCAACAGCTGACCGGCGAGGTCGACGAGGTGGGGCCCGACGGCATGACCGTGGGCGAGCAGCTCGCAGCCATCGCGGCCCGCGTGCACGAGCTCGTCGCGACCCAATCGCACAGTCTCGCTGCGCTGCTCCCCAAGCTGGCCGAAGCGGGGGTCGTCTTCGTCAAGCCCAGCGAGCTCTCGGCCGAAGCGCTCGCCGAGCTCGACGCGCGCTTCCACAACGAAGTCTTCCCGATCCTGACGCCGATCGCGATCGACCCGGGGCACCCGTTCCCGCAGGTGAAGAACAAGAGCCTCAACCTCGGAGTCATGTTCACGCGCGAGGGCACGCTCGAGCACGGGTTCGGCGTCGTGCAGGTGCCCTCGGTGCTGCCGCGCCTCTTGACGGTCGCGGGCATCAAGACGCCGAGCGGCAACCCGGCAACGCGCGCGTTCGTCCTCCTCGAGGACCTCGTCGCGCGGCACGCCTCGACCATCTTCCCGGGCGTTCGCATCAAGGGTCTCTACGTCTTCCGCGTCACGCGCAACTTCGACATCGAGGTCGACGAAGAAGAGGCCGACGATCTCCTCCAGTCGATCCAGCAAGAGCTCCGGCGTCGCGAGCGCGGCAACGCCGTTCGGCTGGAGGTCGCGGGCGACCCGCCGCCCGGCTCCCTCGCCAAGCTCGTCAAGGCGCTCAAGCTCGACCCAGACAAAGACGTGTACCCCGCGGGCGGAATGCTCAACGTCGCGGATCTCATGGGGATCGCGACGCGCGACTCGCGCGACGACCTCCGCGCCCTCCGCGACGAGCCCTTCATGCCCCACGCGGTGCCGCCGCTGCGCGAGGCCGAAGACGTGTTCGCCGTGCTTCGCGAGCAAGACGTGCTGCTCCAGCACCCCTACGAGTCGTTCGACAGCATCGTCGACCTCATCGCGCGCGCCGCGGACGACCCCGACGTGCTCGCGATCAAGCAGACCCTCTACCGCGCCGGCGGCGACTCACCGATCGTCAAGGCGCTCGTGCGCGCGGCCGAAGCGGGCAAGCAGGTGACGGCGATCGTCGAGCTCAAAGCGCGCTTCGACGAAGAGTCGAACATCGTCTGGGCCCGCATGCTCGAGCAGGCGGGGGCGCACGTGGTTTACGGCCTGCTCGGCCTGAAGACCCACGCGAAGTGCCTGCTCATCGTGCGACGCGAGAAGGGGAACAAGCTGCGCCGCTACGCGCACCTGTCGACCGGCAACTACAATCCGACTACGGCGCGCCTCTACACCGACCTCTCGCTCCTCACGGCCCGCCCCGACATCTGCGAAGACGTCTCGAGCCTCTTCAACCTGCTCACCGGGTACAGCGCGCCCCCGCGATGGAACAGGCTCACGGTCGCGCCGCTCGGCCTCCACGAGGTCGTCCTCGGTCTCATCGCTCGCGAGGTCGAGCATGCGCGCGCCGGCCGGCCCGCGCGCATCGTCGCCAAGATGAACTCGCTCGTCGAGGGCGACGTCTGCGAGGCCCTCTACCGCGCGTCGCAGGCGCGCGTGCCCATCACGCTGCTCGTGCGCGGCATCTGCTGCCTGCGCCCGGGCGTGCCCGGCGTCAGCGAGACCATCGAGGTGCGCGCGCTCATCGATCGTTTCCTCGAGCACTCGCGCGCGTTTCACTTCGCGAACGGCGGCAAAGACGAGGTCTACATCTCGAGCGCCGACTGGATGCCCCGCAACTTCCATCGCCGCGTCGAGACGCTCATCCCCATCGACGACCCGACCCTCCGCACCCGGCTCATCGAGATCTTGCAGATCCAGTGCGCCGACACCGCCAAGACCTGGCTCCTTACGGCAGCCGGCAAGTACGAGCGCGTGCAGGTGAAGCCGGGGCAGGCGCCGTTCCGTGCGCAGGCGCGCTTCATCGAGATGACGCGCGATCGCATCAAGACCGCCGAGGCGAGCCCGACGAACGGCCGCTTTTCGCTCAGCCGCCTGGCGAGCACGCGCAAGCTCGACGAGAAGTCGGTCGAGGGTCGGCGCGCCCGGCGCGACGCGCGTGAGGCGGCGAAGAAGCCGCATTCATGAGCGCGGGCTACTACCCGCCCATCGAGCCGTACAGCACCGGCCGGCTGCGCGTCTCCGACGTTCACGAGCTGTACTTCGAAGAGAGCGGCAACCCGGCGGGGCGACCGGTCGTGTTCCTCCACGGCGGGCCCGGGTTCGGTACCGAGCCGAACCATCGACGCTTCTTCGATCCCGCCGCGTACCGGATCATCTTGTTCGACCAGCGCGGGTGCGGCAAGAGCACGCCGCACGCGTCGCTCGTCGACAACACCACCTGGCACCTCGTAGCCGACATCGAGGCGCTGCGCGTTCGGCTGAACGTCGACAGATGGCACGTCTTCGGCGGCTCGTGGGGCAGCACCCTCGCCCTCGCGTACGCCGAGACGCATCCGGACCGCGTCTCGGCGCTGATCCTCCGCGGGATCTTCCTCATTCGGCCCCAGGAGATCGCGTGGTTCTACCAGCGCGGCACCGACGCACTCTTCCCCGACGCGTGGGAGAAATACGTCGAGCCGATCCCGGTCGAAGAGCGAGGCAATCTGGTGGGCGCGTTCTACCGACGACTCACGAGCGACGACCGCGACGTGCGCTTGCAGGCGGCCAAGGCGTGGAGCATCTGGGAGGGCTCGACGAGCTGCCTCCTCCCGAACCCCGCGCTGGTCGAGAAGACCGCGGGCGACGACTTCGCCGTGGCCTTCGCGCGTATCGAGTGCCACTACTTCGTGAACCGCGCGTGGCTCGACCCGCCGCGGGACCTGCTCGGGAACGTGGCGACGATACGGCACGTGCCGGCGGTGATCGTGCAAGGCCGCTACGATGTCGTCTGCCCCATGGAGTCGGCGTGGGCGCTCCACAGGGCCTGGCCCGAGGCCGACTTCCGCGTGACGCCGGACGCGGGCCATGCCGCGAGCGAGCCAGGCAATCTGAGCGCGCTCGTCGGGGCGACCGATCGGCTGCGCTGAGGCCGCGCGCCGCGCGGGTGCTAGAGTGCGCCCGCCATCGATGTCGAGTCCCCGGGTCGTCGTCATCCCGTTCGGCGTCCCGAGCGAGAGTCGTGGTCTGGGGCTCGGGCTGGCGGCGCTCGTGCACGCCTCCGCGCACGTCGGGGGCAGCGGGGTCGCGCTCGCGCAGTTCCAGGCGCGCCGGAACGAACGCGGCGACGACTCGCGCCCGCCGCCGTCGGGCCCCGTCGAGGCCTTTGTGCCGCCGTCCGCGTGGCGAGACATGGCGCGGCACGACACGAGCGGCGACGCGGGCACACAGGTGAGCCTCGTGCTCACGGGCGCGTTCGAACCGCCGACCGATGGACAGGGAACGATCCGGTTGCTCGCGTTCGACTCGCGCGACGGTCGGACACGAGCGCGGGTCGATGTCCCGCTCGACGAAGAGCGCGCGGGCGCTACGGTCGTCGGCGCGTTCGAGAAGCTCTGGTCGGGGCTGGGTGGCGAGATCGGCGCGCTCCAGGGCCTGCGCGAGCTCGCGTGGGAGCCGCTCGAGAGCGTCCTGCGCGCGGAGCGGTGCGCCCTGCATGATCCCGCGCGCGGCGGCCCCCACGATCCCGTCGCGGCGATGCTGCACCTCGGGCGCGCGATCGAAGACGCGCCCTCCGCGCGGTACCCCGTCGAGCGACTGTCGGTCATGGCCCTCGAAGCCGCGATGGGCTCGCGGCTGGATCCGAAGGTCGCCGCGTCGGCCGTGCGGGCCCTCGAGCGCGCCGTGGACGATGCGCCGTTGCACATAGAGCTCGTCGAAGCGCTCGCCGTGCTCCTGCTGCGGCTCGGGCGACCGCGAGAGGCCGAGCGCCGGATCAACGTCGCCGTCGCGACCCCGTACACGTTCCGCGCGGGCCGGGGACGGGCCTACACGCTGCTCTCGCAGGCGCTCCGGGCGCAGGGCAAGTTCGATGGCGCGCTGGCCGTATTGCAAGAAGCGGCGTCCGAGTCGGGGAGCGATCCCGCCGTGCACGCCGAGCGAGGGGCGGTCCTCGCCGAACGGGGCGACTTCGACGCGGCGGCCTCGTCGTGGCGCGAGGCGCTGGCGCGCGATCCAGTGCACCACGCGGCGTTCGGTCAGCTCGCGTCGCACGCCCTGCGCGCCCGCGACGCCGCCCTCGGACAGACGCTCGTCGACTCGGCGCTCGCCGCGCCACGGGCTCACCCGGACGTCTTTCGTCGCGCGGTCCAGCTGGCGCTGTTCAGCGAGGGCGACGGGCTGGCGCGCGCGGCACGGGTCGCGCGTCTCTGCGAGCGTGTCCTGGCCGCTCTGCCGGAGGATCCGCCGTCGCTGGTGGCGCTCGCCCGGGCGCTCGTCGTGCTGGGCGATCGCCCGGCGGCTCGCTCTCGGCTCGCCCAGGTCGTTCGTGTCGCGCCCGAGTCGAGCGCCGCC
>CALFNG010000313.1 GCA_937902985.1 uncultured Myxococcales bacterium
AGGCCGAGCGCGCCGCCCGTTCGGCGCAGGACCTCGGCGAGGGCGAACGTGGGCATCGCGTAGAGCGCGAACAGGATCGCCGAGCTGGCCACGTCGAAGGCGCGCCCGCGGCGCCACGCCCCGAACGCGCCGACCGGAACGGCGATCGCCCAGCTGACGAGCATGGCGAGCGAGCACAGAAGCAGCGTGATCGGCGCGCGCGCGCGGAGCTTGTCGGCGATCGGCGTGCCGTCGATCGCGCTCATCCCGAGCTCGCCGCTGCCGGCGCGCCGGAGCCACTTGCCGTACCTCGTCTCGGTGACGACCGCGATGGCGCGGTCGGCGCCGTCGAGCACGACGAAATCGTTCGCGTGAACGAACCACCATTCTCCCCAGTCGGCGATGTCGCGACGAACGTCCGCGCTGGGCGCGTCGCGCGCGATGATCGGCCCGGCCCCGCCGGCGTGCCGCGCGATGTGTGTCAGCCGTTCCAGGGTCGCTCGGTCGTCCTTCGCGTCGACGGTGATGGCGTGAACGAGCTCGGGAAGCGCGAAGGTATCGAGCGCCATGAGATCGTTCTCGCGGAGCTCGCTCCCGTGCTCGACCAGGCGGCTGACGGCGCGGGCGACCGCGGCTCGCGTGAAGTCGAGCGCCCGATCGTCCCAGAAGCGCGTCCAGAAGAGCGTGGCTGTCTCCGGCTGCAAGAGGCCGACGCGGTCGACGAGGCCCATCCGGTCCGCCACCGGCGCAAGATCGACCGCCGCGCGGCCGCGAGCGTCCGGCGAGAGCGAGTCGAGCGACGGCAACACGTACGGCAGCGCCGCCCCGCCGAGCCGCCTGAGCTCGCGTGCCCCCTCGTCTTGTGTCCGCGCATCGTCGGACGCGACGCGCGCGAGCGCCTCGCGCGCATATTCGCGGACGTCGTTCGGCTCCGGATTCACGAACCGCGGCAGGTCGAAGAACTGCGACCGGCGTACTTCTTCGAGATGCACTTCGCCGGCCGTCTCCTCGCTACTCTCGGCGGCCGTCGCAGCGCCGTCCGCTCCGGGCGCGCCGTATGCGCCGGCCGCGCCGGCCGCGCCGGAAGCCCCGGAAGCGCCGAACGTGAGCGGGTCGGGGGCGAGCGTCGTCACCAGAAACAGCACCAGGCTCGTCGCGAGCAGCGTCGGGATGGCCCAGAGGACGCGGCGCAGGGTGTAGCGGAGCATGGGGACGTCGGGCGGATCAGGCAGAGGTAGCGGACCGGCCGCGGGCTTCGAGCAGGCGCGCCAGCGTGGCAAGCTTACCGGGTCTCGGTGGGCCCTACGCCACCTCGATTGCGCCTCGGCTCGCGTCGAAGTGCTCGAAACCGCAGAACTCCGACCCTTGCGACCCCGGCGCCGGCTACCATGAAGCTCGGTATGGACCTCGTTGACCTACGCGCGCGCGCCCAGCGATGGATCGCGGACGACCCCGATTCCGCGACCCGCGCCGAGTTGCACGCGCTGCTGGCCCACCCCGACCCGGCCTCCACCGACCTCGCCGACCGCTTCGCCGCGCCGCTCGGGTTCGGCACTGCAGGGCTCCGCGGCGTGCTCGGGGCCGGCCCCAACCGCATGAACCGCGCCGTCGTGGCCCGGACCACCTGGGGGCTCGCGCGCGAGCTGCTCGAGAGCGTGCCGGGTGCGGCGCAGCGCGGCGTGGTCGTCGGTCGCGACGCCAGGCGCATGGGCCGCGAGCTCGCCGAAGACGTCGCCGCGATCCTCGCGGGCGCGGGCCTCCGCGTCGTTCTGTTCCGCGATCCGGTCCCGACGCCGCTCATCGGCTTCATGGTCAAGCGCCTCGGCGCGGCCGCGGGCGTCGTCGTCACGGCGAGCCACAATCCGCCCGAATACAACGGCTACAAGGTCTATTGGGAAGACGCGGCGCAGATCGTCCCGCCCGTCGACGCGCGCATCGCGGCCGCCATCGAGCGCGCTCCCTCGGCGCGCGTCGTCTCCCGGCCCCCGCTCGAGGTGCTTCGCGCGCGCGGCGTGGTGACCGACGCCCCCGCCGACGCCGAGCGCGCCTACCTCGACGCCGTGCGGACCCTGGCGGTGCACCCGGACGCGGGCGATCGCAGTCTTCGCATCGTCTATACGCCGCTCCACGGGGTGGGCGACGCGCTCGTGCGCCTCGCACTCGCCGAGGCTCGGTTCACCGCGGTGACCAGCGTTCCCGAGCAGCAGAAGCCCGACGGTACCTTCCCGACCGTCGCCTTTCCGAATCCCGAGGAGCCGGGGTCGATGGACCGCGCCCTCGCGCTCGCCCGGGCGACCTCCGCCGATCTCGTCCTGGCCAACGATCCCGACGCCGACCGCCTCGCCGTCGCGGTACGGGTTCCACGCGGCTCGCAGGAAGGCGGCGGCGACGATTACCGGCAGCTGACGGGCAACGAGCTGGGCGTCCTTCTGGGGCACTACCTCTTGACCGAGCGCCCCGCGACCCGGCCGCGCGTCGTTCTGGCGTCGATCGTGTCGTCGCCGCTCCTCGGTCGGATCGCCGCCGACCTCGGGGTCCGGTACGAAGAGACGCTCACGGGGTTCAAGTGGATCTCGCACCGCGCCATCGCCATCGGCCGCGAAGGCGACGACTTCGTCTTCGGCTACGAAGAGGCGCTCGGCTACTGCGTCGGCAGCATCGTCTTCGACAAGGACGGCGTGTCGGCTGCCGTGCTCGCGGCCGAAGTGGCGGCCGTCTTGCGCGAGCGCGGTCAGACGCCGCTCGACGCGCTCGACGCGCTCTCCCGGCGCTGGGGGCTCTTCACGAGCAGCCAGCTCAGCGTGACGCGAAAGGGAGCGGCCGGGCTCGCGGCCATCCGGTCGATGATGGACGCTCTCCGCGCTTCACCGCCCGAGCGCGTCGGCGGCGACGAGGTGGTCGCGGTCGCCGATTACGACGCGCACGTCCGGTGGGACCGGCGCGCGGGCACGCGAACGGAGCTCACGCTGCCCAAGAGCAACGTCGTCACCCTCGAGCTCGCGTCGGGCAGTCGCGTCATCGCGCGCCCGAGCGGCACCGAGCCCAAGGCCAAGTTCTACTTCGACGTCCGCGAAGAGGTCGCCCCCGGCGAGCCCGTCGCCGCGGCCAAGGCCCGGGCCGAGGTCGTCCTGAAGCGCCTGGCCGCGGCTTTCGCGAGCGAAGTGGCCGGCTCGCTCTAGTTATCCATGGGCGTTGGGCCACCCCCCGGCGGATTAAACGGCGGTTCTTCCTCTCTAGCAGGGGGTTTTGCGCACGCTGGGCGCAATGACGAAGAGACGGATCCGCCGCGCGGGTCGCCAGCCTTCGACCCAATCTCTGCTCGGCGCCCTCTGCGCGCCTCGGCGGCAAATCTCCGCCGCTTCCCGGCTGGCCTTGACAAGAATGGCCTTTGCCATCATTTTGCGCACCCCGCATCACCTGACGCGGCCTTCCCCAGCGGATTCAGCACCATGCCGAAGATGAAGACGAAAAAGGCGGCGGCCAAGCGTTTCCGGGTCACCGGCACGGGCCGCGTTCGCCGCTCGAAGGCCGGCGGCAACCACGGGATGCAAGAGAAGTCGCGCAAGCGTCTGCGACGCTTGCGCCAGAACGACATGGTCGACAAGTCGATGCAGAAGCGCGCCCGGCGTCTCCTGCCGTACGGTTGAGCGCTCCTGACAAGCCCGAGAAAGTAGTCCGATGCCCCGCGCCAAACGAGGATTCAAGGCCCGCCGCCGCCGTAACCGCATCCTGAAGCTCGCCAAGGGCTATCACAGCGCGCGGTCGCGCCTCTTCGCCTACGCGAAAGAGGTGGTGATGAAGTCGTGGGTGTACTCGTATGCCCACCGCAAGCTCCGGAAGCGCGACTTCCGTCGTCTCTGGATCGCGCGCATCAACGCCGGCGCGCGCCTGAACGGAACGACGTACTCGCGCCTGATGCACACGCTCAAGAAGTCGAACGTGGGCCTCGATCGCAAGATCCTCGCGGATCTCGCCGTGGCCGACGCGAAGACGTTCAGCGAGATCGTCAAGACCGCCGCGGCGTAGTCACCGCCCAGCGGGGAACGGCTGCCGTCGCCAAGTCCATCGGTCGCAGGCCGGTCGCAAGCCCGTTCGGTCGCAAACCCGTGCGGTCATTGCGTAGAAGCCGTTTCCTCTAAGGTGAGCGGGTCCGGATCGGCGCTCGCGGAGCGGAGCCGTACTTCCCGTACGGCGAGCACCGCAGAGCGTCGAGCCGGGCCCGATCGCCGACGAGGAAACGGCTTCTACCGCTTCTTGCCGGTCATCAGCGCGACCTTCGCCACGACGTCGGCGATCTTGAAGGGCTTGGTGACGTAGTGGCGGGCGCCCGCGTTGATGCCGGCGATGACGTCCATGGCCCCGTCTTTCGCGGTCAGAAAGAGGATCGGGACGCGCTGCAGCACCTTGTCTTTGCGGAGCGCCTTGGCGAGCTCGACGCCGTCGAGCCGCGGCATCATCACGTCGCACACGATGCCGTCGGGCGCCGGGATGGCCTCGAGGATCTCTTTCGCCTCCTGCCCGTCGCGCGCCTCGTAGATCGTATAGGTCTTGCCGAGGGTATGCAGCAGCATCGCTCGAATGGCGGGGTCGTCGTCGACGACCAGGAGCACCGGCGCGTCGTCGCCCGGAGACACCGCGGGCGAGGGGGCCATGTTCAGTTCGATCTCGTCGTCGCCCGAAGTGGGCGGCGGTCGCGACGATTTGCTCGGCATGATGCGACTCTCGCTCGTCACGGTAAGGGCGCGCAGACAGGCAAGTCAACGGATCGTTCGGCCAAGCGTTCTTCCAAAGGACCGGGGTGCGTGACCTCGTGCTATCGGAGCTCCTGTCATGAGCGCGGCGGATTCTCCCATCACTGGCATGACCAGCATCACGCGCTCGCTCGAGGCTCTCCGGGCGACCTTTCGGTCGCGCTTCGAAGGGGCGGCCACCGAGCAGGCGCTGCGCGACGAGAACGCGAAGATCCTGGGCAGGAAGGGCGAGCTCACGGCGATCTTGCAACAGATGGGCGCCGTTCCGGCCAACGAGCGCAAGGCCGTCGGCGAGCTCGTCAACGCCCTGAAGAGAGACGTCGAGCTCGCGTTCGACGATCGCCTCGGGGGCCTCGCCAAGGGCCGGCGCGACGCCGAGCTCAACGCGCCGCCGTTCGACCTCACGCTCCCCGGGCGCGTTCCGGCGCCGCTCGGGCACGCGCACCCGATCTCGATCGTGCGCGACGAGATCGTCGACGTGCTGGTCAGTCTCGGCTTCGCCGTGCACGACGGGCCCGAGGTCGAGGTCGAAGAGAACAACTTCGGCAAGCTCGGCTACCCGCCGGATCACCCGGCGACCGACATGCAAGACACCTTCTGGGTCGACGTGCGCCGCAAAGCGAACGCCACTCCCGCGGCGCCGGTGTCGGGCGCCGGCTTCGCGCTCACGCTCCTGCGATCGCACACCAGCAACATCCAGGTTCGCGCGATGACCGGCCACAAGCCGCCGATGGCGTTCATCGCGCCGGGCACCGTGTACCGCCGCGACGACGACGCCACACACTCGCCGATGTTCCACCAGATCGAGTGCTTCCTCGTCGACCGGAACGTCACGATGGCGCACCTGAAGGGGGTGCTCGCCGAGTTCGCCGAGCGCTTCTTCGGGGCCGGGACGCCGGTCCGGCTGCGTCCGAGCTACTTTCCATTCGTCGAGCCGGGCGCCGAGGTCGACGTCGGCTGCCCGTTCTGCAAGCGGGCCGACGGCTCGCGCGCGGGCTGCAGCGTGTGCAAGCGCACCGGATGGATCGAGATCCTCGGCTGCGGCATGATCCACCCGACGGTCTTCGAGAGCTGCGGCGTCGACCCGGAGCAGTGGACCGGGTTCGCGTTCGGCATGGGTCTCGAGCGCGTGGCCGTGGTGCGCTACGGCATTCCGGACATGCGCCTGCTCTTCGAGAACGACCCGCGCTTTCTCGCTCAGTTCTAGGAGGCCGCCCCGTCCCAGGACGCGGACGGCTGCGCCGCCGCTAGCCGCGAGACGCGCGCGTCACTTCGGCGCGACGACCGGCGGCGGCGCCGGCTGAGCGCACCGGCCGTTGATGCACGTGGGGCCCTGGCCCACGCCGCAGCAGTCGCTGTCGGCCGCGCACTTGTCGTTGAGGGTCGAGCACGACGGCGGCTGGGCGCTGCACACGAAGCCGCTGCCGTTGCTCTCGCAGTAGCCGCCGCAGCACTGGTCGCCGGTCTGGCAGGTCGAGCCGTTCGCCGCGCAGGGATCGACCACCCAGTAGCCGCGCGAGTTGCCGGCGAGGAGCTCCTGGGCCGGCAAGTAGAAGCCCGGATGGCTCACGTCGCTGCCGGGCGCTCCGCCGAGATCGATGGCGGCGACCCAGAGCTTCTTGGTCGTGGCGTTCTTGCTGAGATCGACGTAGCGCGGGTCGCTCCAGTAGGGCTTGAGCGTCGCGACGTTTCCGTAGAGCCGGCGGCTCGTGAAGACGACCCACGCGTACCCGCCGCTCGGCACGGGGTTGATGGTGGGCTCGTAGTTCATGTTCGAGTCGTTCGTGTGGTCCGTCGCGGCCATCGTGGGCAGGTACCCGACGCCGTTGAGCGCATCGAGGCGGGCCGCCTTCTTGGTCGCGACGTCGACCCACCAGAGCTCCGCCTTGGTGCCCTGCGCCGACTGGCTCGCGCACGCGGCGCTGTCGCACGTCGCGCGCGTCCCGCCCCAGTCGCGGCCGTTGCTCTGCGTCTCGAGCTCGAAGACGACCGCGTCGTTGGTGGGCACGTACGACGGCCACACCGAGTACCCGCTCGGAGGCGTGAAGAGCACGCGAAAGTTGGAGAAGGTGCTCGAGGTCGGATCGTAGTCCATCGTCGCGAGCGAGACGCCGTCGCCCGCGATCGCGCCGCCGCCGTCGGCCCCCGCATCGGCGCCGGCATCGCTCCCCGCGCCGGCCGCGGGAACCGCGCCCGAGAAGAAGTTGAACGCGACATGCTTTCCGTCAGGCGAGAAGACCGGCGAGCCGGCGACGAGGCCCGAGGGAAGCCCCGTGGACGCGTGGGTCATTCCCGTCGCGACGTCGAAGAGCTGAACGGCGACGGGGCCGTTGTCCTCGGCGGAGCTCCCCTGCAGCTTGAGGCCGTTCTTGTTCATCGCGCCGTTGTTGATGAGGAGCGTTCCGTCCGGAGACAGTCCGCCCCAGTTGAACCGGCCGTCGGCCGGCGCCATCTTGCTCTCGGCGTAGCCGTTCTTCAGGTCGTACCAGTCCGACTCGGGGTTCTCGCCCGTGCCCGTGGTGTTGCCGTTGCCCGTCACGAGACGCGAGCCGTCGGCGCTGACCGAGTGGCAGACCCGGCACTCGGTGTCGCTCCCGGCGACGAGCACGGGGCTCGTCGCGCCGCGCTTGATGCCGAGGGTCGCGCCGCCGAAGGTCACGCCGTTCTGCGTGAGGTTGTGCGCCAGGTTCGTTCCGTACGAGTTGTAGTAAACGGTGCCCGACAGGGTGGCCTGAGCGATCGTCCACGACTCGGTGATGGGGCCGTACGCCTGCCCGCCCGACGAGAACACGAGCGTGACGGTGACCTTCTCGCCCTGGTTCGAGTTGCAGAGCAGATCCCAGGCGGCCTGCGGGACGGGGTGGTGAACGAACGGGCTCGCGGTCGCTGCGAAGAAGCCCTGGTAGTCGAACGCGTTCTCCTTGAGGTGAATGGAGACCGCGTCGTAGTTCTGGGGCGCGCTCCACTGGAGGAGCGGCGCGAGCAGCCCTCGCGGCCAGACGGTCTGGTCGTACGGATAGAGCCACGCGACGCCTCCGCCGGCGTCCGTGCCCGCGCCGCCATCGGGTGCAGACTGCAAGATCGCTTCGGTCGCCGGATCGACGGGACCGCCTATTCCCTCGCCACCGACGCCGCCAGATCGGAAGAGCACACGTCTGAACTCCAGTCACT
>CALFNG010000314.1 GCA_937902985.1 uncultured Myxococcales bacterium
GTGGCTCGTCGCCGGTGGCCACGGCGAGCGCCGCGGCGGCGTTGAGGAGCACGGCGTCGCGAGCAACGTGGCTCTCTCCGGCGAGAATGGCGCGGAGCTCTCGCGCGTTGGTCGCCGCGTCGGCGCCCGCGAGGGCGGCGCGAGGGATCCGCTCGATGCCGAAGTCTTCCGGCGCGATGACGAACTCGCGCACATCGCCGCTGGCCGTGAGCTCGCTCACGCGCGTCGGCGCGCAGGGGCTCACTTCGTCGAGGCCGTCTTCGCTGTGAACGACCCACGCGCGCACCCCGCCGAGGCACCCGAGCGCATGGGCGAGGATCGGGCGGAGCGCGTCGTCGTAGACGCCCAGGAGCTGGTGCGTGGCGCGCGCGGGGTTGGCGATGGGACCGAGGACGTTGAAGATGGTGCGCGTCCCGAGCTCGCTCCGCGCCTGCCCCGCGTGCCGCAGCGCCGGGTGATGGGCGGGCGCGAAGAGGAACGCGATCCCCGCTTCGCGGAGCACGTGGCCCTGCCGAGCTATCGGCACGTCGAGAGGGATCCCGAGAGCCTCGAAGACGTCGGCACTCCCGCAGCGGCTCGAGGCGGACCGGTTCCCGTGCTTGGCCACGGGCAGCCCGCATGCGGCGACGACCACGGCCGCGCCGGTCGAGATGTTCAACGTGTGCGAGCCGTCGCCGCCCGTGCCGCAGGTGTCGACCACGAGCGGGAAGTCATGGTCCACGACCGCCATCGCGGCGCGCATCGCGCCGGCGGCCCCCGCGATCACCTCGGCGGTCTCCCCCGCCATGCGCAGCGCGACGGCGAAGGCTCCGATCTGCACCGGCGTCCACGCGCCGGAGAGGATCGCGTCGAAGGCGTCGCGGACCTCCGCCGCGCCAATGGGCGCGTTCGCCTCGCGCGCGAGGAGCCGCCCGAGGACGCGACCGAACTCGGCGCTCATGATGCGACCGGTGCGCGCGGGACTGGCGCGCGCGCGCCAGTGGAGCGACCGCGCAGGCGCGCCGTCACCCGCGCGACCCAGTTGCCGACGAGGTGCATTCCCTCGCGCGTCAGGATGCTCTCGGGGTGGAACTGCACGCCTTCGACGTCGTGCTCTCGATGGCGGAGGCCCATGATCTCGCCCTCGACCGTCCACGCGCTCACCTCGAGAACCGCCGGCAAGGTCGAGCGCTCGACGAGGAGCGAGTGGTAGCGAGTGGCCTCGAACGGCGACGCGATCCCCTCGAAGACGCCGCGCCCGTCGTGCAAGATGGGCGACGTCTTGCCGTGCATGAGGCGACCGGCGCGCACGACCACGCCGCCGTAGGCCTGGCCAATGGCCTGATGGCCGAGGCACACGCCGAAGATGGGGAGAGCGCCGCCGAGCTCGCGAAGGAGCGCCAGCGAGACGCCTGCCTCGTTGGGCGTGCACGGGCCGGGCGAGATCAGGATGCCATCGACCTCGAGCGCGCGGATGCCGGGCACGTCGATGGCGTCGTTCTTGTGAACCTCGACGCGAGCGCCGAGCTCGCCGAGGTACTGCACGAGGTTGAAGGTGAACGAGTCGTAGTTGTCGACCACGAGCACCCGCGGCGCGGTCGAAGCGATTGGGGAGGGGTCCGGTGAGGGCACGGCAGGCTAGAGCATACGCCAGCTGCGATAAGCCGCGACAATGCGCGATAGCGGCGCCGCGGTGCGGCAAGGGGATTGTCGCGAGAGCGCGTTGACATGCGAGCGCCAGGGCACGTAAGGTCTCGCCGATCCACGATGGCGGACGATAGAAAGCCGAAAATCGATCTCAAATCCCGGTTGCAAAAGATGGGGGCGCCGCCGGGCGGGACCCCTCCGCCTCCCGCTCTGGGAAGCGTTCCGGCTCCCCAGATGCCGCCGCCCATGCGCGGGGGTCCGTCGCTGACGCCCGTGCCGCCTCCGGCCTCGTCGGTGCCGCCTCCTTCGGGGATGCCGAAGCCAATGATGCCCTCGAGCAGGGCACCCACGCTCGACCCGAACAATCCGCTCGCGGCGGTCGCGCAGCAGTTCAAGCCGGCGCCGGTCTCGACGGCCGCGCTCATCCAGCCGCAGCGAATCGAGGTCGACGAGGTTGCCGTTCACCAAGCGCGTAGCGGCGGCTTCAAGCGCGGCGTCGTTGCCGGCATCGTCGGCGGCATCGTGCTCGGCGTCCTGGGCTACTTCGGCGGCAGCGCGTCGACGCAGAGCGCTAGCCGGGCGCAGGGCGTGCGGGACGCGCACGACCTCTCGACCGATCTCGCCAAGGCGAAAGACAGCCTCGAGGCCCTGAAGGTCAAGGTCCAAGACGGCGGCAAGAGCCTCAGCGGCGACCGAAAGTTCCCCGCCGATCTGGCGCAGCAGCTCGCGGGCCTGAACATCGACTTCGGCGGCGACAAGCTGTTCGGTCGACGCTTCAGCGGCGTGCCGGCCGACACGACGCGCGGCCTCTTCGACTTCATCACGCGCGTGCAATCGCTGAACGACCGGAAAGACCTCGTCGTCGCGCTCCTCAACAAGCTCCAGAAGCCGATCACCGAAGAGCTGAGCCGCCCTGCCGGGCAGCTTCCGATCTCGTATGTCGTCGTGCTCGACCAGAACACCGGCAGCAGCGGGGCGTTCCTCGCGCCCCTGGCGACGCCGATCGCTCCCGACGACAAGAACGGAGTTCCGAACGAGCTCACGTTCGTGAACCCGCGGGGCTCCGGCAACGTGAAGCTACCGCGGCTGGAGGGCGACAAGCTGCCCAAAGACGGAGCGGCGGCCACCGTCGTTCCCAACACCTTCGAGAAGGTCTGCCCGAGCGCGACGCGCGGACAGATCGCGCAGCTCGTGAGCTCGATGAACGCGCTGGTCGACGACATCGCCGGGCAGAAGCCCGAAGTCGGCGACGTCGTGCAGGAGTCCAAGCCCGGCCTCGAAGAGAGCGCCGCGAAGCTCGCCGACGCCCTCAGCAAAGTGGAGTGAGACGTTCTCTGCGGCTCTGGGGCCTCTCGTTCTCGTAGAGCCCACCGCGCAGGTGGCGCTGGTCAGCCGGGGACGAAGCCCCACGCGAGATCGGCGCCTGTGACCTCGTCGGTCCCTGCGCCGATGTCGACGTAGCCTCTCGCGAGGAGCGCGCCGCAGCGCACGGCGCGCGGAATGGCGACGCTTCGCGAGAACCATTGCCATAGCGATCCCCCACGGGCCGCGACCCCCAGGACGATGACCTGCGTTCCCACGGGCAACTCGTATGCGCGCGGCACCTGGGTAGCCGCGAGGGCCGTGGAGTGCGCGTCGTCGCCGCGAAGGTCGAGTGAGATGCCCACGGCGCTCGCAGACGGCGACCACGCGCGGAGCCCGAACGGCGGCCTGGGTGGCCTCGCGTCTTCCGCGCGCGTCGTCAGACGAAGCGCGGGAGGTAGCGGAGGCTTCATGAGGCGTTCGGGATGGGCTGAGGGGCTCGCTCCGGGACGATCTCGACCTTCACCACGCGCGTCTCGTCGGCTTCGCGGACGATGAACTTCAAGCCGTCGACCTGAACGGTGGCTCCGACCTTGGGAACCCGGCCTGCGCGGCTCACGATGAGGCCGCCGAGGGACTCGAACTCGCCGTCGTCGGGTAGGGGTTTGCCGAGCGCGTGAGCGAGATCGGCCAGGGGCACGGAGGCGTCGGCCACGACGCGCCCGTCGCCCATCGGCTGGATGGGCGCCTCGGGATCGTGCTCGTCGCGGATGTCTCCGACGATCTCCTCGATGATGTCTTCGAGGGTCACGAGGCCGGCCGTCCCGCCGAACTCATCGCTCACGATCGCCAGGTGCAGCCGGCGCGACCGCATGTCTTGCAAGATCTTCGCGGCCGGTTGGTTCTCGCTGACGAACATGACCGGCGTTCGCAGGAGATCCGCCAGCTTCGCGGTCGCGAGGCTGCCGTCGCGCAGGACCACGAACAGATCCTTGGCGTAGAGGAGGCCCACGACGTTATCGATGTTCTCGCGATACACCGGGTACCGCGCGTGCTTCTCGAACGAGACGATCGAGACCACCTCCGGCAGCGGCATGCCGAGCTCGACGCCCAGGATGTGCCGCCGCGGGACCATGACTTCGCGCGCCGTCAGGTCCTTGAAGTCGAGCACCTTGCGGATCATCTCGGCCGGCCCGTTGGCGATCGAGCCCGCCTTCTCGCCCTCGCTGACGGCCCACTCGACCTCCGTCTCGGTGATGCGCGCGTCGACGGTGTGCACCCGGGGCACCCGCCGGCCGACGGCCCGGCCGACGACCGCGAGCGGACCGGCGAGGGGCACGAGCAACCACTCGAGCGGGCGAAGGAGCTGGAGAGCGAGGGCGCCGGCTCGCTCGCGCCGCCGCCGGGCGAGTGTTCCGACGATCTCGGCGAAGGTGCCGTAGGTGAACACGGTCCCCAGGACGCCGACAGGGAACGCGAAGCGATCGCAACCCGCCCGGCGCGCCGCGTCTCCGAGGAGCATGGTCGCCACGCTGATCGCGAGCACGCGCCCGACGAGCCAGCGCGAGAGCACCTGCGTCGGGTCGCGCGTGAACCGGCGGAAGGCGGCGCTTGCCTCGCCCCCATCGGCCGCGCTGAGCGCCTGCATACGGCCCTCGGGGATCTCGGTCAGCGCGGCATCGCCGGCAGCGAAGAGCGAACCGAGGGCCGCTGCAAGCCCCGCCGCGAGGACCTCGACGACGACTCCCACTGGACCTGAATTCAACTCTCCCTGACTTTCGCGGCCCGCCAACGCGCGGGAGGGTGAAGAGCCATTCAAGCTAACCCACGAGCTTCACGGGTCAAGGGTCGCACAACTTCATACAGGAGCCGGCCGATGGGAGAGGTATGAGCTCATTTTCGCCGCTCGCGCAGCCACCGGTCGCGCCGTTTTCCCCGTCGGCCTCCACGCCGGTACTGGCGGGCTCGTCGTGTGGGTCCGGTGCGCAGGCGCCGAGCGCCGCTTTTTCCGTGGCGATCCGTGGCGGGGCCCTTGTGGGGGCCCGGGCACGTGAGGCGCGCGCGGCCGAGGGCAAACCCGCCGTCGGGCTGGTTGGGCTCGCGGCAGGCCTCCCGGGTGCGGCCGGGCAGGTCGGCGCTCGCCGCCCGCCAGGTTCGATGCCAGGTTCGACGGCGGTTTCGCCGCCAGGCCTCTCGAGCGCGTCGTCCCGCGCACCCTCGGGTCGCCATGTCGCAGGCGACGAGCCTTCGTTGGCGCTCGACGCGGCCTCGCGGCATGCCGCTCAGCTCGCTCCTCCGCAGGCGCACGTTCCCGTGCCCATGTCGCTCGATCTCCCACCTCCGCGGGTTGCGCCACAGCTTCCACCTGGGACGGCCGGCGGGGCCTCCCAGGTTCCGGCCTCGCTTGAAGATCTCATGCCCGGCCTCGTGCGCAAGGTGGCGTGGTCCGGAGACGGCCGTCGCGCGGCGATGCGACTCGAGCTCGGTTCGGGCGCGCTCGCGGGGGCCACGATCGTGGTTCAGGCCACGGGAAGCCGGGTCGACGTCACCGTCGTCACGCTCGCGGGGACCTCGGGCTCGTCGGAGCCGCCCCAGGCGCGCGCCGAGCTCGAAGCCTGGCGAGACCGCATCGCGGCGCGCCTCGAGGCCCGGGGCATCGACGTGGGCGCCATCGATGTCACGTGATCTCTCGCGCGAGCTGCCGCGAGCGGGCCGTCACCAGGGACCATACCCCGGCGCGGCGCCCCGGGTGATCGCAACGATGCGCGCGCTGTTGTTCGCTCAGGCTTTCGCTCAGGTGTTCAGCACGCGCATCGCGTTGCCTCGCAGGATCTTCCGGATGATCCGCTCGCTCACGCCGGCCGCGAGCAGAGCATCGGTCAAGAGCGGCAGCCCGCGAGGGTCCGCCAGCGCCCGCGTCGGTACGATGAAGCCGTCCCAGTCGCTGCCAAGGGCGGGAACGTCTTCGCCGACGATGTCGAGAATGTGGAGCAAGTGCTTCACCACCGGCTCGAGCCCCTCGCCGCCGAGGTACCTCGGATAGAAGATGACGCCGACGATCCCGCCCTTGTTGGCCACGGCGCGGAGCTGGGCGTCGTCGATGTTGCGCCAGTGGTCGAACGCGCCGAGCACCCCGGTGTGGCTCACGATGGGCGGCCTCGTGGCGACCGAACAGGCATCGAGGAATCCGCGCCGGTTGATGTGCGCGAGATCGACGAGCACGCCGGCAGCCTCGCACCGCCGCACCAGGTCGAAGCCCCACGGCGTCAATCCGTCGGCGTCGTGCCGGCCCAACCCGTACGCCGGGAAGCCCGCCTCGTTCGAGCTGAAGTGCATGAGGCCCAGGTACCGAACGCCGCGCCGCGCGAAGACCTCGACGCGGTCGAGATCGCCCTCGAGCGCGTGCGCTCCCTCGATGCCCAGCAGCGCTGCCACGACCCCGTCGCGGCCGCAGGCCTCGACGTCGGCCGCGGTGCGGGCAAGGCGTAAGCCCGGACGGCGCGCGATCGTCTCGAAGAGCACGTCGATCTGCTCGTGAACCGCGCGCGCCGACCCGCGGGCGCGCTCGGCGACCGGAAGCGACACCAGGCCGAAGAACTGCGCGCCCACGCCGCCCTCGCGCAGCCGCGGCACGTCGACGTGGCCCCCGAACGCAGCGCGCCACAGAGGCGGCTCGTGCGCGGCGTGCAAGTCGTAACCGAGCCAGCGCGACCACATCAGCGTGTCGGCGTGGAGGTCAATGGCCGGGTGCTCCTCGTGGAGCGCACGGGCCTGCGCTGAGCCGCGCATGCCGACCATCGTTACCATCGGGGAAGGGGGCGTGGTTATCGCACGGCGCAGCGGTGGAGACGAACGGCTTCGTGCTAGACGCTGTGGTAGAGAAAGCGTCCTCAGAGAAAGACATGGCCGCGACCCCCATCCTCGTGGACGACGTGCTCGAACTCGTCGGGAACACGCCGCTCATCGCGATCGCGGCGCCCGGTAGCTGGGGCGAGCGGGCTCGCGTCTGGGCGAAGATGGAGCAGTCCAACCCGGCAGGGTCGGTCAAAGATCGCATCAGCCTCGCCATGATCGAGGAGGCCGAGCGCGACGGGCGCCTCAAACCGGGGGGGGTCGTGGTCGAGCCCACAAGCGGCAACACCGGCATCGGCCTGGCCCTCGTGTGCTCCGTTCGCGGGTACCGGTGCATCCTCGCGATGCCCGAGAGCATGAGCCTCGAGCGACGCCAGCTGCTCGAGGCTTTCGGAGCCGAGGTCGTGCTCACTCCCGAGGATCAGCAGCTCGAAGGCGCCGTGGCCAAGGCGCGCGAGATCGCCGAGAGCACGCCCGGCGCCTTCATGCCGCAGCAGTTCGACAACGATGCGAACCCGCGCATCCATGCGGCCACCACGGCGCGCGAGATCCTCGAGGCGATGCGCGGTCTCTCGCTCGACGCCTTCGTCGCGGGCGTCGGGACCGGAGGAACCATCACCGGCGTCGGCGGCGTCTTGCGGCGGGAAGTGTCTCCGCGGCCGCGCATCGTGGCCGTCGAGCCCGACGCGTGCGCGACCATCTCGCGCGGCGAGCGCGGGCCGACGAAGATCCAGGGCCTCGCGGCCGGGTTCGTTCCGAAGAACTACCACGCCGACCTGGTCGACGAGGTTCGCACCGTGACAGACGCCGACGCGTGGAAGATGAAGACGGCGCTCGCCCGCGGCGAGGGCCTGCTCGTCGGCATCAGCGCGGGCGCCGCGGTGCACGTGGCCCTCGAGGTCGCGCGCGAGCTCGGTCCGGGCAAGAACGTCGTCACGATCCTGCCCGACACGGGCGAGCGCTACTTCAGCCTCGCGGAGTACTTCGGAGACGATACACGGTGAAGGTCGACCGAGCGCGGGCGCGCGTTCTACTCGTCGGCGTCGGGGGGCTCGGTTGCCCGGCCGCCCTGGCGCTGGCCGCCGCGGGCGTCGGGTCGATCGGCCTGTGCGACGACGACGAGGTGGAGCTCTCGAATCTCCATCGTCAGATTCTCTTCGGCGCCGCCGACGTGGGCTCGGCGAAGCTCGAGGCGGCGGCGCGGGCGCTGCGCGAACGGTTCGGGCCGGCGCAGTCGCTCCAGGTGCACTCGACCCGCCTCCTGCCGGACAACGCGGTGTCGCTCGTGCGCGACCACGACGTGGTCCTCGAGGGGAGCGACAACTTCGCTACCAAGTTCCTGGCCGCCGACGCGTGCGCGCTCGCGGGCGTTCCGGTCGTTCACGCGTCTGCCGTCCGCTGGGTCGGCACCGCGCTCGCGGTCGGAGCCGCGGGGCGGCCGTGCTACCGGTGCCTCTTCGAGGACGTGCTTGGCGAGAACGCGCCGAACTGCGCCGAGGCCGGCATCCTCGGGCCCGTCGCGGGCATCGTGGCCGCCGCGCAGGTCGACCTCGCGCTGGCGCTGCTCGACGGCGAGGCCGTCGAGGGCCGGCTCGTCACCTTCGACGGGCGCACAGACGTCCTCCGTCGCCGGACCGTCTCGCGGCGCGCCGATTGCCCGTTGTGCGGGCAGCCCGCTGGCGCCCGCGCGCGCATCGATCGCATCGAACCCAACCGCTATGTTTCGCCCGCTCTCGCGGGCTGAGAGGAGAACCGTGAAATGGAAACGATCGTCCGTATCCCGACCCCGCTGCGCACGCTGACCGGCGGGGCCGATGAGGTGAACGCCAGCGGGGGCACCGTCGGCGACGTCATCGAGGATCTCGAGCGCCGGCACCCCGGCATTCGCGACCGGCTTCTTGACGAGAAGGGCGTCCGTCGCTTCGTGAACATCTACGTCGGCGAAGAAGACGTCCGCTTCCTCGAGGGCCTGAAGACGGCGCTCAAGCCGGGCGACCAGATCAGCATCGTCCCGGCGATCGCCGGAGGCTGAGATGAGCCGGCACGGTCGTCAGACCCGCCTCGCGGAGGTCGGCTCGGCGGGCCAGGCGCGCATCGCGGCGGCGACGGTCGACGTCGCCGTAGACGGACTCGCGGCCGAAGTGGCGACCCGTTACCTCGTGGGCGCCGGCGTCGGTTGCGTCCGTGTGCGAGAGCGTGGCCTCGCGGGCTCCGTCAGCCTCGCGGACATCGCGCGTTCGATCGACCCGGGCGTTCGCGTCGAGGTCGCGGTCGGCTCGGCGCGAGAGGCGGCTCCCGCGGGAGGTGCGGCACCGGGCGCCCACACCGTTCGCGATGGACTCGACGTGAGCGACTTTCGCGACCCCAGCGCGCGCGCCGTCGCGCGAGGCGCACACGAAGCGCTGCGGGCCCTCCGCACCGCGCTCGGCTCCGGGCCGGGGGGTGGATCGTGAGTCGGCCCTCAGGGAACGGGGGCCGCCGCCTCGAGTCGGTCATCGACGGGGTCGGCAACACCCCTCTCGTTCGCCTCCGCAAAGTGACGAGCGACGTGCCCGACGTCGAGGTGTGGGCGAAGCTCGAGTTCGCGAACCCGGGAGGCAGCGTCAAGGACCGGCCGGCGCTCCGCATGATGCTCGACGCCCTCGCCGACGGCCGCCTGACACGCGACAAAATCCTGATCGACTCGACGAGCGGCAACACCGGGGTCGCGTACTCGATCTTCGGGGCTGCGCTCGGAATCCGCGTGCGGCTCGTCATGCCGTCGAACGTCAGCAAGGCGCGCAAGGACATCGCCAAGAGCTTCGGGACCGAGATCGTCTTCAGCGATCCGATGGAGGGCTCCGACGGGGCCATCCGCCTCGCGCGCGAGCTCGTGGCGAAGGACCGCAGCACGTACTTTTATCCCGATCAGTACTCGAACCCGTCGAACTGGCGCGCCCACTACGACGGCACGGGGGTCGAGATCCTCGCCGCGCTGGGCGATCGGCTGACGCACTTCGTCGCCGGCCTCGGAACGACGGGCACGATGATGGGCACGACGCGGCGACTCAAGGAGCACCCTCGACCGATCGAGTGCGTCGCGATCGAGCCGGCCGACGCGCTGCACGGCCTCGAGGGGCTGAAGCACCTGGCCAGCAGCCTCGTTCCGCCCATCTACGATCCCAAGGTGCCCGATCGCATCCTGCCCATCACCACCGAAGACGGCTGGGACATGGCCGACCGGCTCGCCCGAGAAGAAGGCTTGCACGTCGGCCACTCGTCGGGTGCCAACGTCTTCGGCGCCATGCTACTCGCGCGCGAAGCGCAGAAGAGCGGCCGCGGAGGCTGCGTGGTGGCGATCATCTGCGACCGGGGCGATCGCTACTTCGCCCCGATGAAGTGGGAGCGGCGGTACGTCTGGTGAGCATGTGGTGAGCACGGCCTCGATCGCGCCGGCTGTCGCGCTGGGCCGCCCGGCGGCCTCGCGGGTCTTGCTCGATCTGACCACCTTGAGGGAGAGAACCGGTCGATGCGCGACGTGAAGAAGCATCCTTGGGCAGAGGGAAATCTGGTGATCGGCCGGAGCATCCTCGAGCGGGTGAACGAAGAGGCGCGAGGGGCCTACGGATGCGACGAAGAGAGCTGCGGCTTCCTCGTCGGTCCCGCCGGCAACGCGGCCCGCGTCGACGGCATCGTGCCGATGGTCAACCGCGCGAACGCGCTGCACCGGCTCGAACCCGAGGCGTACCCCCGAACGGGGCACACGTACTTCGACATCGACTCGATGAAATTCGAGGGGGCCATCCGCCGCGGCGAGGCCGAAGGACGGCCGGTCAAGGTGCTCTATCACTCGCACCTCGACGTGGGCGCGTACTTCTCGGCGACCGACGCCGAGGTGGCCAAGATGGGGCAGGGCGAGCCGCCCTGGGACCTCGCGTACCTCGTCACGAGCGTCCGAGCGACCGGCGTCGACGATCGCAAGCTCTTCATCTGGGATCCCGCTACGAGCTCGTTCATCGAGAGCCGCCTCGAGGTCGAAGAGGGCTCCTGACGATGCGCGAGCGTGCGACGGCAGCCGCTGCGGCGTTCGCGATTCTCGCGAGCACGCGCGGCGCGGTCGCGCAGGCGCATGCGCCGATCGACCGCCTCGCCGAGGCGTGGCGCGGCCTCGGCGCCGCCGTCGTGGTCGATCGACCTCGCTTTCTCAACGACGACGAGACCCTCGCCGTGGCCTTGCCCGAGCTGCCCGACGGGGAGTGCACGACGGTGGTCCTCCTCGGCGCGCGCGGATTGGGCTTTCACGTGCGCCTCGGAGAGGGTCGTGACGACGATCCGAACGCCCGCGTCCCCAGCGAGGCGGGCGCCCTCTCGATCGAGCGCTGCGGGGCGACGCTGCCGCGACGCCTGCTCGTGACCAGCGACTCGGGCCGGGGGGCGCTCGAGACGATTGTCGCGCGCTCGGCGCGGCCGCTCGAGCCGCTCCGGAGCATTCTGCCCGAGCGCACCGGCGGAAGCAGCCCCACCGCGCCCGAACCGGGGCTCTTGCCGGCCATGCCGCTACCGGAGAGGCGAGCGGAGCTCGCAGAGATGCGGGCGCGGCGCGACGGAGCCACGATCGCCACGCGAGCCACGTGGGCCTCGGGTGCCGACGGGAACGGCGCCGCCGAAGAGGTCCTAGACCCCGGGTGTCATTCGTTCCAGCTCTTCGCCGTCGATCCGCGCACGGCCAACCCTTCGCATAGAAACCGGCTCGACCTCGACGCCGAGATGCGCGACGCCTCGGGCGACCGTATCCTTGCCCGAGACCGCAGCGACGCGCCCGATGCGCGACTCGAGCTCTGCGTCGGCGAAACCACGCGAGTGGAGGTCGGGTTCGCCGGCTCCCCGCCCGACGCTCCGGTTCTCGTGACGCACGGGGTGTGGCCGATCCCCGATCGGTTGCCCACGGTGTGGGGGAGCGACGCGCGCGGCCGGATGGCGCACGTGCTTCTCACGCGGCATGTTCGCTCGCTACCCGGCGAGCCGGTCTTGCTTGCCCAGGGAGGCTCGGGGACGACACCGGTGCCGCTCTCCCTCGAGGCCGGCGCGTGTTACCTGGCGCTCGTCTCGGTCGTGCAAGGGGCGTCACGCGCGGTCAATCTGCGCGTTCGCATCAGCATGCACGACGCGTTCGACGATCGTGGCGTCGACGAGAACGGCGCGGTGGTCGCGTTCTGCGCCGGTGCTCGCACGAGCGCGTTCGCGGAGATCGAGGCGCGGGGGACCCCGCTCCTCGGCTGGGGCCTCGCCCTTTACCGGGTCGCGTCTGCGGTCTGGGAAGTGACGCCGTGACGTCGCCCGCGCTCGACCCGTCCCGCATGCGCGGGTCGTCTGGCGCGATCGCGCTGGAGAGAAACCGCAAAGGCACGAAGGCACGAAATGTTTGGTTCGGGGGCTGGTGCATTCTCGAGTTCGTCGCAATGGCCGCGTGCGCCTCGCTCGCCTTGCTCGCCTCGCTCTTGCTCGCCGGATGCGTCGGTCTTGCGCATGCCCCGGCGGGTGCGAACGCGGGGGCCGCGCTCCCGGCGCCGGGCACCGCGGCGGGCCAGCTGGACGCGCGCTTGCTCCTCGGCGACCTGACCGCGCGCGCCTCTCGGCTGGGCGCGGGGACGCCCGCGCTGGTCGCTTCGTCGCAGGCGATCGACAATGGCTGGGTCGGCGGCTTCATCGACGTGCCCGGCGATGCCTGCGTTCTCGGGTACGCCCGAGGCTCGTCGTCGATCGACGACGTCGACGTCGCGATCTACTCCGAAGACGGGACCACGCTCGCGGTCGACGAAGGGCGCGACGTTCACCCCACGGTCCTCATCTGCGCGCCGCACCCGGACCGGATGTACCTGACCGCGCACATCGTCGAGGGCGAGGGCTTCGTTGCCGTGGGCGCGCAGCTCGTGCCCAAGGATCGGGCGGTCATCGTGGCCCGGGCGCTGGGCGCGCGCGGCTACGCGGGGCAAGGGCCGCGCGCGGCCGAAGCGTGGCCCGGGCTCGACGACGCGGTCAGGCATCACCGTGGCGAGCTCGGCGGAGCCTGGCAAGAGTTCCGCCGTGTGGCCCTCGCCATCGACGCGCGGATGCCTACGTACGCGGCGTTCCCGCTCGACGCCGACGAGTGCGTCGACGCGGTGATCGTACCCGACGACGACGTCGGTCCGCTCGACGTCGAGGCCTACGATGACCAGGGTCGGGTCGTGGCGCGCGCCCGCGAGGGAGCCGGAACGCGGACGCTCACCGTGTGCTCGCCCGTCCCGATGGCCGGCACGCTTGCGGTCCGGCCGCACGTCGGGCGCGGGCTCGCAGCGGTGGTGCTCGCCCGGACGCCCGGCGACGCGAGCCGCGATCTCGCCGCGGCGCCCGACGTGGCCTGGGTCACGCCGTCGCTCCCGATCGACAAGGCCAAGAGCGCTCGCGACGCGCTGCTCGCGAAGAGCGGCTACGACGCCGCCGTGACCACGACCTCGGGCACCCTGAGCCTCGGGCACCGGGCCCGGGTCCCGCTCGAGCTCAAGGGCATCGCGGGGTCGTGCGCACGGATCGACGTGGTCGGCGGCGCGCCGCTGGCGCTCCTCGACGCTCGCGTATGGAGCGACACGGGCGCGCTCCTCGCCTCGGCGGAGGCGTCGTCGGCGCTCGCTCTCTTCGTGTGCGCTCGCGTGGCCGCGCACCTCGAGATCGAGACCCGCGGCCGTCCCGGTCCCTTCGTGTTGACCGTCCGATCCGAGCGGTGGCGAGACGCTAGCTTCGAAGCGCACCCCCTGGCCGCCTCGCGCATGCTCGCGCGCGCGGCGGCGGGCCCCGACATGCTTCTCGACGGCAAGGAGCAAGCGACACGCGAGCTGGTTCTCGACGGTGAGCGCATCACGTCGTGGAGCGAGACCATCGCGGCGCGCAAGTGCCTGCGAGCGACGGTCGGCGTCCAGGGGGACGGGGCGGGGGTCGAGGCCCGCGTCTTCGAGGGGAGCGACGAGCTCGATCGCTCGGAGGCTGCGCATGCGGCGAGCGTGCGCGCGTGCGCCACGACCGAGGCGCCGCGCGCAGTGCGATTCGAAGTCCGCGCGTCTGCAGGCCACGTCGACGCCGTGCTCGGGGAGCGCACCTCGAGTCGGCCCTAACGAGTCTCGTCGTCGGCGTCGCGGATGATGTCCCTGACCGGGGCGTCCGCTCGAGAAAGGTGCCGTACGACGCGATTCCAGGGCGCCGCCGGTGGGGCGGGCAGCGGGGTGGGTCCAGTGAGTGATACGGTCTAGGGGGCGCTTTCCACATAGAGAAGCGCCCCTCGATGACCTCTCTCGGCGAACCCCTACCTTCCCGCGCGACCTCCGGCTCCCGTGCCGCGACCCGACTCGAACTGGCCCCCCGTTTGCGGCGTGCGCTGCTCATCGCGACCGCCGCCGTCGCGGTCCTCATTCACATTCCGGGCCTGCGTACGCCGCTCCTGCTCGACGACTACACGCAGCGCGCGATGGCCGAGGGGCGATACCCGTCACCGCCCGGGCCTTTTCAGCTCTACGACTTCATCGACGACGCCAACCGCGCGATCCTGTTGGATCGGGGCATCCTCCCGTGGTGGTCGCACCCGAAGGTGGTGATGCGCTTCTTGCGCCCCCTTTCGAGCGCGCTCCTCTGGGTGGACTATCGAATCGTCGGCGGGAACCCGTTCTGGGGTCACCTGCACTCGTTCTTGTGGTGGGCGGCGGCCTGCTTCGCGGTGCACGCCCTGCTGCGCCGTCTCTTCACGTCGCGTGTCGCGTGGCTCGGCGTCGCGGTCTTCGCCCTGGCGCCATGCCACGCGCTTCCGCTCTCGTGGATGGCGAACCGCGAAGAGATCGTGTCGACGGCGCTGGGAACGGTCGCGCTCACGGTCTACCTGCGCTGGCGTGAGGAGCGCCGCGCCCGCGACGGCATCCTGAGTCTGGCGCTCTTCTCGGTGGCCGCGCTCGCGGGCGAGTACACGCTCTGCTTCGCCGGGTATGCCGTCGCGGCCGAGCTGGTGATTCGACGCGAGTCGATTCCTCGAAGGCTGGTCGGGCTCGCGTGCTTCGCGCTGCCTCTCGTCGGCTACGCGGCGATCCATCAGGCGCTGCGTTACGGCGCCTTCGGGATCGGGTACTACCACGACCCGATCGGCGACCTGGGCGCGTACGCGGCGAGCGCTCCGCGCCGCCTGGGCGTGCTCTTCGCCACGGCGTGGCTCGGCGTGAATGACGTCGCGTGGCTCAACGAGTCGGATTGGAAGATCGCCCTCTTGACCCTCGGGGCCGCCGCTTTTCTCGTCGTACCCGTCGCGCGAATGCTCCGCGAACTCGACGCGCCCCTGCGCGGGCGCGCGGTGACGATGCTCATGGGTTCGGTTCTGTCGATGGCCCCGGTGATGGCCGTGGATGCGTCGGCGCGCCTGCTGCAGGTCCCCATGATCGGCGTGAGCGCCGTGGTCGCGCTGCTCGTCGACCATGCCTGGTTTCCGGCGACCCCGCGACCACGCCGCGGGGCCGCCGAGCTCACGGAGCTCGTGGTCCTCGGGCTCGCGTTCATTCACTTCTTCCGGGCGCCGCTGGATACGTTCCTTGCTCAGAGCGCGACGCGGACCTGGGCCTCGGCCTTCGCGGCGCGGCTCGGCTCGCTGTCGGAGCGGGCCGACGGCAAGTCGAGGGTGACCATCCTTCGCGCCAACATCTCGCAAGCGATCTTCTTCGCGCCGCTCGTGATCGAAGGGCCCGACGGCTCCGAAGCCCGCGTTCGAACGCTCACGCTGCGTTCGGGGCGCTGCCTCCTCCGGCGGACCTCGGCCCGCGCCTTCGAGCTGATCGGCGGGGCAGGGGGGCTCTTCCCGGTCGGACCGGACGACCTGCTCCGCGACGTGCCGATCCATCAGGGAGAGCGAATGGAGCTCGATGGCATGCGCGTGACGCTGCTCGAACTGCACGACGACGGTTCGGCGCATCGCGCGCGGTTCGAGTTCGATCGCGACCTCGACGATCCGTCGATGCTCTGGCTCGTGGACGGAACGTATGGCTTCCACGAGCAAAAGTTGCCGGCGGTAGGCTACGGCGAACTCCTGGACCCCTAGCTCTCTGCTCTGCGCCTTTGCGGCCAATCTCGCGCTCGTCAGCGGGCCAGGCGGTCGCGCAGCTTGAGCGATGGTTTCTCGACGAGGACGTGCAAGACGTACGAGAACGCGAGAGACGCGAGCACGAGGACGGCGACCGAGAGCGGCCAGACGGCGGTCATCGACCAGCCGCCGCGGTCGACGAGGTCGCGCGCCCGCGGCGTGATGAGCGCGTAGCAGACGGGGATGTGCACGAGGTAGACGCCGTAGCCGAGCGTGGCGATCCTGCGGAAGATCGGGGCCGAGAGCGCGCGGCGCACCCACCCGTCGCCCCCGTGCAGAATGAGGAGCACCCAGCCGAAGTACATGATGCTCGTGAGCGTTCCCCACGAAAAGACCTCGACCAGGCGGCCTGCGCGTTCGCCGAACATGGTCGGCTGGAGGAGAATCCATAGGCAGGCGAGCGACGGGAGCGCGAGGGCAGCCCGCGCGCGAGGGCTCTCGAGCCATGCCGTGATGGGCGCCCGCCAGCGATAGTGCACGTAGGCCAGGATGATGCCGGCGACGAGCGTGTCGCAGCGCGTGTGCGTGCGAATGTACATGTCGACGAACTCCGTGCCCGAGCCCCAGCCGAACGGGTGCAGGTAGAGGAGCAGACGCGTGAAGAACGTGGAGCTCCAGAGACCAACGAGCATGGTGAGGCGGCCGACGTCGCCCACGATCTTCCGCAGCGCGAAGAAGAGAAACGGCACGACGAGATAGAACTGCTCTTCGAGCGCGAGCGACCAACCCCAGGGCATCACGACGTTGTCGCGATGGTTCGACATGTAGTTGGTGACGTACGTGTACTCGAACGGCAGGTTGTGCCGCTGGTTGGCCGTCAGGGCCGTCGTCACCACGAGGAAGGTGAGCACGAGGTAGTAAGACGGGAACGTGCGGAACACGCGGCGCAGGTAAAAGCGCTTCACGTGCTGCGAGCCCGACGTCTCGATCGAGCGCAAGAGGATCGATCCGATGAGAAAGCCGCTCAGCACGAAGAACATGTCCATCCCGAAGAAGACGGACATCGATGTCGTGGCCCACGCCTGGCTCATCGGCAGGTTGTTGTAGATCTTGAAAATCTGCGTCACGTGCCACTGCACGACGGACACGATCCCGAGCACGCGCATCCCGTGCAAGGCCGGGTAACGGTTGTCGAGCAGGTCGAGCTCGAGGAAGCTTCGAAGCGAATCGGTCTGCGTTGCGGCGACGGGTACGGAGGTCGTCATTGCGAGGCTGCGTGCTGCGGGTGCTGCGGATTCGTTTGGCTGTCTCGTGCGGCCCGTTCGGCTCGCGGGGGCGACGCGCGCATCAGCCGGCGACTCGATCGCGGACGCGCAGCGACGGCTTCTCGATGACGATGTGCATCACATAAGCCAAGACGAGAGACCCGCCGATGAGCGCCACGAGCGAGAGGGGCCAGACGGCCGCCATCGACCAGCCGCAGCGCTCCACGAGCGCGCTGGCTCCCTGGTTGATGAAGACGAGCACGAGGGACTGGGTGACATGATACTGGAGCACGAGCACGATCCCGATGACCCGCAGGCCGTGCAAGGGCCGGGTAGCGGTTGTCGAGGAGCTCGAGCTCGAGGGCTTCTCGCAAGGACGTGCGTTCCGAGCGACCGAGCGGAGCCGAGATCGCCATGCTGCGCACACGAGAATACGCTGGGAAGGGCGGCGAGCGAGGGATTGTCGGATTGCGCCGTCGCCGGAAGATTCATGAGGCGCGTCGTCGCGGCGCTCGGCGTCGCTTCCTGCGTTTGCGTTCGGGGTCACGTGCCGCCCGAGGCCCCGATCCCCGGGAGCGTCTTCGCCGCCGACTACGACGATCCGAACATGTGGCGCGCAGGGAGACCTCGTCGACCTCGTGCGACGCAAAGCCGCGGTCGCGGCGAAGCGAGACGAAGGGCCCTGACGGCGTCTCGACCGTTGGCGTCGGGAGTCAGCGGAGCACGGTCACTCTTGCGCCAAGCTCCCGAGGAAAGCGTCGGCGCGAGCCTTGTCGATCTCACCGACACAGAGCGCAGGACCCCGGCGCGGCAGAAGCAGCATCCGGCAATGACCGCGCGCACCGGGCAGAGCGCAGGAGAAGACGAAGTCGAGGCCGAGGCCAAGGGCAACGATGGCCAGGCCCGAAGCGAGCAGCGCCGGCGACGCCGCGCGTGCGCCGTCGACGAAGGCAGAGACCCCCACGTAGGTTCCGATCGCCAGGGACAGGAGCGCCACGTAGAGCGCCGCGCCCGAGAAGCGCACTTCGCGCGTCGCCCTCGCCAGAGATGCGCGTGGAACGAACACGTCGCGGTCCCGCAGCGTCCGCCCGAGGAGCTCGACGCGCCAGCGCACCCGGACCCCGCCGTCTTCAGCGACGGCAATCTCCGCAGGGGTCTTGTAGGAGAGAGCCCATCGGCCGAAGAGCCGCGCCGACTGCGAGACGAGCAGCAGGCCCGAGAGTCCGAGAAGGGTGGTGGCCACGGGACCGCGAGGCCGGGCGGCGATCTGACCGCGGAGCGGCTCCGAGGGCGCACGGACCCGCCGGGATACGCGGCTCAGCACTCCGCCGAGGCCGCCGCGAACGATGGCCGTCAGGGCGTCCACCATGTCGGGCGCGCGTTCGCCGAGCGCCGGGCCGAGCAACGTCAGCGCGTCGAAGGGCGTGTGCGCGGCGAGCCAGATCCACTGCGACGCGGCAACGCTGGCCGAAGGGGAGTCGGGCGGAGGGTTCGCGGCGAGCGCGTGCGCGGCCAGGGCCCTCGCGAGAATTCGCTCGTCGGCCGTGGCGGGCCCGCGACCGAGGACGTCGAGCGCGTTCCCGAGATCGGTTGCGGCGTCGTCTCGGGAAAGACTACGCTCGGCGGAGAGCTGCGCGAGCCCTTCGCCAAAAGCCTCGGGACGCCGCGCTTCGGCGGCCGACTTCGACAGCGCGTGGGTGATCGCGGCGAGGTCGACGATGCGCGGATGCCTGGAGAGCGCATCGTAAGCGCGCACGTCGCCGTCGACTTCCATCTCTCCCTGTCCCCGTCTACCCGACCGGCGCCCGGAGCGCCACTGCTCGACGCCGGGGGGATCGCCGGTGCGGCCCGAAAGTTGGCCGTCCGGCGCGCCGTCGTTTACAAGAAAATCGTATGCGGACCCGCGCCGAAGTACTCGCTGACCTCAAGACCATGCTCCAAGATATGCTGACCGCGACCGCCGCCGGAGCCGGGGGCGCGCGCCTGGCGCGGGCCCACGGTTACGTCGACGGCTACATGCGGGCGCTGCTCGATCTCGGCGTCGCGACCAGGAGCGAGCTCCTCGAAGTTGTCGCCATCGAGCGCGAACGCGTCAACGGTCCGGCGATTCGCGTCCTCGATCACGCAACGGACAGCGAAGTCGCCGCGTAGAGCACTCTTCCTCGTCGTTCCCTGGACGAAAAGCGCGCTACATCGAGGCGGGAGATTCATACGGGGAGCGTCAGGTCTCCGCCATGCTCGACCAGGCTAGCGAACGACGCGATTCGCACGGCCAGGTCAGCGCGGGTGACGGCGAGCAGGCGGGAGGGTCCGATTCCTTCGACGCAGAAGCTCCCGAGCGCCGCGGCGAAGAACATCGCCTTGCGGATGATCCCTGGGGATATCTCGCCACGCGCAGCCAGGTAGCCCATGAGACCTCCGGCGAACGAGTCTCCCGCGCCGGTGGGATCGAGCACCTCTTCGAGCGGGTAGGCAGGAACGAAGAACGCACCCGCGTCATCGAACATCAGCGACCCGAACTCGCCGCGCTTGATGACCAGCATCTTCGGGCCGCGCTTGCGGATGTCCGCGGCGGCGCGCACGAGGTTGTGGATCCCCGAGAGCTCGCGGGCCTCCTCGTCGTTGATGATGAGCAGGTCGATCCGCCGGAGCACCTCGGCGAGCGCGGCCGGTTCTCCGCTGATCCAGAAGTTCATCGTGTCGGCCGCGACCAGCTTGGGCCGCTGGACCTGCTCGACGACGTCGACCTGGAGCTTCGGGTGGATGTTCCCGAGCAAGACGAGAGAGCTGGTCTTGTGCGCGGCCGGAATCTTCGGGGAGAAGTCGGCGAAGACGTTGAGCTGCGTGTCCAGCGTGGTGCGGCTTCCGAGGTCGGACGAGTATCGACCATGCCAGCGGAAGGTCTGGCCCTGCGCGCGCTCGACCCCGGTCGTGTCGACGCCGCGGCTGCGAAGGCTCGCGAGGTGCGCCTCGGGAAAGTCGGCACCGACGACGCCGACCACGCGCGTCCCTGGGCCGGCGACGAGCGACGACGCGAGGGCGGCATAGGTCGCGGCGCCACCGAGCACGTCGCGGTGCTCGCCGGTCGGCATGTCGAGGTCGTCGAAGGCGATCGAGCCGACGATGAGGAGGGGATCGGAGCTTTTCACGGGAGGGGCCTCACACGGATGGGATGTACTTGGCGACTAGCCAGTCGAGCCGGGCGAGGGCCTCCGGCGGAATGCGTTCGCGCGAGGTCACGAGGGCTGCCGAGAGCGCTCCCGTCGCGTGGCTCGTCGACGGATCGGGGAGCGCGGCGACGAGCTCCCCCACGGTGCGGCGCGCCCTGGCGACATTCTCGCCGAGGACCTTGAGCACGGCCTCGAGGGATACGTCGGCCTCGGCTTCGTGCCAGCAATCGTAGTCGGTCGAGAGCGCCAGGAGGGCGTAGGGCAGCTCGGCTTCGCGTGCGAGCTTGGCCTCGGGCATCGCGGTCATTCCGATGACCGACACGCCCCACGTCCGGTAGAGCCGGCTCTCGGCGCGCGTGGAGAACTGAGGTCCCTCGATGCAGACATACGTTCCGCCGCGGTGCACCCGGGCGCCGGTGCGCTCCGCGGCCCCGGCGAGGGCGCTCGAAAGGTCGCCGCATACAGGGTCGGCGAAGCCCACGTGAGCGACGATGCCGTTGTCGAAGAACGTCGACGTGCGCCCCTTCGTCAGGTCGATGAACTGGTCGACGATGACGAAGTCGCCTGGCGCGATGCCCTCTTTCATCGATCCTACGGCGCTCACGCTGACGAGGTGCGTCGCGCCGAGCTTCTTCAGCGCGCAGACGTTCGCCCGGGAGTCGATGCGGTGCGGGGCGATCCGGTGCCCGCGCCCGTGGCGGGGCAGGAACAGAAGACGGGTCTCGCCGAGCCGGCCCTCGACGACCTCGTCGCTGGGCGGTCCGTAGGGGGTCTCGACGCGTGTTGCCTTCACGTCGGTGAGGCCGGGAATCTCGTAAAGCCCACTTCCGCCGATCACCGCGAGCACGTCTTGCGAACCCATCCGAAACCCCTTACGCTAGGCGTCCGACGCGGAGAAGCGATTCCGCCAGCGGGGCGCGCCTCTCGCGGCAAGCCCGCTCGGCGACCACGATCGACCTGAGCTCGTCGAACGCGCGCTGCACCTCTTCGTTCACGACGATGTAGTCGAAGAGCGCGTAGTGCTCGATCTCGAGCTGGGCCATCGCGAAGCGGCGCTGAACGGCGTCTTCGGTCTCGCTCGCGCGGCCGCGGAGGCGTCGCTCGAGCTCATGCATCGAGGGGGGCAAGACGAAGACCGCGACGACGTCGGAGACCTTGGATTTGATCTGCCGGGCTCCCTGGTAGTCGATGTCGAAAATCATCCCGCTGCACCCCGGCATCGCGCGCGCGCGGTCGATCTCGGCGGTCGACGTGCCATAGAGGTTCCCGTGCACCTCGGCCCACTCGAGGAAGGCGCCAGCCGCGACCAGCTCCACGAAGCGGGCGCGATCGACGAAGTGGTAATCGCGACCGTCGACCTCGTTCGAGCGTGGGGGACGGGTGGTGTGCGAGACGCTGAACAGGAGCTCGGGACAGCGGTCGAGCAAGAGGCGCGTGAGCGTTGTCTTCCCGGCGCCGCTCGGCGAAGAGAGAATCAGGAGGAGGAAGTCGTCGTACGGGTTCATTCGACGTTTTGAACCTGTTCTCGCATCCGCTCGATCTCCGCCTTGACCTCGACGATCGCGTGCGAGATGTGCGCGTCCGGGCTCTTGGCGCCCACGGTGTTTGCCTCGCGTGCCATCTCTTGCAAGAGAAAATCGAGCCGGCGCCCGATCGCTTCGTCGGTCGCGAGTAACGATCCGAGCTGCGAGCAGTGGCTCTCGAGGCGCGTCAGCTCTTCGGAGATGTCGCAGCGCTCTGCGAACATCGCGATCTCTTGCTCGAGGCGGTACAGATCGACGTCGAGCTCGGCAGTCACGCGCAGCCGGTCGGCGCGCTCGCGAAGGCGCTTGCGGTGGGCCTCGAGGACGTCGGGGGATCGACGCTCGATGTCCCGAGCCAGCTGGCGGATGCGCTCGAGCCGGCGCACGAGGTCGCCACCAAGGGTCAAGCCTTCGCGCGAGCGCATGCCGTCGAGCGCGGAAGTCGCCGCCTCGAAGGCACCGCGCGTGGCTTCGCGAACGAGCTCGATCTCGCGATCGACGGACGAGACGAAGAGGTCCGGAATGGCCGCGAGGAGCCCGAGCGGGACCTCGCTCCCGGGGGCAAGCTCGTCACGGAGTTCGGTGAGCGCCTTGAACGCCGCCCGCGCACGAGCGCGGTCCAGAACGGGGACGCCGAGCGCTGCGCCCTCGACCCGTACCACCACTTCGTAACGGCCGCGGGTGAGCTTTTCCCGGGCCACTTGCTCGACGAATCCCGCGAGCTCGGCGAGCTCGCGGGGCACGCGCACGCGCACATCGAGGAAGCGGTGGTTGACTCCCCGGATCTCGACGCCGAGCCTGCCGCTCCCGAGCGGCGCCTCGCCGAGCCCGAAGCCCGTCATGCTTCGCATGCGGCTTCTGACGGTACGGGAAGTGCCCTGTTCATGCTAGAGCGGTCCTTGTTACCGGAACGGGGGCGTCCTGTCCCAGATTTGCGACCGGACCCGGCGAGCCGTGGGCTCGCCGTTCGGCGGCGTCAGCCCCGGCCCGAGCGCCGTTACATCAGAGGCCCTTGCGACGCTTCACTTGTTCGAGCACCCGCGCGTGCTCGATTTCCCACTCCCGCGTCCCCTCGCGTACGTGTTTGAGCTGGGCTCGCACGTCGGCGTCGAGCGCCGAGTCGGCCGCCATGTGCTTTTTGAACACGACCGCCATTTTGCGGCGGAGCTCGATGTCTTCGACGTAAACTTCATCGACGTTGCCCGAGTGCATGAGCATTTCGACCACTTGATCGAGCAGGTGGTCGAGGGCGTCGTCGCCGACCTTGATGCCCTTTTCTTCGGCGACCAGCGACCTCACGCGATTGAACTCGGTCTGCGGCTTGCCGGTGCGCTCGAGCACCTCTTTGGCGCGGTCGTTCACTTCGCGCTCGTCGACCAGATACTGGTTGAGGACGGCGGTGATGTCGGCCTCGACCTCTTTCGGATGCTCGGCCTCGATGTCTTTCGAGGTGAGCAAGGCTCGAACGACCTCGGTCGCGATGGCGGAGACTTTACCGCTGTACAGACGCATGGCGCGCCACTCTTACCCCGTTACTTCCTTTTTCGCACGTCGGAAGCGGCAGTTATCGAACCTCCGGACTCGGTCCCCCCCTCGGCCGCCCCCGAATGGCCACCGAGCTGAAGCCGGCGCATGACGGCCTTCTTCTGCCGATCCTTGTACCGGGCGTGCGACGCGTCGCCGAGCTCGTTGTGGGTGTCGGTGTCCCGGTCGACGATCTGGAACTCGCAGATGACGAAGATGACGTCGCCGAGCGCAGCCGCGCTGGGCGGGGCATTGTCGAGAATGCGCTTCGGCAGCCGGACCGGCATGTCGACCACGAGATGGATGATCTTGTAGGACTCGGCCGAGAACAGGTTCCCGCTGGGGGTGAAGCCCTCGGAATCCCGGTCGTCACCGCCGTGACCTTGCAGGTGGTCGAGCAGGGGGTTGAGAGCGGTCTTCTCGATGTACGAACGGAACCCGAGCACCGAATTGATGCTCTGCCCGGGGACGACGTAGTTGAAGGGGAAGAGCCGCTTCGACAGGTACTGGAGGATCGGGAAGATGTCGTCGCGGGTGCGGGTGACGACGCGAAACCGCAGTTTGTCGAAGATCTGGGCCGCGATCGTTTCTTGTTTCGAGAGGAGCTTGGTGACGAGCGAGTCCTTGTTCTTCCTGCCACCCACGAACTCGACGACCGGAAACCCCGCCGCGAGCATGGCGCCGATGACGCGATAGACCTTCTCTTCGACGATGTGGAAGACCTCCTGGTCAGACATCGGCAAGACGAAGAGCAGCTCTCGCCCGTCGAGGTGATGAATGATGTGCATGCACTTCAGGATCGTGCAGGCGCACATCGCACGGTGCCCGCGGCCCGCGGCGACCATCAATAGCTCGGGGACGGTGGCCTTCTCGATGGGTCGCGGGATCGGGTAGTTGAACTGCCGCCGCAGGTACGCGATGGCCTCGGTCTTCACGTGCTCCATCCGCTCGCAATCGCTCGGCTCTTCGAGCCGCAGCTCTTGCGAGAAGAGAAACTCCCGTATCTCGGCGTCGGTGGCGAAGTCGAGCCGGCGCCAGTCGATCACCGAATCGCCGCGCAAGATGAGTCGTATCGACTGGAGGTCCGCGAGCGTGAACTCGCTCAGCGGCTTCAAACGCTCGGCCCGTGGCTGTTTGACCTCGTTCATCGCGGCCGGGTTCCACGAGCGATGGTCCGAGATACCGGCGCTCAACGCAAGGTGGCGCTACGACGGGAAGCGTTGCTGCGAGGGCGAGGGCACGGGCCCGGCGCTCTCAGCCTTCGGTGATGTCGGTCGCGTCGGTCGGGCTGGGGACCGGGGCGTGCCGGCCGAGCGTCAACGTTCCCACGAAGATGCAAAGCGTGACCGCCAGAACGGCGCATTGACCGAGAAAGGCGCCCGAACAGCCGGCAACGGCGATGGGGGCCACGGCCACGATGTACCAGGGGGTCAGCTTCATTGCGTGAACGTCTCCGCGAGGATGCCGGCTGAGTCACCGGGCGAACGGCAGCGAGATCCGACCGCAAGAGCGTATCGGTATCGAGCGTCTGCCCGACAAACTACATGTAAGCGAAGTTACGACATCCATCTGCGGCTAGGCCAATTTCTATCGATGTGGCGAGGGTCGGCGCAAGACAAACCGTTTCGCATCCGCCGGTGGTCCACGAAGCACGGAGCGTTCCACGGAGCGTTCCATGAGACGTTCCGGCGGCTAGTCGTTGAGCGACGCGAGTTGACTACACGCGACCACGACGGCCGATCGAATTCGAAACACCGGTGGATGCCGCGTGTGAAGCGAGAGGCCGGCGAGCGCGGCGAGCCGCGTCGCTGCGAACGGGCACGCGGCGCGCGCCGAAGGCGTGACGACACACGGTAAGAGCTTGCTGTGGTCACGAAGACACGTGCTTGCGGGTCCGTTCACACACGCATGAACGTTGCGAGCGCAGACCGCACGGGTTTATCGTCGTAAAGGTGGCCGGTTCGACGACGATCTGGCGCGGCGCGCGGCTCGCGCTGCTCCTCCCTGCGATCGCCTGCACGACCATCGACCCTGGGTCCGACTTCGTCGTACCCCAGGAGGTGTTCGACGCGAACTACTACTATTGCCACGTCGAACCGAAGTTCATCGGCGCGAAGAAGTGCGGGCCCGGCGAGGCCTCGGACAACGGCAGCTGCCACTTCAGCTCTTCGGTCAGCGGAATGTCGCTGCTCGATCATCCTGCGATCGATTGCGGCGGCGGCGATCGCCCGCTCGACATGACGTCGACGGCGGGCGCGGCGCAAAGCAACTTCCAGGCGGTCTCGTTCGAGATGAGCCACGTCTACATGACCGCGCCGCTGTTCGTGCGGCCGAGCAACGGCGCCAATCACCCCCGGGTCGTCTTCAGCGCGACGGATGCCGTCGTGAACCAGCTGCTCAGCACGTGGGCGTCGAAGTGATACGGCTCCTCGAAGCCGCGCGAACCTCGTTCGTCGCGCATCGAGGCTTCCTCGCCGTGGCCGGCGCCGTCGTCATCTCCGCGCCGCGCCTCGCGCGCGCCGAAGACTCGAAGGCCCCAACGAGCGCGTCCTCCGCGCCGGCCGACGAGATCGAGCCTCAGGCCTTCGCGCGCGTCGTCGTCGATTCGGCCGAGCTTCGGACGGGTCCCGGGGTCAGCCATCGCGTGCTCTACGACGCTCACCGGGGAGAGACCTTCGCGCTCGACGGCCGGCCGGGATCCGGCTTCTGGCTTCGTGTGCTCCTACCCGACGGCCGGATCGCGTATGCCCTGGGAGACGAGGTGCAGCCGTTCGCTGTGACGCCCGGCGAAGAAGGCGCGCCCTCGCGACCGGGGTTCCTCGCGCCGCCGCCCCTCGCAGGCACGCGCGCCGGCTTCGCGCTCCTCGGCGGGATCCTGAGTATCCCCGTCGTCGGAGGGGGCGTTCAGCGGTTCGGGTACATCGAGGCGCGCCCGTCGCTGGTCCTGCACAAGACCGTCAGCCTCGAGGGATTCGTCGGCGACGGTCTCACCTCCGCTGGCGCGCAGCTCCTCTACGGCGCGGGCGTCGCCATCTATCTCGCGCCCGACTGGCCGATCTGCCCCTTCGTCGGCATGTTCGCCGGAGGCTTGAGTCTGCGGGGAAACCCGAGCTCGTTCGTCGCGCAACAGGCCGACTATTATGTCGCGCGCGCGGGCGGGGGCGTGCTCTTCGCGCTCCGAAACCGCATCCTCGTACGCCTCGAGGCCACGAACCTCTCGGTCTTCTCGGCCGACTCGTACAAGAACGCGCAGACGTACTCGGGCGGCCTCGGCGTCTATTTCTGAGAGCGAAGAGAGTCCCTATGGAGAAGAAGAACAGGAGATCGGAGACCGGGGCGGTGCCGCGGCCTCGTCGGCTCGTCTTCGCCTCGCTCGTCTTCGTCGGGCTCGCACTCTCGGCGGTCTCCGGGTGCGCCACGCTCGCGCCTCAGCAGCGCGCGATCCTCGCTGACCCCACCATGCAGTTCGACGCGGAAGCGAAGCACGAGGCCGCGCTTCATCACGCCATCGACAACCGCGAGGGGTCGATGGGAGGCACCGGCGTCTCCGGAGGAGGGTGCGGGTGCAACTGACGCTCGCGTCACGCTCCGTCCGTCGCGCCGGCCTCGCGATCCACGTGGCGTGGGCATGGGCGTGCGTGCTCGTAACGACGTCTCCGGCGCGAGCCCAGGTCGCCGAGTTCGACACGTCGCACACGGTCTTCTACGAGGCGCCGACCCGAACGCACATGTTCGTGTACTCGCCGTCGGGCGACGTTCAGGTCTCGCCCTTCTCGTGGCTCGACGTGCGCGGCGGCTGGGAGGCCGACGTCGTGTCGGGCGCCAGCGTGGCGACAAAGGCGGGCGCCGCCTACGAGACGAACCACGGCGCCGACGTCATCACGACCGCGAGCGTCCACGACTTCCGCAACCTCGCGAAGGGCGAGTTCGCCTTGAAGGGCGACGCCACGTCGCTCACCGCGGGATACGCGTACTCGACGGAGCACGACTACCGCTCCAACTCGATCCACGTGAACGCGCGCACCGACGCGCTCCAGCACAACACGCAGTTCGAGCTGTCTTATGCGCGCAATTTCGACAGGGTGTGCGACCGGGTCCAGCCGGCGAGCGAGTCCAACCCGACGCGGTCCATAGCTCTCGAGACCTCGGTCGGATGCTTCACCGACGATCCGACACGCATGACCCAGTCGATCGACATCGACACCTACGAGGCGAGCTGGGCGCAGTCCTGGACGCCGATCCTCGAGACTCAGCTCACGTACACCGGCCAGCTCCTCGAAGGTCTGCAGAGCGACCCGTACCGAAGCCTCGTTCTGGGCGACGGCGTGAAGGCGCAAGAACACGAGCCGACCCAGCGCGCACGCGAGGCCGTCACTGCAAAGCTCGCCTGGTACCTGCGGCCGATCCGTGCGGCGCTCCGGTTCTCGGTCCGCGGTTATTACGACACCTGGGCCGTCAAGAGCGGGGCGGTCGAGGCCGAGTTCGAGAAGTCCCTGGGCGAATCGCTGCGAGTCATGGCCCGAGGCCGGTTCTACAAGCAGACTGGCGCCGTATTCTGGAGCGACGACTACACGGGGGGAGCCCCGCCCCTCGGACCGAGGGGTCAATACTGGACCGGAGACCGCGAGCTCTCGCCGTTCTGGAGCTGGCTGGTCGGGGCTCGGCTCGTCTGGACCTTGGCGCCGACGCAGGGGCGATTGTTCGGAATCATGCAGAGCCTCAAGCTCGCGGGGTCCGCCAACCTCAGTCAATTCAGATACGAGGAGTACACGCTGGGCGGCACCCCCGTGACGAACGCGCGCGCCTACGTGGCGACGATCAGCCTCACGGCCGCGTTCTAGAGCGCTTCTCGAGCCGGCGCCGGAAGCGACGCTTCTTCTCGTCCGAGATTGGCGTCGCCCGCCGGTCAGCGGCACGTCAACGGCGCTCGTACTGAGATTTGCCGAAGAGGACCTCGCGCGCCTTGTCGTCGGGGGGAGCCTCGTTGCGCGGCGGAATCGCGAGGCCGCGTTGTGTCGATCGATGCCCGTATGGCTCACGCGGTAGCGGTCAATCGTCGTCCGGGTCCGCGCCGCGCAGGCCATGCTTCTTGGCCATGTCGTGCAGGTGTTTGCGGTCCATCTTGGCGTCCCGGGAGGCCGCGCTCACGTTGCCGCCGTGCCGCCCGAGCAGCCACTTCACGTAGCGTCGCTCGAACTCGCCGTCGTATTTGGCGCGAGTCTCCCGGTACGTCTTGCCCTGCTCGAACTGAAAGACGTCGCCGCCACCCGCGCCGGACGTCGGGAGGGATACGAGGCTCAGCTCGGCCTGGCCCGTCGCCTGGGCCATGTAAAGCGCGCGGTCGAGCACGTTCCTCAGCTCGCGCACGTTCCCCGGCCAGTCGTGCGCGAGCAGACCCTGCATGCTCTCGTCGCTCACCTGAACGGGTACGGCCCCCGTCGAGCCTGCCTTGAGGATGTACTCCACCAGTGCAGGAATGTCTTCACGCCGCCCCCGCAGCGGTGGCACTGTGATGGGGACCACGGCCAACCGAAAGTACAGGTCTTCCCGGAACTTGCCGGCCTGAACTTCACGTTGCAGGTTGCGTTTCGTGGCCGCCAGCACGCGCACGTTGGTCTTGAGGGTTCGATTGCCGCCAACCCGGCGAAACTCTTTGGTCTCGAGCACCCTGAGCAGCTTCGGTTGTACGTCGAGCGGCAGCTCGCCGATCTCGTCGAGGAACACGGTGCCGCCGTCGGCCATCTCGAAGGCGCCCTGCCGGGCAGCGACCGCCCCCGTGAACGCCCCCCGCTCGTGCCCGAATAGCTCGCTCTCGAGGAGCGAGTAGCTCACCGCGCCGCAATCGACGACCACGAAGGGGCCCTGCGCGCGGGGGCTCTCGGTCCAGATCGCTCGGGCGAGCACGTCTTTGCCGGTGCCGGTCTCGCCTTCGAGCAAGACGGTCGCATCGGTCGGAGCGATGCGCTCGAGGATTCCGAAGATGCTGCGCATCGCGAGGCTCTGACCAATGGCGCCGCCGAACCAGGTCTTGTCGCTGGGCATCACCTCGACGCTGCGTACCGCCAGACGGACGGCGATCTCGATCTCGCCGACCTTGAGCACGACGCCCGGCTGAACGACGGCCTCGGTCACGCGTGCGCCCTGGAGCTTCGTGCCGTTGGTGGAGCCGAGATCTCGAACGTGCACGCCGTCGGCCGCGCGCGTGAGCTCGCAGTGATGACGCGAGACGGTGTCATCGGGAAGCACGAGGTCGTTGTCGGGCGCCTTGCCGATACGAAGCCGATCGCCGATGCGACGGCTGGTGCCCTTGGCGCTGCCGGACATGACGACGATCTGGATGCCGACGCTCGACTCCCTCGCCTGGAGGGCGCGCGTGGCGACCTCCGGTCTCTCGACTTCCATGTCCGAGCTGTCGTCGTCCGGCTGCGTCATGCGCTCCCTCGGCCAGCTGTGGAGCTTACCTCGGCCGCTGGGCCTTCGCTCTTTTCCTCGTGCATGGGGTCCGAGCTCGCCGGGGTCGTTCCGGCGACATCTTCGACGTCGGCACGCGTCATGCCGCGTCAACGGGCCTTCAGTGTGCGAATTCGCGAGACCAGGCCCGCGACGACGGGATCCGGAAGGTTGAAGGCGGGCATGCGGTTTCTGCCCATCTTGATGACCGTGGCCATCTCGCCGTTGGTGGTCTTTCCCTGCCAGTCGGCGAGGGTCAGGTCCGGAGCCTGCACCATGGGCCCCATCTGGCCGTCGCCACGCCCCGTCGGGCCGTGGCAGGTCGTGCACTGCTGGCGCCACGTCAGCTCGACGAGCTGTTTCACCTCGGCCGCCGCCGCCCCTCCGCTCGGGTCTCGTTCGCGCTGCACGCCGTTCGGAGCCGTTGCCGGAGCCTGCGCGCCCATCGCGAGGCGGTTGTCGTCATTCGAGTGATGATCCGACTGCGTCCACTCCGGCAGCGAGTCGGCCGACGGCGGTCGGTCGCACGCGGCCGCCGCAGTAACGATGAACGCAAGAGCGACACTGCGGCCGATCGACGCGAGAGGCGTTGTCGCGAGCGAGCGAGGCGAAAGCGAAGAAAGACCTGCGTTCATCGAGTTCGGCGGCAAGGTACAGGGCCGGCTGGGCGATGGCCATTCCTCGCGCCATCCTTGCCGCAGAGGCGCCGTGGCGCTACATCGAGGGTAGGCGTGGATCGGCGCTTTCCTGGGCTCGTTCGGCCCGCGAGAAGGCACCTGCCGACCGCGACCTGGAGGCGTCATGTACAGCAGCGGGAATGGTCGGGGCAGTGCTCCGCCGGCGAAGAAGATGACCGTGCCGGACCTTCGGTCGCGGAAGGGCGTGGGCCCTTCGATCGCGATGGTCACGGCTTACGATTACACGATGGCGCGGCTGATGGACGAGGCCGGGGTCGACGTCGTCCTCGTTGGAGACTCGCTGGGCATGGTGTTCCAGGGACTCACAACGACGTTGCCCGTGACCGTCGACGAGATTTGTTACCACGGGCGGGCCGTGGCGCGCGGCGCGCCGCGCGCGCACCTGGTCGGCGACCTGCCGTTCATGAGTTACCAGGTGTCGCCCGCGCAGGCCGTCGAGAGCTCGGGGAGGCTCGTGAAAGAGGGCGCCTTCGAGGCGGTCAAGCTCGAGGGAGGCGAAGAGATCGCCGAACACGTGCGGCGTATCGTTCGCGCGGGCGTTCCGGTGATGGGCCATGTAGGGCTCCAGCCGCAGAGCGTCCACGCGCTGGGCGGTTTCAAGATGCAAGGGCGGGGCGTCGACGCCGCGGCCAAGCTCGTTGCTGACGCAAAGGCCCTCGAGGACGCCGGAGCCTACGCGATCGTGCTCGAGGCGATCCCTCCGGATGTGGCCAGGCAAGTCACGGCAGCAGTAGGTGTGCCCACGATCGGCATCGGGGCGGGCCCGGCCTGCGACGGGCAAGTGCTCGTGTGCACGGACCTTCTCGGGATGTCGCGGGGCCATGCCCCAAAGTTCGCCAAGCGCTTCGCCGAACTCGGCGACGCGGTGGTGAAGGCGGCCGCCGACTACGTAGCCGAGGTCCGTTCCGGGGCGTTTCCTTCGGCCGAACACTCGTTCAAACCGAACCGCGCGGAAGAAGCGGGCGTCGATCTCACCAAGAATTGAAGCGCCGGCCGCACCCGCGGCCCCGTCCCATTCGGGGGCAGCGCGGGTGACGACTCTTACAGGCAGTAGCCGTTGACACACGCCTTCGGGCTGACGCAGTAGCGGCCGACCGCGGGGTCGCAGTCGCTCCCGAGGTTGGCGTTGGCGCCGCATACGGCGAACGTGCCCTTGGCGATCGTCACGGCCTTGCACGACTCGCCCGTCGCGGCGCATCCGCCGCCTTCGGCGTCGCATCCGGGATAGCAGTCGCCGTGGAGGCAAACGCTGTCGGGATCGCACGAGTTCGCGAGCGAGCCCTGGTTGCCGTCGTTCCGGCAGGCGAACCGCGCCTGCTGGTCGGGGATACAACCGCCATTGACGCAGACCTGCCCGGCGACACATTGGGAGCCGGCGTCGGCCGACGAGCAGGGGGCGACGCAATGCGTATCGACGCAGACCGCGCCGCCCTGGCAGTCCCCGGTCGAGGCGCACACTCCGGGGTTCACGCTGCAAGCGCTCCGGTTGAAGTCGCACTGGTATCCGGTCGGGCAGAAGGGCGCCGCGTGGCTGCACGGTGGGACGCACGTTCCGTCGACGCACGAGTCGCCGGCGACGAGGCATTGCGTGCCGTCGGAGCAGAGCTGGCTCTGCGCCGCGCATAGCCCGTCGATGCACTTGGCGCCGACGGTGGTCGCACACTGCGCGTCGGAGTTGCAGGTGGCACCGCCGCCGGCCTCGGCCACGAAACCACCGTCTTCCGGCGTTGCGTCAAGCGTGAACGCCGCGTCGAACAAGCTCGCATCGAACGACGAACTTGCGTCTCGGATGTCGATGCTCGCATCGGTCTCGGGCAGGAGGGGGGGAAGACACTGCAGCGTCTGGTTCGCGAGCGTGCACACCGTTCCCGTGGGGCAGAATCCACACTCGCCGCTCGGCGATGCGTCGTCGGCGTAATAGGGAGCCGAGGGCACGCACTCGCCTCGCGACGCGCAGGCGTATCCGGGGCCGCAGTCGTAGGCCGTCTGGCATTGAACGTAGGAGTTATTGTCGGGATAAATCGGACAGCCTCCGAGCAGGGCGGCCCCGCCGACGACCATCATGCCAAGCAAGAGACGCTTCATGATCTCACCGCTTTCTTCGCCTTCTTTGCCGGGCGCGCGCTCGGTCGAGCGGGGAAGCAGTCTAGCAACGCATGTGCCTCGGGGCGAGGAGCTTCGGGAGGCGCGCCGGCGTCGCGTCGAACGGCGCGTTGTGAGGCTCCTTTGCCTCCGCGCGGCTTCGGTGACCGAAACGGCCTGCGGCGGTCTGTGCCCGCTCGTTCACGGGCGCCCTGTCAGCGTCTGTCAT
>CALFNG010000315.1 GCA_937902985.1 uncultured Myxococcales bacterium
CTTCTGCTTCGATCCCATCGTGTGGCGCGCAGCGCGGGTCGCCTTGGCCTTTGCGGCCGCGGCGAGTTTCTCCTCGGGGGTCGCGACGTGCTGTGCGCGCGCCGTGAGCCCGAAGTCCGCGAGCGTGTCCAGGTGACCGGCGAAGGCCACGAGGAGCCCCTGCTTCACGCCCGAGACGAACGTCTTGGTCGCGTCGCGCGTCGCCTCGTCCGTCCTGATCGCCGTCTGCCAGGTTGCCCTGGTCGACAGCGCCGCTCTGGCCGTGTCGATGCGTGTTTGCAGAGTCGCCACGATGTCCTGCGCCGTCATCAACGTGGCGCCGATCACCATGCTGGGGATCGCCGCCGCGTGCTTGTTGAAGCCGTCAATCAGTGTCTGTTCGGATGTCGTCAGGTCGATTCGATTCTTCTTCGGTGTATTGATTCCCATGGCGGGTACCTGTCCTTGCGTGCTTGCTCTGTCCGTGAACGAGCCGCCGCCGCGCTGCATCATGCCGCGCGTCGACGTCTCACCCCCTAAGCCCGTCGAGGAGGTCGATCTGGCGAAAAATCGGTAGGACAACGTAGGCAAGACCGTCGATTGCCGCAAAAAACCGGTTCTTTCGCGCGCCGCGCGATGTTCACGCGCGCGATGACGACCCGGCGCGCGAGCCCTGACCGGCCATCGCGCGCGTGATGGGCGGGCAGAGCGCCAGGCATTCCCTCTCGGCGAGCGAGCCACGGTCGACCATCGCGCCGAGTCGCCCCCTCCGGCGCGCCAGGCCTCGATCCTCGACGCGTGCGCCACGGCAACCCGGCGCGAGCGGGACGACCGCTCGTCGCGCGAGCGATGGCGTCCCCTCATTCGCGCGATCCCTTCGGGCGACTGGCGCGCCGTCTGCCCTGGCCGGGCCCGATCATCGATGAGGGCGCGCGTGCGCGCCGGCCATCACGCGCGCGCTCTTCGCCCGGAGCGGCCGCGACGGACGCTCATGGCGCCAGTCATGGCCGCCCGGCGCCCCGGTGATCCCCGATCGGCGCGCGGACGACGCCCGTTCATCGCGCGCGCGATGAACGCCCAGCGCGCGAGCACCGCCCGAGCGGAGCGCCAGAGAAATACGTCCGGCGTTCGCGTGCGGGTCGTCCAGCACTCGCGTGCAGGACTCCGAGCACGCGCGCTCCGACCGTCAGGGGCGCTCGGGCGTGGCTCGTCACATGACGATCCCCATGATATCGGGCGGATGATAGGCTCGCCTGCGCCATGTTCGACCCGACGGCGCCGTCTTCGATACTGGCACTGGCCGAGCTCAAACAGCCCATTGTCATGGGTCTACTCCGCGCCCTCGCCCTCTTCAGGACCAGGAACCAGGCGGACGCCAAGGACCTCCTCGCAAACAGCATCGTACGGGTGTTCGACCCGGCCGACATGCCGTGGAAGCCGGAGGTCCGCCCGTTCATCAGGCACATGCGCTTCGTGATGAGGCGGGTCTGGTACCGGGAGCTCCGCAAGAAGAGCACCGAGAATGAAGTCTACGACGGCAGTTTCGCGCAGGAGAAGACGGCTAGCGACGACGCGAGCACGCACGACGAGGTCGCTCGCAAACGCGCTCTCGTGACCTGGCGGCTGCTCGGCGACCGCGTGCTCGCTCGACTCGGGAGCGACCTCGATGCCATTCGACTCTATGCCCTCGCGAAGGAGCGAGACCTCGACCCCGCCGAAGAGGCGGCGGTGCTCAGCTTGACGGTCTCCCAGATCGCCGCCGCGCGGAAGCGACTCCGCTATCACGGGGAGATCGTGCTCCGGGAGTGGACGGACAGTGAAGCGCGCCGGATGCGGAGTCTCCGCGACGAGGCTACGAAGAACGAAGGCGAGACCCCGTGAGCGAGCAAGGCAAGAACGACTCCGCTCGCGGATGGCTGTACATCCAGAAGCTCATCGAAGAGGCGGACGACGAGCGTGTCGCGAAGCTGAGCGACGACGAGCTTCGGGCCGAGCTCGAGACGGCGGGCGCGATGCCCGCCGGCGAGTGGGACCCCGACGAGCTGGTCGCCATGGCGGCGGCCCGTGCCGCTCAGCAAGAGGCGGCGCCGGAGGGTTCGGTTGCAAAAGAGGCGAACGAGACGACCGCCTCGGTGGTGACTGCCGCGCCAGCGCCAGCGCCCGCCGCGCCGAAGTTCGCGCCGGTCGTTCCGATCCGGCGCCGATGGGTGCCCCTCGCGCTCGCTGCGGCGGCCGGTTTCGTGCTCGTCATGTTCATCAAGATGGCGATACCACCGCCCCCCGTAGCTTCTGTGCCCAGCGATCGGGACATCGCGGAGGGCCACCGGAACGCCGCCGAGGAGGTCTGCGCGGCGAAGATGTGGGCGCGGTGCAAGGCCGGGCTGGACGAGGCGGCGAAGCTGGACCCGAAGGGGGAGAGCGAGCCGAGAGTGCAGAAGATGCGGGGGGAGGTTGCGGCGGGAATGGCGGGGGATGACGGGAGCGCGCCAAAACCCGGGCCGTAGGCAAGCTCGCGGGCACGCGCCGGCGCGGGGAGGGAAGTAGGGCCCGCGGCCCTCCGAGTTATCCGCACTCGGAACGCTGCGTCCTTTCTCTGCAAGCCCCGTCTTCAAGGACGGAGGTTCACGATGACGACAGAACACGCCCAGGACACCGTTCGCGCGGCCGTCCGCCATACTTACGCCAAGGCTGCCGAGGGACGTGCAGTCCCCGGCTGTTGCGGCCCGAACCCGAGCGCCAGCCTGCAGCTCGGCTACACGCCCGAAGACCTGGCGGCTGTACCCGAGGGCGCCAACCTCGGCCTTGGCTGCGGCAACCCCCAGGCCATCGCAGCGCTCCGGCCGGGCGAGACCGTACTCGACCTCGGCAGCGGCGGAGGTTTCGACTGCTTCCTGGCGGCCAGGCAGGTTGGGCCGACCGGTCGTATCCTGGGTGTGGACATGACTCCGGCCATGATCACCAAGGCGCGAGCCAATGCAGAGCGCATCGGCGCCGCGAACGTCGAGTTCCGGCTCGGCGAGATTGAGCACCTTCCGGTCGCCGACGCGAGCGTCGACGTCATCCTTTCCAATTGCGTCATCAACCTGTCCCCGGACAAAGGGTCGGTCTTCCGGGAGGCCTTTCGTGTCCTTCGCGCGGGCGGACGCCTGGCGGTCTCCGACATCGTGGCCCTCGCTCCGATCCCGGCTGAACTGCGGGGGCGCCTCGAGGCGTACACCGGATGCGTGGCCGGAGCCGCGACGATCGACGAGGTGACCGGCATGCTTCGCGAGTCGGGCTTCGGCGACGTAGTGGTCTCGCCACGGCCGGACGTGAGCGCCTGCATCGCTGAATGGATGCCCGGCACCGGCGCCGAGAAGTACGTCGCCTCGGCGACCCTCGAAGCACGCAAGCCGGGCGGAGAGCGCACCTGCTGCGGGCCCGCCTGCTGCGCGACGGAAGCGAGCCCATGATCGACGCGGGCATGCGCTGCGCGTATCGCGAACTCGAGGCGCGCCTGCGGCCCTTCGTCGCGCGGCGCGTGTCCGCCACTTCCGAAGTCGACGACGTGATGCAGGACGTCTTCTTGCGGATGCAGCGCAGCCTCGCGAGCTTGCGCGACGACGAGCGCTTCGGGCCCTAGGTCTATCAGGTCGCCCGGAGCGCGATCGCCGAGCATCGGCGTGAACGGATCCGGTACCCGCTTGCGACCACGGAACCCGTCGAGGCCACAGCGGAGCCGGCTGCGGCGGAGGACGACCGCGCGGTGGAGCGCCTGGTCGCCACCTACGTGGCGCCGTTCATCGCGATGCTTCCGACTCCCTACCGCGAAGCGCTGACCCTGACGGAGCTCGAAGGCATCACCCAGAAGGAAGCCGCCGAGATGATGGGCGTGTCCTTCTCCGGGATGAAATCGCGCGTCCAGCGTGGGCGCGAAAAGCTCCGGGCCCTCCTCGAGAATTGCTGCGAGATTGCGCTCGACGCGCGCGGGCGCCTGATCGCGTGCGAGCCGCGACCGCACGGAAAACAGCCGGCCAACTGCTGCTGCGAGCCCGAGGGTCCCTCTCGCGAAGCGAAACCACGGAGCCCCGAGCGTTTCGACGTCTGAAAGCCATCGTCGCGATGCTTTGACGCCGAGCGATCGGTCCCAATATTTTCTCTCGATGTTCGCACAATCGCCGCCTTTCGTGGCGACCGACGGCGGGAGCTCCCGCCGCCCGTGGTGAATGACCCGGTTCCGTGGTCATTGACGTGTGCGCGTCCTGTCACCGAATTGCCATAGAACACGATTACGTACACGAAAGTGGCGAACGTCCTCCTCATAGATTCCGACGAAGCGGCGATCGCCTCACTTCTTCCCGCGCTCGTCGAAGCCGGGCACGCCGTCCGCGTCACGCGAACGGGCGCTGGAGGGCTAGTCGGCGCTCGGGCCCAGCGGCCCGACCTGGTCGTACTCGAGGCCCTCTTGCCGGACATCTCCGGGACGGAGGTCTGCCGTTCCCTGAAGAGCGACGACGCGACAAGCGAGGCCTTTGTGATCTTCGTCAGCTCGAAGAACGCGGATGGCGACCGCGTTGCCGCGCTCGAGCTCGGAGCGGACGATTACGTGGCGAAGCCGTTCAGCGTTCGAGAGATCGTCCTTCGTGTCGATGCGGTCTTGCGCCGCCTATCGAGGGTGTCGGCAGCGCAACCCGCTGCAGGGATCTCGATCGACCGTGGCGCGCACCGCGTGCTCGTCCATGGCCGCGACGTGAACCTCACCTCGCTCGAACTCCGGCTGCTTTGCGCGCTTTTCGACGGGGGCGCGCGCGTGCAGTCGCGCGAGTCGCTCTTGCGCGACGTCTGGGGCAACCAGCGAGAGGTCACGACGCGCACCGTCGACACGCACGTGAAGCGGCTGCGCAAGAAGCTCGGGGTAGCGGCGACGTGCATCCGCAGCGTGCGCGGGGTCGGTTACGGCTTCGATGCCCCACGCCAAGAGGCCTGACGGCTGCACCGGACCACGCAGCTCGTTCGCACCTGGCCGCGGCCCTCAGACGCCGCCCTGTCCCGCCGGCACGAAGCGGCGCTGGCGCATCCATTTGGTCAAGACCCACTTCTCGCCGCGATGCACCGCGTTGCTCCCGTGCACGGTCCGAGAATCCACCTGCCCCAGGTGGTTGCAATACTCGAAGTAGACCGCGCTTCCCGGCTGCGGCGCGATGCTCCACCCTGCCGAGGGGAACACCGTTTCCCCGCCTTCTTCAACGTCGTTGAGGTAGGCGATGAGCGTGCTGACGCGCTGTCCGCTACGGGCGATCGACGCCTGGTTCGCAGGGCTCGATGGCTGAAGAAAGTCGAAGTGCGGGGTGTTGATCGCTCCTGTCGGGTAGAAGAGCACCTGGAAGCCCTCGCCGTTCTCGACGGGGAGATTCATCACCTCCGAGATGCGGCGGTCGAGGCGGGCGATGAGGGTGTCTTCGCCGAGCCGGAAGAACATCCCGAAGCTCGTGCGGTGCGCCGCGACGAGGTCGCGCCCTGTCCCGGGATCCATCACGGTGGAAGGCGTGAGCCGAGGCCTCGCCCGCTCGATGAGCGACGCGCATTCCGCCGGGCTCAAGATGTCGCGCAGGAGCGCGAGGACCGGCCTCTCGGCGCGCGCTGCGACGCGAACGACGCCATCGGACGTCTCGATCCGCGACCCCGGCCGGAGAATCGGCGTCTCGTAGATGTAGTCGGCGGTCCGTTCGTCGACCGTGACGGATTCGACGGGCACCGGTTGACCCGCGCGTCGCGCGTCGAGGAACGCATCGACGATCGCGCGGGCGACCGGCCGCTCCATCCGTTGCTCGACCATCGTCTCGATCAGCGCGCCCGGCAGCGACCCGCGGTCCAGTTGGTCGACCAACCAGGCGCTCAGGTCCGGCGAGAAGCGAACGACGAAGCTCACGGGTTGCCCGGCGCCGAGGGTCGCGGCGCGTTGTTGACGACGCGAACGTCTCCCGGCAGGAGCTCGGCGGCGACCCAGCCGCCGGGCGCGAGCACGAACGACTCCTTCAGCGTCGCGGATCCCGCCCCCTTCACGACCCGTGCGACGGCCGGGAGCACCCGCTGGACCTCGGGATCGCTCGTCCACGGGTCGGCCGCGACGTCGTAGGTATACGAGACGACCGCGTGGGGCGGAGCGTCCGGGGCCGCGGGCTGGGAGATCTCCCACCCCGTGACCCTCGCCAGAGAGAGCTTCACGACGCAAAAGTCGCTCGCGGCGATCTTCTCGCCGGCGGCGTTCACGCCGACCTCGTGACTGCGATAGTCGAGCAAGCCCGCCTCGGTGAGCGCGTAGCGTCTGACCTCGACCGGGACGGTCCCGTCCTCGGTACTCACATCCACCGTGGCGTCGCTCGAGCGCACGAGACCGAGCCGTTCGAGGACCGGCATCTGGGCGGCGTCACGCGTCCCCATGGCTACGTCGCGCGGCGTGACGTCGATGGGCCACACCGGCTTGGCCAGGCAAAGATCGCCCCGCCTCTCGAGATAGGCGCGCATCCCTTCCTCGAAGCTGGCGCGCGTCGGCTCGCTCTTCTTTCCGCAGGCCACCAGGGCGCCCAGGAGCAAGAGAGACAGGACGCGGCTCCGCATCTGGCAGGTCATAGCGCGGCTCCTTCAGTTCACGCACGCGCCAGACGTGGGCGGCGTGGCGGGCGGCTGATAGTCGTCGCTGAGGGTTCCAAGGAAGCAGATGAGATCCGCGACGTCCTGATCGGTCATCGGAGGCGCCGAGCCCGCGGCCCGCCCGTCGAGCGGGAGCTGAGGGTCGATGTTGGTCAGATAGGCCGCCGGCAAGTCGTCGAACTTCTGCACGGTCCCCCCGACGTACTGCGTGGTAACGAGCCCGTAGGTCGGGAAGCCCGGATCGGTCGTGGCCTTCGGGGTGCCACCGATCGTCGGGTACCAGAGCTCGGGCGCCGTATCCCGCGTGTTGTAGAACCGGATCGCCTGCTCGAGCGAGTGGATGACGCCGTTGTGGAAGAACGCGGTGCGGGTGGCGACGTTGCGCAGGGTCGGAGTCTTGAACATCCCGCAGAATGCGTCGGGGGCGCCGGCATCCGCGGGCAAGTGATCGGTCCGCGTGGGCCCGCAGACGCCCATGTCAATGAACGTCGGGTCGGCATTCGCAGGAATCGCGGCGTTACGCGGAAGACTGATCGCCTCGAACGAGAAGTCGGTGAAGAGGGCCGAACTGCCGTTGAGCCCAGCGCCCTGGTAGTGACAGGCCGCGCAGTTGCCTGTGCTCGGATCGACGAAGACCTTGAACCCGCGCGTCTCGGCCGCCGTCAATGAGCCGCCTATCTTGTTGCCGGCGTAGAGGTCGAACTTGCTGCTGAACGGGTGAAAGCTCACATCGTCATCTTGGAACGCTTGCAGCGCGGCGGCCGCATCGTTGAACGCTGCATCTGCGTCGTTGAAGGCGTCGGCCCCGAACGCTTGCTGGAACAACGACGCGTAGGAGCCGGCCTTGATCTTCGCGACGACGTCGGCCGGACTGGCGTTGGCCATCTCGAAAGACGAGAGAAGCGGAATCTTGGCTTGATCGGCAAGGGTCGCCGCGCGACCGTCCCAGGTGTATCCACCGCCGGGGCCGGGGACGCTGACGCCGTCGGGGTTGTCGAGCAGGTCTGCGTACGGAGGCGTGAACTCCTTGTACCGCAACGACGGGACGGCGCGCGTGCCCGCCTGATCGCCCTGGACGCCGCCGAGTTGAACGGCGAGGCCGTTCGGCGGCCCGTAGGCGTGGGCTGGATCGTGGCAGGTCGAGCACGACATGGCTCCCGACGCCGACAAGGTCGCGTCGAAGAAGAGATCCCGGCCGACCTGCGCGGCCAGACTCAACGCACGCGCCTGGGAGCCCACGTCCTGTGGAGCTGCGTCGCGGGCGGGAGCCGTTCCCGGTGCATCCGCAGGCGGCGGCACGGACGCATCCTGCGGCGACGCGTCGGACGCGTCCGACAGCAGCGTGCCGGACGTGTCGCGCGGCCCCCCTGTTTCGGCCGCCCCCGCGTCTTGCGCAAGGCCCCGCGTCGCGACGGGATCGGAACCGCCACAGCCGAGCAGCGTCGCCCCCACGACGATGAGCCGGCATGAGTCGCGCATGGCCGTGCGTTGGCCTCCAGCTACCCTGGCGCCGCCGGGGCCCTTTACTTCGTCGCCCAGACGTTCGTCTGCTTGGCGTCGGGCCCGGTCTGGGGCGTCCGGCTGTCGTCCGCCGTCTGCTTCGCGGCGTACGAGGCAGGGATGACGAACGCGTGGTTCATCGGCCGCACGGCGTCGTAGTGGGTATCAGCGCTGGCCGCGAACTCCGGCAGGTTGAGGATGTTTTGCGCGATGAACTTCTCCGTGTATTTGGCCCGGTTCGCGTACGACGCGTCGTTCGCCGGGTCCGCGAGCATGAACATGTCCTCGAGCGTTCGCACGAACGAGAAGTGGCTGTAGGAGTCGCTGTCGACGATGCCCTTGGGCGCGGCCGCCTGGTTGGTCAGAATGCCGAAGACGCTCATCCCGTGCCCCTGGTTGCCCTGGGTGTAGTTGGCGTTCGAGTTGTCGACCGACCAGGTGCTGCCCGATTGCACGAGCGGGTTCGACGTCGCGGACTTGCTCGCCTTCCAGCCGCAGCACGAGTTGAAGCCGCTGGTCGCGTTGCCCTCGTCGAACATGAGGACGATGGCGATCTTCTCTTGCGGATTCTTCCAGAGATTGGACGCCTGGATCTTCTTGACCAAGGCGTCGACGTAGTTGTCGCCGCGCGTGATGATCGCGCCACCGGTCGCGACGGGGACGTTGTTCGCGACGCTGCCACAATCGCTCGCGGCCGTCGGCCCCGCGCCCGCGTCCGAGCTCAAGGTCCCGTTCACTGTGATCCCGTGCATGTCGTCGCACTGATCCGGCATCACGAAGTTCAGTTCCCCGACATCGCCCGACGCCAGGTCGGTTCCGAGCTGGTCGTAGTCGTAGCCGGCCGGGATCGTGTATTTGGTCGTGTTCTTCAGTGCGCTGTCCCACTGCCCGCCCCCCAGCGTGCGGTTGCTGTACTTGAACTCGGGCGCGCTGCGAACGTTCTGGTAGGCCATTCCGGGGTGGTGCTTCGTCTTGTAGAGGCTCGCCGGCAGAGGAACAACGAGGCCGGGGTTTCCGATCGTCGCTGCGTTCCCGCCGACCGTGCCGGGCGCGTAGACGTGGTCCGGCGCCGTGACCGCCGGGTCGGCGACGCTGTCGGTCCGGAAGTCTTGACCCGGGTTCATCGACTCGCTGTACGTGCGCCAGCTCATGCCCGATGCAGTGATGGCGTTGAAGAGGTTCTTCTTACCGACGATGTTATGATTCGTCCCAACAGCCTGCGTGCAGGTCGCCGCGAACGGCGAGCTCGCGAGCCCGGGTTGCGTGTTGTCCGGAACCGGAGTGTCTTGCACGGCGTTCGCGCCCATTGCATCGCAGTTCCACTGGCTGTCGTCGGCGATCCCGAAGTCGTCGCCACCGCCGAGGGCGGTGTAGTTCGGCTCGCTCGGGTTGCCCGTGGCATAGTAGCTGATCGCCTGGTTGCCCGCGGCGAGGTACGCGTTGATCTTCGGCGCGAAGGCCGAGTTGAGGATCGCCTGCGTCGACTTGTTTTCGAGCATGACGATGAAGATGTGATCGTAACGAGGGATCGCCTCGACGTTGAACGCCGCCTGCTCTGCCTGAAGGAACGTGATCGCGTGGCGCGTTTCCGTGGTCGTTGCCGTCCCCGCCGTGACCCCGGAGAGGCCCGTCAGCTCGGGGTCGCCGCCCGGCACCGCGAGCGCGTCGGGGTAGAGGTCGCCGCGATCCAGCTTGGTGATTGCGTAGGCGAAGCGACCGGTGAGGATGTTCGCTTCGCGCAGAAGCGCGCGCTGGGTCATGCCCGTCAGGGCATTGAAGTCGGAAAGCACCTGGTCCGGGCCGACCTGGACTGTCCCCGCAGTGACGCGCGTGGCCAGGTTCGGCTTCTCCGCGGCGTAACCAGTGCCGTTCGCCTCGGTCAGGCGGACCACTTCGGTCGAGAGAGCGCTGAGGACGACGGCGCCGCTCTGCTCCGTCACTTGCTCGACCGACGCGCGAAACACGTTGCGGGAAGGATTGGTGGCGTTGCTCGCCGTGTTGGTAGCGCTCGTCCCGATGTCGGCGATGAGAGCCGCGGGCGCCGGCAGGGCCAGGCTGAACTTGCCCATGGCGTCGGTCGTGGTCTGCGTTTCGCCCGTGTCGCACTTGCCGTTTCCGTTGGCGTCGACGCAAACCGTGGCGCCCTTGTAGTACCCGGGCGCGATCGTGGGCTCGGTGGCGCTGCCCGGGACGAACGCGACGCTCGCGACGACGCCTTTGACCGTGGTGGGCTGCGAGCCGGCATCGCCGCTGTCGCTGGCCATCATCCCGCCGTCGACGTTGCCGCTCGCGTCGGTAGGCGTCGTGCCATCGCCTTCACTCGATGGAGCGTCGGTCCCGGGGCTTCCGTCGGGACCATTGTTCGTGGCCCCGTTGTCGTCACCGCTGCAGTGCGTGAACGCTGCGATGAGGCCCAGAAGCACCGGTACGGACTTCAGTCTATTCAGATTCATCGGGTCTCGACTCCTGCGGCTGCGCCGCGCTCTCCACGCCGCGGCGGACCAGACCACGCCGAGGTTCGCTCCAATCCACGCTCGTGTGACAAACGTGCATCGCTACGCCTTCGTAGCGCCTATTTCATCGCGCAAACGCGGGCGCCGGTGCAGCCGCCAGCGTCACATCTTCTCGTCGACGATGATGAGGAAACGCACTCGCTGCGAGAGGCCAGCGAAGATCTCCTTGAAGGCCCGCGTGCGTGCCGTCGCGTCGAGGATCTGCGCAGGATCGGGGAAGGTCCAGTGCATCATCTCCGCGAAGGCGAACGTCGGGCACCGTTCGCGGGCGCGGTCGCAGAGCGTGATGACGTAGTCGAACGAAGCGCCGGCGAAGGTGGCCACGTCTTTCGGCCTTAGGCCGTCGACCGGCACGTTGTTGCCTCGGAGCGTCTCGATGGCGTCGGGATGCACGTGCTCGCGGGGTATCGTGCCCGCGCTGACGACTTCGAACCGATCGGCGGCGATGTGACGCAAGAGGGCCTCGGCCATCTGGCTACGCGCAGAGTTGCCGCTGCACAAGAACAGCACCCGTTTCAAACGCTTTTCCGAGGTGCTCATGTCAGGCTCCTGGCGCGGCGAGAATCGAAGCTCAGGCCTTTGACCAACCCTCGTCGCGAAGGAGCTCGCTGACGCGCCCGCGCACCTCGTCGCGAATCTCGCGCACTCGCTCGATCGGCTTGCCCTTGGGATCGTCGAGGGGCCAGTCCATGCGCCGGAGGCCCGGGACGACCGGGCACGCTTCTCCGCATCCCATCGTGATTAGAATGGATGCGGTCGCCGCCAGTTCGTCGGTCAGCTTCCGCGGTGTGATCCCTTCGACCTCGACCCCGACTTCGCGCATCGCGTTGACGACCTCGGGGTGGACGCGCGTCCCGGGGTCAGTACCGGCGGAAATCGCGCTCGCCTTGTCGCGATCGGCGAGGGCGTTGAACCAAGCCGCGGCCATCTGGGAACGACCGGCGTTGTGAATGCACGCGAATAGAACCTTCTTCATGACTCTCCTCCTCAGAGGCTGCGCCTGCGCGCACCCACTCCATGCAGCTCGTTTGAACCGGATCCCATGGGCTGCTGAGGGGCGGCGTGTAGCTGAGGTCGAGGTGTTCGACGGCGTCGACCGTCATGCCATGGAAAGCGGTCGGCGACGACGAGACGGACGCCCCAGCTCGCGTCCACCTCGCGCGCGCGCAGGGCGGCGCTGATGCCCGCGTCACTGCCTCCAATGATGAGCAACGTCTTCATGGGTTCCCACTTTGCGAGGGCTACGTGGGCTCTTCGCCGTTGCCTGGGTCGCTCGCGGCGGGGTCGCGGTCCATCACCCGAGACGCAAAGTCTGGCAGCGTCGGGACGAGCCATCGAAAGAGCCCCGTCGCGGCGGCCGCGCCGAGGAGCTGCGCGACGATGAAGCCCGGCGCATCGATGGGGCGGATCCCGGCAAACGTGTCGCTCGCCGCCCGAGCCAGCGTCACGGCGGGGTTGGCGAACGACGTCGACGACGTGAACCAGTACGCCGCCGTGATGTACGCGCCGACGGCAAAAGGAACGACCGTAGGCCTCCGGCGAACGCATCCCCAGATCACGGCGAGGAGCCCGAACGTGGCGACGAACTCGCTGACGAGCTGCGACACGCCTGACCGCTCGTGCTGCGAGGCGAAAAAAAGCGCGGGCTCTTTGAACATGATGTGCGCGACCGCCACGCCCGCGAAGGCCCCGGTGAGCTGCGCCCCGAAGTACACCGGGACGTCCCGCCACGCGAGCCCACCCTGGCTCGCGTCGGCGAGCGTCACGGCCGGGTTGAAATGGGCGCCGCTCACCGGCCCGAACGTCAGAATCAACGCGACGAGACCCGCGCCGGTCGCGACCGTGTTCGCGAGCAGCGCAATGGCCACGTTTCCGCCGGCGAGCCGCTCGCCCATGATGCCGGAACCGACCACGGTCGCCAGCAAGAGAGCGGTACCGACGAATTCGGCGGCCGCTCGTCTCGGGAGCGTCGGCGTCGTCATGGCCGTGCCTCCATCGCTGAGGCCGCGAGCCGCACGCCTGGTTGCCCGAGTCCCGCGTTCCAGGGCACGAGGACGACCCGCGAGCTCAGCTCGGACACTTCGCGGATGTATCGGATCTCGTTCGCGCGACGTTGACGCAAGACGGGATCCGAAACGGAAAGGGGCGAAAAGCTCTGATTGATGACCCAGGCGAAGGGTCGAATCTCGGCGCGCTCGAGATCGCGTTGCAGGGCCGCCGCTTCGTGAACGGGCGTGGCTTCCGGCAGCGTGACCAGCAGGATCCGCGTGAACTCCGGGTCCCGGAGACGTGGCAAGAGACGCCGCACCTCTTCGGGCGCGTTGCCCGCGGTACGCAGGACTTCGCGGTGGTACGCCTCCGCCGCGTCGAGCAGGAGGAGCGTATGCCCGGTGGGAGCGGTGTCGATGATGACGAAGCCGTGCTCCGCTTCGTCCACGACGCGCGCGAATGCGCGAAAGACCGCCACTTCTTCGGTGCAAGGCGATCGGAGGTCCTCCTCGAGGAGCGCGCGGCCGGCCTCGTCGAGGGACGCGCCAGCGGTGCGCATGGCATCTTGTACGTAGGCCCGCGTCTCGGCCTCCGGGTCGATCCGGCTCACGCGAAGGTTGGGCAACGGATCGCCAAGGGCCTCGGCGACGTGAGCGGCCGGGTCGGTCGTCGTGAGGGTCACGGCATGCCCGCGGTTCGCGAGGGCCACGGCGATCCCAACGGCGACGCTCGTCTTGCCCACGCCCCCTTTGCCCATGGTCATGATGACGCCATGGCCGGCGGCCGTGAGCTCCGGAAGCAGTGCGGCCAGGTTCGGCAGCGAGGGAACCGTGACGTCTTCGACGATCGCTCCGCGGGGTCTGTCTCCACCAAACAGCGCCCGAAGGGCCTGAAGGCCCACGAGCCCGAACGGTAAGAGAACGAGCTCGGTCCTCGAAAGGGATGCGAGCCCTGTGGGCATCGCGGCGAGAGCCTTGCGGCCGCGCTCGTCGAGGGCGATCGCAAACGGGTCACGAGGATCGGATGCTTTGAACAGGCCGTTCAGGACGAGCTCTTGTCGACGGACGCCGAGGGACGCGAGCTCGGCTCGCGTGCGCTCGGCCTCTCGAAGGGCAGACCCCTCCGCGCGGCTCACGAGCACCAGCGCCGTGCGATCGGCGTCCACGAGCGCTCGTCGCGACGCGTCGTAGATCGCCTGCTGGGACTTGAGGCCGGCGAGAGGTCCGAGGCACGACGTGCCCCCCGCGTTGGCCTCCAAGAAGTGCGTCCACGCTGCGGGCAACTCGAGGAGCCGCAGCGTGTGGCCCGTTGGCGCCGTGTCGAAGACGACGTGGTCGAAGTCGGCCGTCACCGCGGCATCCCCGAGGAGCTTCGAAAACTCGTCGAACGCGGCGATCTCGACGGTGCACGCTCCGGAGAGTTGCTCCTCGATGCTTCGAACCGCGGCGTCGGGCAGCACGCCGCGGTAAGGGCCGACGAGACGCTCGCGGTACGCCCGCGCCGCGGCCTCCGGGTCGATGTTCATGGCGAAGAGACCCGCCGCGCCGTCGACCGGCGTCGGCGCCAAGCTCAACGCGGTCCCGAGGACCTCGTCGAGGTTGGAGGCCGGGTCGGTGCTGACGAGCAGCACGCGCCGACCGCGCTCGGCAAGGGCAAGGGCGGTCGCGCAGGCGACGGACGTCTTTCCGACGCCCCCCTTGCCGGTGAAAAAGAGGTGACGCGGAGCGCGATCGACGAGGTTCACGAGCCGCTCAGCAGCAGCCCGAGCCGCTCTTGCTCGCGGTCTTGGTGCTCGGACCGCAACACCCAGCCGCGGCCGCTGGCGCCGCTTCGAGCTTGCGAACGAGCACCCCGGCCAACGCCGCCAGCGTCTCACGAGACGGATACGCACCCTCGACGGCAATCCGTTCATCGACCATCACGAGAGGCAGGCAATCGTTGCCCTTCGCCGTGAGCGCGTCCTTCACCGCCGAGGTGCCGGCAAACGCGCCCGGCTGCTGCGAAAGGTTGTATCGCTCGACCTGAATGCCCTGCCTCTTGAGCCAGTCGAGGTCGGCGGTGAAGCGGGCGAGCTCGGGATCGACGGAGGGACCGCAGACGCCGGTGGAGCAGCACATGGGCGGATCGAAGACGCGAACGGTGGGCATCGTGACTTTCTTTCGAAGTGATGGTGAAAAGGCGGGGCTGCGTCAGCAGCACTTGGCCTTGCCGCGCTTGCAGCAGTCTTCCCAGACATAGTCCGTGAGTGCGCGGATCGAGGGGAACTCGGGCGTGTAGAAGTGGAAGGTGCCTTCGCTGCGGCTCTTGAGCAGACCGGCGTCGATGAGGCGCTTCAGGTGGTGGCTCAGCGTCGACGCGGGAAGGTCGACGTGCTCCTGGATCCCACCCGCGGCCGTCCCTTCGGCACCCCCCTGAACGACGAACCGCAGGATGGAAAGTCGGATCGGGTGGCCGAGCGCGCTGAGCTGCTCGGCATGTCGTTCGAGCTTCGCGGGCACGGCTTGGTTCTAACAAATTCGAACCTCGGCGCAAGCGCCTTCTTCGAAAGGATTCGAAGCGCTGGAAACTCGCAACGTACAGTTCATCTGCCCTTACGCAGATTGTTTCCTGACACGACGACGCTTGCGACGTGAATCCATCGACCGGCGTGGTCCTCGTCGCGGCAGCGTTGACGACGGCCTGCGTTCCCGATGACTCGATTCGAGCTGGAATGCCGATGATCGAACTGCTGGCCACGGCCTCGGTCGCTGGCCCTCGCTAAGGTGCGGCGGCAGCCGAGGCCGCTCGCAGGGAATGACGCACGCTTGCGTCATTCGTGCGAACACTCGGCAACGAGACTGCGCGGAATACCGCTCGAGGGTGTGCCCCGTGTCATCCTGATTCTGCAGGCAAGTCCACTGGCGGAGGCCCCTCATGAAAGATCAATCGAAGCGAATCCGGTCGAATCGGGAGCCCGCGCAGGAGCCGTGTCCTTCGTCCGGAGACTCCGCGAAGGGGCGCATCACCCGCCGCGGTTCGACGGTCATCGCCGAGGATCGTCCGGTGCGCCGCGGCTCAAGCGACTCGTCGCACCAGCCGGGCTGACGCCGCTTCGGCCATCGTGACGACCGGCGCGACCGGCTCGATCGGCGCGAGGCGCGCACTGGGCCCGCGCATGGCTGCCAGCAAGACGTAGCCGACGCCGATCCATACGATCTCTTTCCCGCGCTTGACGAGAACGAACGCCGCGCTCGTCTGGGCGGGCAAGCCCATCGCCTGGAGAAGGAGCGCGTAGCCGGCGTCCTGAACACCGAGGCCCGCAGGGGCGACGTTCGCGACCGAACGAACGAGCGAGATGCCGACTTCGACGGCCATCGCGAAACCCAGGTCGAGCGGTCCGCCGACCAGCCGGACGAGCAAGCAGGTCTCGACGGCCTCGAACAGCCAGGCGCCGAGAAACGACGCGGTCGCCAGCCAGGTCGCTGCGCGGGCGGCGCCGATGCGACTGAGGTGACCGTCGACCTTGGCAGCGCCGCTGCGCGAGCGCGCGACCCACGCGCGGGCAGCCGCCCAGGGGACCCTGCCGATGGCCGCGTACAGGCGCTCGAAAGAAGGCCTCCCGCGAAACTGGGTACCAAGGCCAAGCGAGAGGCCGAGCGGCGCGAGCGCTGACGCAGCGACCCCCCACGGGAGCCAGCCGTTTCCGAACACGTGCGCGGAGACGGCGGCGAGCAATCCGGCACCGCACGAGGCGCCGAGCACGATGTACGTCGCGTGCGCGCGCATCACGAGCCACTTTCGAGCCACGGCGAGCACGGCGCCCTCGCCGAGGGGAACGCCGCACCGCGAGTCGAGGAGCGCGGCCGTCGCCGAGTCGGCAACGACGAAGCCGGCGGGCGCCGTCAGGTGCAGAGCCTCGGTCCCGATGCGGATCGGTAGCAAGCGCGCCAGCGGCACCGATCGCCCGAGGGTCCCGAGGAGGATCCGCATTCCCGTCGCGTCGAGCGTCGTCGTCACCACGAAGGGCAAGAGCGCGAGCGGCGCCCACGGGCCCGCCGCTTCGACCGCCCGGAGAGTGGCCCGCGGGTCGACGCCGGCGAGCGCGTGCCGGAGGAGCAGGACGGCGAGAACGACGACGCCCGCCGCGCAGGCCGCTCGAACCGCAGGGACGCGCTTTCGCACGAACCCGACGATCGGTCACGACGATGGCGTCTCGGCGACAGCGCCGCGAGCGCCGCGTGAATTCATGCCCGCCGGACGGGGCCGTTGGCTCTGGACCTCACTCGCCGGGCGGAGCGCAGACGACGAGCCAGTCGTCGAGCGTCGTGAACTGATCCGCAGTCAGCTGCGGCGCGTTGCCGTAGGGCATGTGCGGCGAGCCGTCGGGCTGAATCAGGTAGTGCATCTCCTGGTACTTCGGGATCGTCCCGCCGTAGAGGCTGTGCACGTCCTGGTACGACAGGAGCGGAAACGGCGCGTTGTTGAGGGGCGGCATCTGGTGGCAAGTTTGGCACCGGGCGCTCATCACGGCGAGGACATCGGCCGGAATGGTCCCGCTGGCCGGGCTCGTGCCGCAGCCGGCGAAGGGGGCTCCGTCGGTCGGGTCGGACGCGTCGATGGCGATCGACGCGTCGGCCGCGGCGGCGGCGTCTTCGGTCGCGCCCCCGGGCATGTAGGCCGGCGACGCGGGGGACCCGCCGCCGCACGCGCCCGCGAACCCGAGCCCAACGAGAAAGACGAGAACGACCAACAGCGACGTGGCCGGACTCGTGGACGCCATCGGCCGGGATACTAGCCACCTTTGCTGCGTTTGCCGCGCTTTCGCATCGCCCCCTCGATGGAATCGACGAGCGTCTCGAGGATCCGCACGCGCGCCCACTTCTTGTCGTTCGCTTCGATCAAGTGCCAGGGCGCGACCGCAGTGCTCGTCCGGTCGACGACGTCGCAGACCGCCCGCTCGTACGCGCTCCACTTCTTGCGGTTGCGCCAGTCTTCGGCGGTGATCTTGAACCGCTTGAACGGCGTCTTCTCGCGCGCCTCGAAGCGGGCGAGCTGCTCTTCTTTGCTGATCGCGAGCCAGAACTTCACGACCACGACGCCCCAGCGCGCGAGCGCGTCTTCGAAGTCGACGATCTCGCGGTACGCGCGCATCCAGTCGGGCTCCGCAGCGAGCCCCTCGACCCGCTCGACGAGAACCCGTCCGTACCAGCTGCGATCGAAGAGCGCCATGTGCCCCCTTGGCGGTACGCTGCGCCAGAACCGCCATAGATACGGCCGGGCGCGCTCTTCCTCCCTGGGCGCCGCGATCGGGACCACGTCGTAGAGGCGCGCGTCGAGCGCCCGGGTGACGCGACGAATGGCGCCGCCCTTGCCGGCGGCGTCGTTTCCTTCGACGACCGCGATCACCCCGATACGACGGAACGCCTTCTCGCGGGAGAGAGCGTTCAGGCGGCCCTGCAAGCGAGGGAGCTTCTTGGCGTACTCCGCCTCGGTCAGCGCCTTCGAGAGGTCGAGCTCTTCGATCACGTTGCGCCGATCGAGCGGCGGCGGCGGCGGCGGAGCGGCCCGGACGGGTACAGCGCGACGGCCGGCCTGGAGCCGGGCGTTCATCGCATCGCGCAAGGCGCCTCCGACGGTCAGGTTGCGAAAGCGATCGTCGGTGGCGTCGACCACGACCCACGGAGCCTCGGCGCTGTTCGTCTCGCGAAGCGCACGCTCGCTGGCGGCAATCATGGCGTCGTAGCGCTCGTGGCTCTTCCAGTCGTCTTTCGTCACGCGCCAGGCCGTGGCCCGGTTGGCCGCCAGGTTATCGAAGCGCCGGTTCTGGGCCTTCTTCGTGAGGTGCAACCAGAGCTTGACGACGAGAGCCCCCTCGTCCACCAGCATGCGCTCGAACCTCGAGACCTCGGCGAGCTGGCGGGCGAACTCGGCGCCTCCGATGCGGTCGAACACACGGTCGGCGATGGGCTGGCCGTACCAGCCTCCGAAGAAGATACCCATCTTCCCCTTCGGGGGGAGCTCGTACCAGAAGCGCCACATCGGCGGTCGGCCGCGCTCTCCGTCCGCCGGCGCGTCGCTCGCGTGCACGCGGATGTGGCGAGGATCCATCCACTCGAGCAGCAAATTCACCACCTCGCCCCTCCCGCTGCCGTCCTCGCCCCCGACAACGACCACGACAGGGAACTCGGCCTTGGCCTGCACCTTGAGTTGCGCCTCGAGAAGCGCGTAGCGAAGAGCTGACAGCCGGCGATCGTACAAGCGCTTTGCGACTTTGTGTCCCAGCTCGGCGGATTCGAACATTCGGTCTCCTCAGATATCGGCCAGGCTGGTGCGGCTTCGTCGCATCGGCTCTTCGCGCGGGCGAGTGGCGCCGAGGAAGGCGATCACCTCCGCCTGCGAGTTGGCCTCGAGCAACCGCTCTCGCGCGGTAGGATCAAGGAGCGTCCGCGCGATCTCGGCGAGGATGCGCACTTCCTTTTCGTGAGCCCGCGGTGGCATGAGGAGCAGGATCACGATGCGGGCGTCGTCCGCATCCGGCGCGTTGAAATCGATCCCGGCCCGCGCGAACCCCATCGCCAGGAGCGGCCGCGAGAGCCCCGCGATGACCGCGTGCGGCACGGCCACTTCATCTCCCAGGCCGGTCGACGCGACGGCCTCGCGGTCGAGGACCGCCCGGGTTACGCGCGGCGCGAGGTTGCCGAGCTGCCCGCTCAGCGATGCCACGAGCTTCTCGATGGCCTCCCGGGCGCTCGACGCGTCGAGCTCGGGGATCCACGCGCCGCAGCCGAGGAGCGACGCGAGCGTCTCGTCGTCGGCGCCGCGAAGCATCCACTTCATCGTGGGGCCGCTGACCAGCGACGTGGCGAGGGCCATGACGACGAGCGCGACGAACACCTGTTCGCGCAGGAGCCCGGCCTCGAGGGCGAGCAACGCGAGGATGATCTCCATGGCGCCTCGCGCGTTGAGCCCGAAGCCCACGGCCGCCGCCGGTCGCCAGCGCATGCCTCCCGCGCGCGACCCGAGCGTGCAGCCGATGACCTTCGCTCCGGTTGCCACGAGGAAGACCACGACGCACAGGCGAAGATCGAACGACTTGACGAAATCGGCCCGTAGGCCGAGCGACGCGAAGAACACGGGCGCGAAGATGTTGGTCACGAAGTCGTGGACGATGAGCCGCGTCCGCTCCTTCAGGTGCGGCGTGTCGCCGATGACCACCCCGACGATGAAGCCTCCGAAGACGGCATGGACGCCGATCCACTGGGTGAAGCTCGCGCCGAAGAGCGACAGGAGCACGATGAGCGACAGCACGCGGCGCGGCCCGCTGTGGTGGTCGGCCTGGAGGTGCGCGACCAGACGGCCGAGCAGGGGCCTCGCGATAAGCAGCGATACGACCACGAAGCCGACAGTCAGCGCGACCGAACGCGCGACGGAGCCCAGGTTGAGCGCGCCGCCCTGCATTGGCCCGAGGAGGACCGAAAACGCCAGCCAGCCGACGAGGTCGTCGATCATCGCCGCGGCCATGACCAGCAGGCCCACATCGGTCTTGAAGAGGCCGAGATCGAGCAGCGTCTTGGCGATGACGGGGAGCGCCGAGATCGACAGCGCGACGCCCATGAAGAGCGCGAAGAGCAGGCGCTTGTCGGGTTGCATCAGGTCCGAGTCGGGGAGCAGGACCCCGAGCAACACCCCCCCGGCCAGCGGCATGACGATGCCCATCAAGCTCGTGAGCAGCGCGCTCCGGCCGCGGCGCCGCACGATCCCGAGGTTCACCTCGAGGCCGGCCACCGTCAGGAGCAGCACGACGCCGACGTTCGTGTAGCCGGCGACCATGTTCGACGGCACGCCCCCCGGGAAGAGGCCGTGCTGCGCCGAGGGTGACAGGCGCCCGAGGACCGTCGGCCCGAGCAGGATACCTGCCGCGAGCTCGCCGAAGACGAGCGGAAACCCGAGACGACGCGCACCCTCGCCGAGGAGCCTCGCGACGCTAAGGAGCACCGCGAGAGACAGCAGGAACACCAGGACGTCGTGTTCGCGCATGACCTCCAGAGTACGCGAGCACCGTGACCTCGGTCGACCGCCGGGCGCTACTCCTCGGTTTCAGCCTCGCCGTCGAAGACGCGGAGACGCGAAGGTCGGGGGGTTCTCGGTCCCGAGCGTCAGCCGGCCGTAGCGGCGGGGTAATGAACCATTAAATCCTTCGAGTCTTCGTGTCTTTTGCGGTCTCTCGCCCACGGTCAACGGCCGCTCCACGGACATCGCGCTGGCCTGCGGCGGTTGAATCTCGCGTCGAGGTCTTTACATCGACCCCCGGGGCGCGCGAGCATCGCGGCCCCATGCGAGCGTCCCCTCTGGCGGCCGCGCTCGGAGCCGCGGTCGCCGTTGCCTTCGTTCTTGCGCTACCCTTCTCCGTTCGTGCGCAACAGCCCGCGTCTACCGCGCCCAGAACGCCAACCGCGGCCACCCCACCCGCGCCACCGAAAGCTCCAAAAGGCGAATACGCCGCGCCCGCGGCTGTCCCCTTGGCGCCGGATGCCATCAAGCGATTGAAGAGCGGCGATCTGGGGCAGATCAAGGGCGCGCTCGACGACATACGCGTCTCGGGCCGCGCCGGCGCGGCCGCAGTGCCGGCGATCGTCGAGCTGCTCAAACAAGGGCTCCCGCCGACGATGACGCAGTCGGCCATCGAGACCCTCGGAGAAACGTCGAGCGAGGGCGCGAGCGAAGTGCTCGGGTGGTACGCGCATCATCGCAACGTCGCGCTCCGGCGCGCGGCCATCGAGGCGCTCGGCAAGACGCGAGGCCCGATCGCGATCAAGACGCTGAGGGCCTCGCTGTCCGATCCCGACGAGAACGTCCGCGGCCTCTCGGCCACGGCACTCGGCGAGCTCAAGGCCAAGGAAGCCGTGGGCGATCTCTTCGTGGCGCTCGATCACAAGGTCGAAGAAGCGGCGGCCTCGATCGGGGAGCTCTGTGACCCGGCCGAGTGCGTGCGGCTCGCCGGCAAGCTCGGGAGCGTCCCGTTCGACGTCATGACCGGGGGGCTCGATCAGGTGCTGCTCCGCCCGCCGAAGGACGTCGACGACGAGACGAAGATCAAGATCGTGGGGCGCGTTCGCGAGCTCGGCACAGCCGAGACGAACGCGTTCCTCAAGGACGTCCAGACGAAGTGGCCGCCGAAGTCGGCGCCGCGCGTGAAGCAAGCGATTGACCAGGCCGTGATCGCCACCAGCGGCTCGCCCGGCTCGTCGGCACCGGAGGGCTCGCCGTGACCTCGAGAACGAACGCACCAAACGCGCCCGGGCGCGGGCTCCGCGCCACGACGACCGTCGCGCTGGTGGCCTTGACCGCCGCCGTGGCGTGCGGCGGCGGGCAGACGCGACTCAATCTGTTCTCCACCGACTGGACCGACGACAACGGGACGTCGATCGACCGCGTCTGGCAGCGCATCGGCTCGAAGCCGGTTCCCCCGGCTGTCGATTTCGTCGTCGGAGTCGCCGGCCGCGACGACAAGATGATCGGCCTCGACCTGGCGAGCGGCTCGAAGTGGACGTTCCAGCACCCGCTCGATGCCCGGCCGGTCATCGCCGGCAGCGTGGTCGTTGCCTCCGGCGGCGGCGAAGTCTTCGCGCTCGAAGCGGCGACCGGGAAGGTCATCTGGCGGCGGCCGACGGGTGGGCTCGCGCTGCTCGGCGCGGGCGACGACGGCTCGGTCACCGTCGCTACCTTCCGGAGGGCGGGCGACACGGGAAGCGTACTCCTCGCCGTAACGCACGACGGGCAGATCGTCCGGCAGATCGAGACGAAGAAGGCGCTCGGCGCGCCCGCGGTCGTGGCCGGCATGGCGTTCGTCCCCTGGGCGGGGCAGTACGTGTCGGTCATCGACCTCGACAACGGCGACGAGACCGCGCGCGTGACCTTGCGCCAGGAGACGAGCCGCGCGTGGACCGAGAGCGGCGCGCTCTGGTTCGGCGGGATCGGCTTCGTGCGGTTCGACGAGCGGATCCGCGAGGCCTCGAAGGGCAAGGCGTCGACGGTGTCGGTGCCCCCCCGCGAGCTGCCGGGGATGCCCAAGCTGATCCCGGCCGGCACCGAGGCACTCCCGGCGTCGGCGAACGCCGAAGACAAGACGCGCGAGTACGCCAAGCCCGAGTCGGGCGACGCCATGGCCTCGCTGGCCGACGGCCGCTGGTACGGCACGTACTTCCGGCTCGCCATGGGCTTCGATGCGGAGCACGCCCGCCTGGCCTGGGTCCATCTGCACCGCGCCAATTACATCGGAGGCGCGGCAGCCGCCGGCGGCCTCGTGCTCTGCGACGACCAGGGGCACGTGACGGAGCTCGACGCGGCGCACGGAGCGACGCTCTCCGAGGCCAACCTCGGCGAGCCACTGCTGGCGTGCGTGGTCAACATCGACGGAGAGCGCGCGAACGGGACGCCCACCGACGCGAAGTCCCTCGCGGCGCAGCTCGAAGAGGCCGTGCGCGCCGACGACCCGCAGCTCGTCATCGCGCAGAAGCTGCTCCTGCGCGAGCTCGCGACGGTCGACGACGACTCCGCGACGAAGGCGCTCGTCGACGCCGCGAGCGATCCGCGGACGAGCCCGGACCTCCTCGTCGACGCGCGAACCGCGCTGGCGAACCGGCGCAACGGCGCCGTGTTCATGGAAGCCGCGCTCGCGCGCCACTACGACTTCTTGAAAGACGTCCTCCGCACGCCGCCCGTCGGGCCCATCGCGCAGGCGCTCGGCGCGATGAAAGAGAAGAACGCCGCGCCTCTCCTCGCCGCGCACCTGCTCGACCCCGCCGACACCGAAGACGACGTCAAGCAGGCCGCCGCGGCCCTCGCCGTGCTCGCGGGCCCGGGCGAGCTCCCGGCGCTCCGCGAGTTCTTCGGGATGTACCGCGCCACCGGAGACGACGACGACATGGCCTCGGCCGTCGTCAGCGTCGGGCAGGCCATGGCCACCATCGCCTCCCCGGCAGACAAATCCGCCCGAGCGCAGGTCGAAGCCGCCGCCACCGACCCCAACACCGTCGCCTACGCCCGCGACCGCCTGGGCGCGCTGCTGAGCGCCCAACCCGTCGCCCCCGACCCGGCCCCCGCGCGCCCCAAGAACAAGAAGAAGTGAGATTGAACAGGAAGGCGGGAAGACGGTCGCTCAGACGAAGGCGCTGAAGCCGGTGACGGTGCGGCCGACGATGAGGCTGTTGATCTGCTTGGTGCCTTCGTAGGAGTAGAGGGCTTCCGAGTCGGCCACGAAGCGGGCGACGTCGTCAACTCTCACGGGATCGCGCCGTCGAGGATGCCCAGCTCTTCTTCGCGGGACGAGAGGCAGCACTCGCTGCCCGCCGGGAACGTGCTGCAGGCGTCGGGGCGGATCGGGTAGATGCCGCACTTGTTGTCGTCGTGCAGGTGCTTGCAGTTCCTGTCACGGCGCAAGACGAGGACCACCGATCCGTTGTCGCGACGGGCGTACGGGGGGCGCGCGAGCTCGCTCCGGCCGGCCTGGGCGAACCGCTCGAGGTCCTGGGGTTCGAGCTCGACGCGATTGGCCCGGCAACACGCCCCGCACTCGAGGCAGTCGAGGTCGATCGCGCGCGTGGGCCCCTCGTGGATCGAGTCGCGAGCCGCTCGGTCGCGGACGATGGTGTAGCAGTCGTGGGGAACGACCAGCATGCCGAGCCCCGCGAACGTCCCGGTCTCGGGGAGCAGGTATTCGGATTTGCCGAGGTCGAGCACGGACCACCAGCCGAGATCGTGCTCGTCGCCCACCCTGGGCTTCGGGAAGACGAGGCGCGCCTTTCGGGAGGCGATCCAGACCACGGCGTGACCGCCCGCCCGGACCCACGCGGAGGCTCGCTTCACGTGGGGTCGAGTAAAGCTCCGGACCACGGGGCGAACGATGCGCATCGACTCCCCTCGGCTTATACACTCGTCGTCCATGCGCGCCATCGTCATTGCAAGGCCGGGCGGTCCCGAAGTTCTCGAGCTCCGCGACGTACCTGCTCCGGAGCCCTCGCGCGGCGAGGTGCGCGTGCGGGTGCGAGCGACCGCCGTCAATCGAGCCGACCTCCTCCAGCGAATGGGCGTGTATCCGGCGCCGCCGGGATCGCCTGCCGACATCCCGGGGCTCGAGATCGCGGGCGAGGTCGACGCGGTCGATGACGGCGCGACCGAGTTCGGGGTTGGCGATCGCGTCTTCGGCGTCGTCGGCGGGGGCGGCTACGCCGAGTACCTCACGGTGCACGCGCGCACGCTGGCGCCGATGCCGCCGGGAATGTCGTTCGACGCCGCCGCCGCGGTTCCGGAGGCGTTCGTCACGGCGTGGGACGCCATGGTCGACCAGGCGCGCCTCACCGCCGGCGAGACGGTCCTCGTGCACGCCGTGGGTAGCGGGGTCGGTACCGCCGCGATCCAGATCGCGAGGGCGATTGGAGCGCGTTCGATCGGCACGGCCCGCACCGCCGACAAGCTCGAACGAGCTCGCGCCCTCGGCCTCGACGAAGGCATCCTCGCCGGAGACGCCAAGTTCGCCGACGAAGTGCGCAAACGGACCGGCGGTCGTGGGATCGACGTCGTCGTCGAGCTCGTCGGCGGCGCCTACGTCGCGCAAGACGTCGCGTGCATCGCGACGAAGGGGCGCATCGTGGTGGTCGGAATGATGGCGGGTCCGCAGTGCGATCTCGACCTCGGGGCGCTTATGCGCAAGCGCGCCGAGATCCGCGGCACGATGCTGCGCTCGCGCCCACTCGAGGAGAAGATCCTCGCGGCCCGCGCCCTCGAGCGTCACCTCGTGCCGCTGTTCGCGAGGGGCACGTTGAAGCCAATCGTCGCGAAGGTGCTGCCGCTGGCGGAAGCAGGCGAGGCGCACCGCCTCATGCAGCGCAACGAGACGTTCGGGAAGATCGTGCTCGAGGTCGGCTGAAGAGCCTGGCTCTCGTATTCGCGCATCCCGTCACCGGTACGTGGGCGCCCCCCCGCAGCGTCCGATGCCGACTCGACGCCGCTTCATCGGGGGGGCATGCTTTGCGGCATGGCAACCGCTCACGAGCAGCCGAGCGCCCGGCCCAGGGACCCGCGCGGAGTACGAACGCCTCGTGCATCGCGGCGCGCTCGACGACGCGCGCGTCGAGTTGCTGTACGGTCGGCTGGTTTCGATGAGCCCCCAGGGCGGACCGCATTCCTACAGCGTCAGTCAGCTCATGACGCTGCTGGTACGAGCGCTAGGCGAGCGGGCTCGAGTGCGGGTGCAGGCACCGTTTGCAGCGCCCGACGATTCCGAGCCGGAGCCCGATGTCGCGTGGTCGCCCCCGGCGACTACCTCGATGGGCATCCCGAAGGCACCTATTGATGGGCTCGTGATCGCGCAGGAGATCGTCCTTCGTCAGCTACCGCGAAGGCCTCGTCGAGGTCGTTCGCCACGAGGCGGACGCCTCGTGGACGAGGCACGAGGCGCGCACGGGCACCGTGGCGGGAATCATGTCGCTCGGGTGCGAGCTCTCGCTGGACGACGCGTACCGGGAGCCGCTCGCCGCAGGGTGAGATGGAAATCAGGCCCCGGCCGCGGGCTGCAAAGCCTGGGCCTGTCTTCCTTGCTCGCCCTGGGAATCCTGGACGAGAGCTGCATGGCGCGAACCCGCGGGGGCGCGGTGACTGGCCGCCCCCGCAGATCACGTCGCGATCAACCGGGCGGCGCGTCGGCCGGTGCGTCGCCGCCACCCGAATCGGTCGGTGCAGCGTCACCACCGTCGCCGGCGTCACCCTTCTTAGTGCCGCCGTCGCCAGCCTGGCAGTCCATGCCCAGGCTTGCAGGCGGAGGTATCGTTGCACACACATCCCCGGACGGACACTCGGTGGCCGTAGCGCAGAGCTGGACAACGCCAATGGCGGTCGACGGGCACGGCCCGGTCTGGCAGGCAGTGCTCGGCGTCCTGCCATTGAGCGAGAGGCAACAGACCTTGCCTCCAGTGCACGTGGTCGAGTCCATGCACGTGATGCCGGCGCCCGCCTCGGCGCTGCCGCTGCTGCTGCCGCTGCCGCTGCTGCTGCTGCTGCTGCTCCCGCTGCTGCTGCCGCTGCTCGAACTGGTGCTTCCGTCGTCGCCTCCATCGGCAGGCGGAGTCGCGGGGGAACTCGAGCTGCTGCAAGCTACCGCCATCGCAACGGCGGCGGTGCCGGACACAGCCCACAAGATCATTGAATTCGTCATTTTAGAAACGACCTCCTCGGTCATGGCGCAGGCAAACTGCCCTCGTCCGGGGCGTTGCGGTTGTCTCATGTTTGTCTCGATTGTCCTGGCGCAGCGAAAAGGGCACAGTGCGGGAATACGGCGCGACCGCGGCGCATAGGAAGTGCATGCGGGTCTTCTTGGGCAAGGGGGCTACGCCCGATGGCCGAGGCAACGTAACGCCCATCCGACGCCCAACCGGTGTAGGCCCAAATGAAAATGTCGGGCTTGCACGTGCGGCTCGGACGTGACGCTCCCCGGTGCGCCTACTGCTTCACTGCGCCGCCGAGGCTTGGGTACGGCCGAATGAGCGAGGAGATCGCACGAACGAGCGAAGAGATCGAGTGAACGAGCATGAGGTGGCGGCGAATGAAGGGGGCGGGCACGGGCCGTTGAGCACGGCTGACAGAGTGACCTTCTATATGCCTCTCCTTGACTTCCGGAGTCGGGCCCTGATCTCGACGTAGGCTGCGTCGACCAGCCGGGCAAGAGCCACGGAATCGACCTCACGACCCGGCCGCAGCTTCACGTGGCGCCCGCGCTTGCCGGTTCCCTCCAGCAAGCGAGCCGGGTCCTTCTGGCGTCAGCCCTGCCCGCGCGACGCCCGGAGCTCGCCGAGGATGGCGTCGAGCTTGTCGACGATCGTCCTCTGGATCGCCAGCAGCTCCGGCGCCGCCGCGACAGGCTCGCCGGTCCCCGTCCCGCGAGCCTCGTCGAAGATCGCGCCCGACATCGCCGGCCCGAAGGTCATCACCGCCGACGCGATCGCCTTGCCGGCCTGCGTGACGGCGAAGACGTCGGCGTATCCGACCGACAAGCACGTCGAGATGAAGAGCAGCGCATCGACGTACGTCCTCACCTTCGGGTTCTTTCCCCGCTCGGCGAGGAAGAAGAGAAACGAACCGCCGACGACGGTGACGACGAGCGCGTCGAACGGGTTCGTCGTCACGCTCGTTTTGAGGGCGCGCTTCCACGACGCGTACGAGGTCTCGCCGCTCGAGCCGTCGCCAGCCATCGCAAGCGACGCGAGCACGGCCAGCACGGCGGCCTCGTCGCCCCCCGACGCTGCGCTCGACGTGACAGTGGACGCGATGTTGGACGCGATGCCGTCGGTCACGGCGTCACTCGCCCGCGCCGTGCGGTCCGTCGTGGCGCCTGACGTCGACCGCCGGGCCGGGCGCGGGAATCGGCGGCCTCAGCGTCGTCGGGCCTGTGCCGTTCGTGCCCTCTTCCTTCTTGAGGATGGCGCCGATCTCGGTCGTCAGCTCGTCGAGCGCGGATTGCGCCTTGTCGGTCAGCGCCTTGCTGTCGGTCTTGGCGAAGCTCATGAGCTCACGCAGCAGCGGGTACGCCGCGCCCGCTTCGAGGATCGACTTGAGCACCGGAGACATGACGCCCAGCATCGGCTGCCCCGCCCCGTTGCCGTTGCCGGCGAAGCCGCCGGTCTGGAGCACCTTGATCTCGCGGATCGCCTTGGCCGGCTCCATGAGCTCGCGCGCGACCTGCGGCATGTTCTCGATCGCCTTGAAGACGACGTCGCGCAGCACGAACTTGAGCGCGAGCGCGTTCTCGGCCTCGACCATCTTTCGCCGCGCTTCGGCCTCGGCCGCGCCCTTCTGTGCGACGGCGTTGGCGAGCGTCACCATCGCCTCGGCCTCTTTGAGGGCCGACACGGCGTTCGCCTCGGCCGCGATCTTCTTCTTGCTCGCCTCGGCGTCGGCCGCAATGATCTGGATCGTCTTCTCGCGCTCGGCGCGAGCCGTGGTCTCTACGGTCGTGATCGACTGCTTCGCCTGCTCTTCTTCGGCGAGCGCGATGGCCTTTGCCGCCTGGGCGCGCGCCTGCTGCTCCTCGCTCTGGGTGACGGCGATCTGCTTGTTGATCCGCGCGACCTCGATCGCCTGCTCCTTGGCGATGAGCGCAGCGCCGACGACCTTCTCCTTTTCGATGGTCGCCGCCTCGAGGGCCTTCTGGCGATCGATCTCGGCAGCCTGGATGACCTTGTCCTTGTCGATCTCCGCCTGCTGCTGGCCCTTCTGGGCGGCGATGAGCGCCTCGCGCTCGGCGCGCTGCCTTCCCGCCTGGGCGACGGCGATCGCCTGCTCTTGCGCGATGCGCGCCGTCTCGACCGCCTTCTGCTTCTCGTAGCCCGCCAGGTCGCGCGACTGGTCCTGGATGAAGACCGCCTTCGCCGTCTCGGCGGTCTGGATCGCGGCGTACTCGGAGACCTTTCGCGCCTGGTCGGCCTCGGCCTGCTTCTGCTGCTGCTCGAGCATGAGCTGCCGCATCCGGGCGTCGACGTTCTGCGACTGGATCTGCGTCTCTTTCTCCCGCTGGATCTGGTTGGTCTTCTCGCGGTTCGACTGCACGCTCTCGGTGATCGCGCGCAGCCCCTCGGCGTCGAACACGTCGTGCTCGTCGAGGTCCTTGACCGGCAACATCGACAGCGAGGTGACCGACACGTTCTCGAGCGTCAGGCCGTTCTTCTTGAGCTCCTCGGAGAGCGCCGACTGGATGTGCTCGGCGAACTCCTTGCGCTTGCCGTGGAGCGACATGAACGTCTGGTTCGCGGCGACCGACCGGAGCGCGTCGGTCAGCTTCCCCTCGATGAGATCGCCGATCGCGTGCTCGTCGAGGTTTCGCTCGCCGAACGAGCGCGCCGCGCCGAGCACGTCTTCGGCGATCGGCTCGACCTTCACGTAGAGCTCGGTGGTCACGTTGGCCTTGATCTTGTCGCCTGTGACGAGCGCGTTCTTCCCCGAGCGCTCGACGTTGAGCTTCACCGACCGCAGCGAGACCCGAAGCAGCTGGTGGATCACCGGGAAGACGAGCACGCCTCCTCCGATGACGACCTTGTTCCCGCCGGACCCCGTGCGCACCAGCGCCTCGTCGGCGCCGCAACGCCGGTAGCAGCGCGAGATCAACGTCATCATGGACACCATGAAGAGGACGAAGACCGCGATGCCGCCCACGACCACCACGACACTCCCGTTTTCCAGTATCGACGCCATGAGTCCCACGCATCCTTTCCGTCAGTTCACGCCTCGACGCGCCTCGACCTCGCCCCCTTCGTCGGCCTTGTCGGCCTTGTCGGCCTCGTCGACCTCGTCGGCGTCGTCGAGCGGGGCGACGAGGAGACCGCCCTTCTCGTCGTAGTCGACCACGACGACGCTCTGGCGCTCGGTCGGCGCCCCCTTCGATTCCTTCACCAGCTTGCACACGACCCGCAGATCGTGACCCGTCCTGTCGCGAATACGCACTTCGCCGAAGTCGTGATCGACCTTCGACGAGATGACGACGCCGATCTGGCCGACCAGCTGCGCGCGGCTCGTCGCTTCTTGCCCCTTCGACGACAGCACGGGACCGAGGACCTTGTTCAAGGTCGCCACCGCGATGCAGCCGAACGTGAGCGCCGCGGGCAGCGTCCAGAGCAGGGTCGAAGGCGGCGGGCCGCCGGGCCGGTCCATGAAGTAAAAATTCATCGCGAACCCGGCCGCGGCGAACGCGAGCGCGAACGCCTGCCAGAGGATGGAGAGCGGCAAGGTCCCGACGCCGAGAATGCCCGCGGCCACGGCGGCCAGGCCGCGCTCGTCCGAGGCGCCGTCGGCGTCGTGGTCCCCACCCCCATCCGCGTCGGCGTCAACGTCGTGGTCGACGTCGACGTCGTGATCGAGTTCGTGGTCCCCCTCGCCTCCGCCCGCGATCAAGCCTAGCACGCCGGTCGCCTGGAGGAGCGCGAACACCCCCACGACGCCGATCGCGACGGCAAACGGCGCGTTTGCCCAGCTGGTCAAGAACACAATGGCGGACACGAGCACCTCGGGCCCAAACGTTCGGCCATAGAGATGGTATGGCCGCGAGCCAAAACATCAATACATGCGTGACGCCGCGCGACGCCGCGTGACCGAGGGCTCGAGAGGGTCCGCGATCAGTGATTGCGCGCGTGTTCGAGGCACAGCGCGCGCTGCTTGCCGCCGCACTTGTCGCAGGAGCACACGCGAATGTCGGTTCCGTCGGCCTCTTCGGCGCCGCAGATCGCGCAGACGCGGGTGCCGAACACGGGCATGTTGTCGCCCTGGTCGCGCCCCTGATCGTCGAAGCGATTCGGCCCCGGGCGAGCCGGCGGTCTGCCGTTCGTCGCGCCGTCTCGCTTTGCGGCCTTCGCGGCGCCGACGGTCACCCCGCCGCCCGGTGCGCCCCCACGCAAGCTCTCGAGGCGCGAGCGCTGGCGCGCCATGCTGCCGCGGTTGTTGAAGGCCGCGACCCAGTGGCCGGTGAAGAAGAGAAGGTAGTTCACGAGCGACGCGGCGATCGACCCCCGCGCACCCCACCCTCCGCTGTAGGCGGCGTAGGCGATCCCCAGGGCGGCGATGATCCCGAGCCACTTCACCCGGATGGGGAGGATGAAGAAGAGCAAGATCTGTACGTTCGGGAAGATCGTCGCGAACGCGAGAAACAGCGACGAATCGAGCCAGAAGTTCGTGGCCGGGCCCGCAATCACCGCCGCGACGATCGTTCCGAGCGCGCCCAGCAGGTAATAGGCGTTGAACTTGAAGGGCCCCCAGTGCTGCTCGAGGCTCGAGCCCACCCACCACGTGAAGTAGAGGTTGATGAGCAGCCAGACCGGTGACGAGTTCGCCGAGGTGGCGGGCGGAATGAAGAGGAAGGTGACCAGCCGCCAGACCTCCCCCCGGCGGACGGCGACGAGATCGAGCGTGAGCCGGCTCTGAAACTCGGGCTTCAGGAGGGTCAAGACGAAGACGATCGCCATCCCCCCGACGATCAGTCCGATGAGGTTCGGGATGGCAAGGCGCCCGAAGCGGCGCTCCAGACGCGAGAGGATTCGTTCCATTCGCGGTGGAGGCGGTTAGCACGAGCGTGCCATGTCAGTCGAGGGCACCACTTCTCGGGGCCTCCTCGACGCGGTCGGGCTCCACACCTCGTCCGAGCCCAGCACGGCCCGCTTCGGCCGTCGTTCGCGCCCTGGCTTCAGATGTCGACAGCGCGAATGAACGGCAAGTACCCCGCCCGCCAGAACTTCGCCTGCACGTACGCCTCGGCGCTTTCGCGCCTGATCTTGTCGTTCGCGCGACGCCGTCGTCGAACGCTTGCTGGATGACGCGCGCGGCGACCCGTTGCGACACCTGGCGCATCTCTTCGACGGGCAGCGTGCCAGGCATGGCACCGGAGACGCGCTTTGAAGGAGCCGTGAGCCGCCGAACATGGCAATGTAGAGTTTCAACTGCCAACTTTCGTGGCCGTTCGTCGCGAATGACGACGACGCGTCAGTGGCCCATTCGCCGGGAGGAAAGCGTGGACGTCGCCGAGCCGCCGCGGATCGTGGTGGAAAGCCGTGCATCGTGCACCGACGCCGACAAGGCGGGGGAGCTGCTGCGCGCCGCCCTGGGAACGGCGCGAGCTCCTCGACCCGCGTGGACCGTCAAGATGAGCCTCGACCGGACGGTCAGCGTGAGCGTCAATGTGGGCGTCAATGTGAGCGTCAATGTGAGCGCCACACCGGCCGCGCCCGCTCCCTCATTGCGCGGCGAAGGCGAGATCATCGACGAGAAGGGCGTGCGCGTCGCCGACCGCATCCTGTCGGTGCCCGCCGGCGACTGCGGCGGGCTCGCGCGGGCGGTGGGCGTGTGGGCGTCGCTCGTGCTGGAGCAAGAGGCAACCCGCGGGCGCGCGCAGGCGCCGTCGCGGGCGCGTGATATCGCCGATTCGCAGTCGGTCGATTCGCTCTGGCCGGCGCCCGAACCCACCGAAAAGCCGCCGCCCGAGCGAGACTGGTACCTGCATCACGACGACTCGCGCGACCTGGAGCTGGGCTTGTCCGGCTTCGTCATGGCGGGCGCGGGCGCCGGCGCGATGGCCGGCGCCTCGCCGTACGCCATCGTCGAGGCCGGAAGCGGGGTCTTTCTCCGGCCGGCGCTCGCTTTCGCGGAGCCTCTGCCCGCGCTCAACGCTCCGCCGGTGCTGCAGGCCCTTTGGGTCGCGGCGCGGTTCGACACGTGCCTCCGCCTCCCGGGTCTCTACGCGCGTAACCAGGGGATGCAGCTCGATGTCTGCGGCGGGGCCGACGTGGGAATGCTTGACGATGTGACCGATGACCGCACGCTTCCCTACGTCTCGCTGGGCCCCAGCGTCGACCTTCGAGGCGAGCTCGGGAGCCTGCTTTCGGCGACCATCCGGGGGGTTGCGGGGGTGAACGTCACGAGCCCGACGTCGAACGGGTTGCAACCGCTAGGGTCAGGCCGCCTCGAGCTGGCGTTCTCCTGGAAGGTTCAGTGATGGCCGGGCCCGGGTCCGGCCATTGGACTGCCGTGGCCAACCCGGCGCCCCTCACCGCGACGTCCGTACCGGTCGTGCCGGTGCCGCCGACGCCGACGCCGTCGCGACCGTCGCTGCAAGCCGTCACGGTCGCCGCGCGGCTCGAGGCCGACACCCGCGCCGGCACCTTCCGCCAGATGTACCACGGGCACGTCGACTTCGTCTGGCGCAACCTCCGGCGCCTCGGCGTCACGGAGGCCGACGTCGACGACCGCACGCAGGAAGTGTTCGTGGTCGCCCACCGTCGTTTCACCGAGTTCGTCGATCGAGGTCACGGGCCGCGAGCGTGGCTGTTCCAGATTGTCCTGCGCGTCGCGAGCGACGCCCGCCGGCACACACGGCGCCATCCCGAGGTGCCCGACGGCGGCCTCGCGATGGATCGCGCCAGCATCGAGCCGCAGCAGACCGAGGCGATCGCGCGGCGCGAGGCCATCTCGCGGCTCGACGCGGCCCTCGGGTCGATCGACCTGTCGCGGCGAGCGGTGCTCGTGCTCCACGAAATCGAAGAAATGACGGCGAGGGAGATCGCTTCGGTCCTCGGGATCCCACTCAACACTGTGTACTCGCGACTTCGCGTCGGTCGGCTCGAGCTCGAGCAGGTGCTCACGCGTCGGGGAGACGACCGATGAGCGACCTGCGGGCTCTGATCGAGGCGGCCAAGGCCGACGCACCCAGCGCCGCCGCGAAGGCGAAGGTCTGGGCAGGGGTGTCGAGCGCCGTCGGCGGGCCAGCGTCGATGTCGGGCGGCGGCGCGGCGGGGTCCGTCGGCGCGGTGAAGATGCTCATGCTGGGCACGTTGCTCGGCGGAGCGGTGACGGTCGGCATCGGCGCGGCGATGCTCGTCGTCGGCGGCGCTCGACCCGTCGAGGGCACGACCGGAGTCGCGGCACCTGCGCCTGCGACCGCGCCTCCTCCAGCCGAGCGACTGTCCTTGTCCGGGGCCTCGCCGGCAGCGTGCTCCACGGGCATCTTGGGCTCGACGGTGAACCCGTCGCCCGTGGCGATCGCGTCGCCCGTCATCGCGAGTCCTGCACCCGTCGTCGAGGCGCGCAGACCCGGCGCGGCGCGCTCTGCGTCGGCGCTGACCCAGACGGCGACCTCAGGTCTGCCTCCCCTCCCCCCGCGCACCGGGCAAGACGACGCTCTTGCCCGCGAAGCGTCGCTCCTCGCGAGCGCGCGCAACGCCCTCGCCCGGCACGACGCGCTGACCGCGCTCCAGATCGTGCGCGGCCTCTCGGCGCTCCCCACCCGCCAGCTCGTCCCCGAGGAGCTGGCCGTCGAAGCTCAGGCCCTGCGCGGCCTCGGCCTCGCCGACCAAGCCGAGGCGGTCGACGCGACCTTGCGCGCCCAGTTCCCCGACTCCGTCCTCGGTCGCTAACCGGTCCTGTTCAACTCTCTAATAGGGCGTGCCGCGGCCGCTGGCTTCGGCGATGGTTTGCAGGTCGCCGCAGGCGGCAGGGCCGAGGTCGTGGTGTTCGGCGGGGTCGGTCGCCAGGTCGAAGCAGCGCCAGGGGCCTCCTTCCTGATCGTTGGCGATGAGCTTGCGGGGGCCTCGCATCGCGCCCCAGTTTCGTTCGGCGCACGAGTAGATCTCCGAGCAGTTGGTGACGACCACGGCGCGGTCGCGAGGGGGTCCCCCTCGCAAGAGGCTCACGCCGGTCATTCGCGATCGCACGTTCCCGAGGGCCGGGTCGTCCCAGAGACCGAGCAGATCGAGGATCGTGGGCGCCACGTCGAGCATCGCCAGGGGCGTGTCGCGTAGCGCGCGAAGCTGCGCGGCTTCGCCGTCGGTGAGCGTGCCGGGCGGCGCGTCGATCCACATCGGAACGCGGAGCTCTTCGTCGTACCCAGTGAACGTATGGCCGATCCGCCCGCGCTCGCCAAACTGCTCGCCGTGATCGGACAGGAAGACGATGACCGTCTGCGCACCCTCGGGTCGCGCGCGCAGCGCCGCGATGAAGCGCGCAAGGATCCGGTCCTGGCGATGAACGGCGTCGCGGTAGCGGACCCGCGCCTGCCCGAAGGTGTCCATCGACCGCCAGTCGAGGTGGCTCGAGAACGGCAGATCGCGATCGTCGACGACGTACGGAAAGTGCGTGTTCGACAGCTGCGCGACCCCCAGGAACGGCCGCCGCAGGCGTGGCGCGTCGGAGAGGACGCGATCGAGCAAGGCCCCGTCGTCGGCGCCGGTCTCGTAAGTGGCGTACGGCGCGAGCTCCGTTCCGCTGACGAACGCCGCGAGCGGCAGCCCGTCGAGGAAGCGCCCGGTGTTGGCGAAGAGCAGGTTCTGTCCGGTCCAGAACGCGGCGTCGAGACCTGCCGCGTGAGCCACTTCGGGGAGCATGGGCGCAGAGAGCAGGCGCGCGCGAGGCTCGGCGGGAGAGAGCCCCGTCATCAACGCGGCGAGCGAAAGCGTGGTGGTCGAGTCGACCGATCGCATCGCGGTGAACCCGAAGCGACCCCGCAGGAGCGCGTTGGTGAAGGGCGACTCGTCGCAAGCGTGGCCGTCCGGGCCGCCGTGACCCTCGTGGCCATCCTGGCCATCGTGACTGATGACGCTGCATACGTCCGACGCGCGCACGGACTCGTCGAGCACGAGCAGCACGCTCCGGGATCGCGCAGGGCTCGCATGAAGCGCGGGCAACGGGTCGGGCGTGCGCCCCGCCGGCAGCCAGCGAAGCTCCACCATGATGTCTTCGTGCGACCGCTTCGACTTCACGAGCGAGGCGACCGCGTTCAGCCACAAGACGTCGGGCGTGGCGCCGCTGTCCCAGCCGGCGTCCGGCTTGCCGAGAGCCGCCGCGAGCGCCACGAGGAGCAGCCCGAGCGGGAGTGCCGCCGTCCCGGCAAGGCGACCCGGCGGCGCCGCGCGCTGGAGCCACGCGGCGACGCCGAGCGCCACGGCCGCCGGCGCGAGCAGGAGCGCGAACGTCCGCGCCCGATCGGCGAGGAGCTCCTGCGCGAGGCACGGCCACAGCGAACAACCCATCAGCGCCGTGCGCCAGTTGAGATACGCGCCATAGCGGTCCCAGGCTTCGAGCTGCGTGCCCACCGCGAGGACCGCGAGAGCGGCGAGCGCGCCGCGCGCGACCCAGCGCGTGGGCGACGCGCGATGCGCCGCCGCGACGACGAGGGCCGCCCAGGCGACGGTCCCGGCCGCGGCCGACGCCACGTAGTCCACGACCGCGGCGGGCGTGAACGCCGTGAGGAGCGATCGCCGCAGCGCCAGGTCCGCGGCCACGACCGACAGGCCGGGCACGAGGGAGAGCCCCAGCGCGCGGGCGACCCCCGCGATGCGCGTCAGACGAGGATGACGGGCCGATCCCACAGAATGAGGACGGTACACCCCTCGGGAGAGCGCACGCGATGGCGTGTCCCGGGCGGATTCACGACCATCGAGCCGGCCCGATAGACGCCCGAAGCGTCTTCTTGCGCGCCCTCGAGCACGAAGATGTGCTCGTACCCCTCGTGCTCGTGGAGCGGGACCTCGGCGTTCGGCGCGTAACGCAGCATCGCCGCGGCGCGCTCGACCTTCTCGTCGCCGTAGAGGCGGCAGATCTCGACGCCCTCGCGCCAGGGAACGAACTCTTTGCCCGCGGCGAGCGCCTCGAGGTCGAAGACGCGGCGGGGATCGTGGGTGCTCGGCATGCGACTCATGAAGTGTCTACCACGCGCGGGCGCGCGCCTTCGATAGCGCGTCGTCGATCATCACACGCTGCTCGACCGCGTCGCCCCACCGCCGCTGCTGGTGGGTGCTGAGCTGGTGCAGCGGGTCGAGGTAAATGAAGAGCTCCCCGGGTTTCACGCTCGGGGCGGCGTACACGCTGACCCCCGTGTCGCGATCGTAGTACTCGTAGGAGTGCGCGTCGCGTTTGCCGCCGCCGCCGGGCGCGTCGACCACGAAGGTGGGCGTATTGAACCCCGCGGTCGAGCCCCGCACGTGCTTCTCGATGTGAATCGCGGTGTCGACGCTCGTTCGCAGGTCTTCGACCCCGCGGACCATGTCGTGCACGTAGACGTAGTAGGCGTGCACGTTGAGGTGACCCAGGCGCTTCACCAGGAGCGTCATCGTCTCGACGCTGTCGTTCACGCCGCGAATCAAGACGCTCTGGTTACGTACGACGATCCCCCGCTCGAAGAGGCGGCCCATCGCGGCCTCGGTGATGCCGGTGATCTCGTTGGGATTGTTGAAGTGGGTGTGAAGTACGACGTCTTTGTGGAGCTTCCGGCCCTTGTCGACGACCCGCGTCAGCGCGTCGAGCCACGCGTCGTCGGTCAGGATCTTCATCGGCATGACGGCCGGACCCTTGGTCGCGAAGCGCATCCGGCGCACGTTGGGGATCGCGAGCAACGCTTCGCCGATCTCTTCGATGTGCTGCGCGCGGAGCTGATAAGCGTCGCCCCCGCTGATGACGATGTCCTCGAGCTCCGGGCGCGACGCGATGTAGTTGTACGCGCGACGCCAGCGGTCTTCGTTGGGGCGGAGGTGCACTTTCTCGACCTCGTCGGTGTCGAGGCCGATGGCATACGACCGCGTACAGAACCGGCAGTAGACCGGGCACGTGTCGAGCGGGAGAAAGAGCGCCTTGTCCGGGTACCGGTGCGTCAGCCCCGGAACGGGCGCGTCGGCCTGTTCGTGAAGCGAGTCGAGCCCGAGCTTGGGGTGGTCCGGCAAGAGCCGCGAGGCCAGCGGAAAGAACTGCGTGCGGAGCGGATCTTCGTAGGGTCGCTCCCAGTCGATGAGCCCCACGATGTACGGGCTGACCCGCACGCTCATCGGCGCCTGCTTCATCCCACTCTCGAGGTCTTCGACGAACCCGGCGGGCACGAGCTCCTGGATCGTCTCGACCAGCTTCGAAACGCGCGTGATCGAGCTCCTGGCTTGCCAGCCGTGATCGAGGAACGTGGCCTCGTCGATCCCCCGGTACGCCGGGATCTTCTGCCACCAGAGGCCGCGCCGCAGGTCCTTGTGCGCCAGCGTCGACGCCTCGACGGGCGCCTTCTTCGGGACGATCGGCTCGCTGTCGTGGACGATCTTCAGAGGTTGGGGCATGTGCCCTCCTTAAACCTTTCCCACGCAGCGACGCGCGCTGCAAGCAGGTCACCGGACGCGAGCAGCGTACGTTCGCTCACCTCGGCCACGTTCTTGGCCCTCACGTTCGTGACGAGCTTGACCCGCTAGCGGGCGCCGTATCGCGCCGCGGCACGCCGGAGTTCGCCCGCGATGTCGTCCGCGAGCTCGGGGGGCTCTACCACATGGACCGCGGCGCCGAAGCCCAGCACCCAGCAGCGGAAGCGCTCGAGGATTTCCGGCGATTCTGGGAGGGTCCACGACATCCGGACGCGACCGTCCGGCGCGAGGCCGACCTTCTGCGACGGATGCACGCGACGGGCGCGCACCCCTTCGGCCGCGCGGGGCTCGAACTCGACGAGGAGCTTCACCGACCGCGCGGCCCGCCCGACGCCGAAGTCGCCGTGCAGCCAGTCGGCGATGTCGAAGTCGGCGGGCAGATCGAAGCGCTCGGCGGGCGCGACGTCGAAGTCCGTCATGCGATCGAACACGAAGGCGCGCGCCGTGTCGCGATCGACGTCGTGCGCCACACACACGATGGACCCGCCGTGAAGGACGAGGGCGTAGGGGTGCGACGTGATGCGCGCTCCCTTGTCTCGTTGCTCTCGTTGCTCTCGTTGCTCACGTTGATCTCGCTGCTCGCGCGCCTCGCGACCGTCTTTCGCGTCGGCGCGCGGCTCGGCACCCGCGTCGCGGTAGCGGAAGCGAAGCACCGCGAGCTCGACGACGGCCTGGAAGAGGCGATCGACGTCTTCGCTGCGGTTCGCGTAAGCCCGCGGCGCGTGAGGCACGTAGGCGAAGCGGCCGTCGAGGGGAATCTCGGCGACGACGTCGCCGCGGGCCCCTGTGCGAGCGGCCGGCCGGTGCGCGACCTGCTGCACCTGCCGGAGCGCCACGTCGATCTCGTCGAAGAGCGCGGAGCCCCGGATCGGCTCGAACACTCGCCTCGCCGCGAGCAACGCGTAGGCCTGGGTGCGGCGCAAGAGGACCGCGCGCCCGCGCTCGCTCGGCTTGATGCGCCAGAGGTGAGCACCGCCCGGGCGGACCTCGATCGACTCGAGCTCCGTGATGAGCGCCAGCTCGCTGAGGTACCGGCGTACGCCGCGCGTCGAGATGCGGAGCATCTGGGCGAGATCTTCGAGCGAGAGCCCGCCGGCATGCACCTCGAGCTTCTCGCGCAAGACGTCGAGCCGCCGGTGCTGCGTGAACTTTCCCGTCGGGCGGCCGACCTTCGGGACCTTCGGACGCGGGATCGGGCGATGGGTGGGCATCGGTGGCTCGTTCGCGTGGGGTCGTGCGCCGCTCAGATCGGACGGTCGCGCATCTCTTTCTTGTACTTGTCCTTGTACTGGTTGTGGCAACCGCGGCACGCCGCCTTGACCCCGTCGAGACTCTGCGCGCGCGCCGCGCTCGCTCCGTCTTTCGAGATCGAGACCCAGTTGACGTATCCCGCCGGAGCGAAGGCGACGACCTTGTCGAGCGCCGTCGCGAGCGCATCGAAGTCTTCCGCGCTCATCGCGGTCGACGTGTTGGCCTTCATCCAGGCGTAGAGGGGACAGGGGGGGAGAGGCTTGTCGCCGCAGACCGGAGCGGCCTTCGCCGAAGCGGCGGGCTTCGCGGGCGAGTGCGCCGATGCGGACGCGGACGACGCGGGCGCAGAAGAC
>CALFNG010000316.1 GCA_937902985.1 uncultured Myxococcales bacterium
GCGTAGCAGCGCGCGTCGCGAGGGCCGTGCCGGTTCTCCCGCCTGGTTTTCGGCACGGGCACCCGGGTTACGACGTATGCCGTGCGCCACCTCGACCACGCCATCGCGCAGCTTCACCCTGCGTGAACTCCGTGAGCACACGGGCCTCGGGCTCACCCAGGCCAAGCCGCACCTTAGGCGGCTCATCGAGACGGAGTACGTCGCGTCGCAGAGGACGGGCCGGACGTTCGCCTACGACGTGATCCGGTCGGGCGCGGACCGATGGGGCCGGGGCGCGGTCGGGCCGTGGTCGGCCACGACCCCCGACCGTATAGGTCTTCGAGAAACCGACGGAAAGGGTCGATCCGAGGGATTCGGTCGGGGGGATTCGGGCAGCACTAACGGGGCGCCGGACGCTCCTCGCCGTCGTACATGAAGACTCCCGGCGTTCTCGATGCCCGCAGCATGAGGGCGTGGCTCGCCCGCTACCTCGATTGGCTCCGCGTGCAGCACCGCTCCGAGCGTTCCGTCGACACGAGCAAGGGCCACATCGAGCAGTTCTTCCTGTGGTGCGATGCGCGCGGGACTCACGCGGCCCGAGGAGATCACCAAGCCCATCCTCGAGCGCTACCCGCGCTACCTCTTTCACTACCGCAAGGCGAACGGCAAGCCGCTCCTCTTCGGTACGCAGTACGGTCGCCTCGCCCACGTGCGCCTCTACTTCCGGTGGCTCGCCCGCCAGAACGCCATCTTGTGGAACCCCGCCTCGGACCTCGATCTCCCGCGTCGGCAACGCAAGCTCCCCGCGCAGGTGCTCACCGTCGCCGAGGTCGAGAAGGTGATGCAGGTGCCCGAGCTGCGCGACCCCATCGGTCTCCGCGACCGGGCCATCCTCGAAGTCCTCTTCGCCACCGGCATGCGGCGTTCGGAACTCGTGAACCTCGACGTGTACGACGTGGACGGCGAGCGGGCCACCGTCCACGTCCCCTAGAACAGCTCGTCAATCGAGGTGGCTGTTGCCGCCTTGCGGATCCACGCATCGAGCTGCGTGGCATCGGCGCACGCGAGGATGCGAACTCGGGCCTCGTCGGAGGCGCGCAAGCCGCGAGCCTCGAGCACGGCGAGCAGAGCCTCGGCGCGCCCCTCGGCGCGTCCCTTGGCCTGGTGCTTCTTGGCGAAGTCGCTCTGAAACTCGTAGGTGCCGCCGGCCATCAGGTCCTCCAGTGCAGCCCTGGCCGCCTCCGAGAGCGCGGCGAAGACCAGGTCGGAATATAGCACCTGCCGCTCGTCCGACAGCCGCAGCGTCGCCAGGAGCGCGGCGCGACCGAGCACCTCGGCGTGCGCCTCGTTGCCGTGGGCGATGCAGCTGAGCACGGCGAGCTCTGGGTCGCGCTCGGCCACGTCCACGTCGTCGATGAAGGGCACCGACGCGGGCCCGATGACCAGCGGCACGAAGACGTTGCCCGGGCCGATCTCGATCGGCTCGCGGCACCACCGAGCCACCCCCTCGGTCGGCGTCACCACCAAAACGCAGGACGGGCACTTGAGGCGCGCGCGAAGTCCGACGACGTACAAGGGCCACGAGAGGCGCTTCTCGTTTTTCTGCGAAAGCTGCACCTCGACGACGATCGCGAGCACCGGCTTGCCCTCGACGAGCAAGACGACCAGGTCGGCGCGGTATTCGGCCGGCTCGAGCTCCGCCACGTTGGCCGATTCGATGCGAACCTCCGAGTAGGCCGGCAACGCGACGTGCAGCGCGTCGCGCAGAAGCTCTGGCGCGAGCTCGGGCCGGTTGCGAAACAGAAGCAGCAAGGCCTCGTGCGTGAGCGACGGCATCGCGTGGCCACGGTAGCAGCGGCGCCGACGAAGGTCCGTTCTTTAGCCGCCCTCCGAGAAGCGCTACGCTGGCCACGACGATGCGAGCCGCAACCGCCCTTCCGGAGGACCCTCTCGAGGGACAAAAACTCGCGTTAAGGCGATCCGGCTTCCCGCGCACGCTCGCGTCAGGGCTCCGCGCGTTGCAACCCGCGAACACCAACCGGGAAAATCCGTGCGCGTACGACGAACGTGCGTCGGAGTCCTGTAAGTGGACAAGTAAAGATCCCATCCGATTCGACGGGGGAATGAACCTCTACGGGTACGTGGTGAACGACCCGGTGAATCGGATTGACCCTCGGGGCCGCGATTTGTGCGGAACCGCGGTCGGGGCCGCCGCGACGGCCGCCTGCTACTACGCTTGCAGAGGGGCAAAGATGCTGTGTGCACAAATCTGCGCCCTTGCAGGTGCGGCCGCTTCCGGTGTGTTGTGTGATCCCGTTCCTCCTGCACCGCCCACGGGGCCTGGACCCACGTGTGCGCCCGCTCCAGGATGCGATCCGACGGCGATGTCCTGCCCTCCGGATCCGACGGCCTATTATCCGTATCCCACCTATCCGTGAATCATGCCGTCCTGGAAAGAACCCGATGCGACGACGATGTCGGACCAACCGGACAACCGCTAGTAGCTAGTACTGGCCTCAATGAGCGCGCTACTAAAACGGCTGTTTCGATTAGTCTATCTATTCGTCGGTGCAGCGGGAGCGATGATCGCCGGAGGTGACTATGTACGTGAACATCATTCTGATACCTGGAAATACGTTCGGATCTTGCCGCTCACCTTTGCTTTTAGCGTCGTAATTGCTCAGTTAGCAAAAGAGATTCGCGCCACGCGTACCTGATCACAATTCTTCTCTTCGCGCTCGCCGGCGCTGCGTCCGGAGCCGTGCTCGCCGTGTGCCTCGTCTTCCGGCCGCTCTGGTATTGGTGCGGCGTGGCGGGGGCGGTGATTTATGTGACGAGGCGTGAAGCGGAGAGCAATAGCACCGCGACCTCAACAGCTCCGGACGCCTAATTCAGCGTCATTCTTCGGGGTCTACCTCGCCGATGCTCGGCCCGAGAATGAAGTCCTGCGTTGGGGTCACGGCCCCCGCGAGAGTGAACGTCGAGACGACGGTGTCGCCGTTCAGGTCACCGTGCGCCGTGGCGAGCCAGGTCGTTCCTGACGCCTTGTTGGCCGCGTCTGACGTGAACAGATACTGAAAGTACTGAGGGGCTTCCATCGAGAACTTCAGGCACGCAAACCCCGTGTTGAGCGCCAGATCGTCCTTGTTCCAGTCCATTCCGCTAGTGGGATCAGGCTGATACTTCTTGCCCTGGATGCTCAACGGGTCTTTCGGGACCGCCTGGGTCGCAGACAGGCAGAGCGTGCGCGAGATCGTCGAGGAGCTGCCGGCCCCCATGACCCCGCCGGCCAGATACTCCTTCTCGAACTCCGTCGACTGGTCTTTGCCCATCTGCCCGAGAGCATTCCTGGCCTCAGCCGTCTTCGCGTTGGCCACGTACTTGCGCACGCCAAAGATCGCGAGAACCGCAAGGATTCCGACGATCGCGACCACGATCATCAGCTCGATCAGTGTGAACGCGCGGTTCAACTTCCTTATCAAGGCGCATCTTCTCCAACGCGACGCGACGCGGACGTTTTTCGGTCGGCACCGGCATTCGCGACGGGTCGTCGCGCAGCGACTCCCCCTGGCCCCTCTCACCACATACGAATGCCGGACCCTCTTTCGAGGGCCCGGCGTCGTCGACTATCCGCGGATCGAGCTCACTCCTCGGGGCTCAGCTCCGTCAAGTTCGGCGCGATGAGGAAGGTCGCAGCCACTACAGAACCGTTGAGCGTGAACGTGGACTGAACGAGGTCTCCGTTCAGGTCGCCATTCGCGATACCCGCCCAAGTCGTGCCCGGGGTAGTAGCGGTGGCATTTGAATTGAAGTTGTACATGTAGTACTGGGGCGCATCTATGGCGAATTTCAGACAAGCAAAGCCGGTTTTGGCCAACGCATTGTCGGCATTCCAGTCCGCCGCCGGGTTCGACTGAAACTTCTTGCCACTGACCTGCGCGATCGTCCCGGGAACCGTCACAGTGGGCGCGAGGCAGAGAGACCGGGAGTTCGTCGCAGAGGCCCCGACCCCCAGCACACCGCCGATCATCGACTCTTTCTCGAACTCCGTCGCCTGGTCCTTGCCCATCTGCCCGAGCGAGTTCCTCGCCTCGGCCGTCTTCGCATTCGCGATGTACTTGCGGACGCCATAGATGGCGAGAACCGCCAAGATGCCGACGATCGCCACGACGATCATGAGCTCGATCAAAGTAAACCCGCGACTTGCCTTACGTGCCAGCTTGCGCATTTGTCCCTCTCCTCGTTTTGTATCTAACGTTTGTTGTTATTGTCCGTCGTGGTCTACGAAAATCTGATTCGTCCACGACGTGCCGTAAACATTGGTGTCTTTCGTTTGACCCGGTGTCCCGTCGAGGTCCGCCTCGGCGGCGATCACGAACCAGTCGGTCGTGGGGACCGCGGGGAAGACCAGGGGCTGGCCGTTGACCGTGACGGCCGCGGGCGGCGCGGCCCCGGCGATCCCGGCGACGGTCGCGTACCCGAAGTAGACCGGACCATCGACATGAACCGGTAAAGACGACCAGGGAACACCCGGGCAGGCTGCAGCGCACGGTGCGCCCCAGGCCGTCACGGTCTGGTACTTCGGAGCCGCCGGGTAGAAGTTGTTCAAGGTGCCCGAGACGCTCGCGTACTGCTGGGTCTCGGAGTGGTAGCCCTCTTGCGCGACGCGAATGCTTTGAACCATTCCCGTCGCCTCGCTCACGTGCGAGGCTTGAATGAGCTTTCGATATCCGACGACCGCCAGCGTGGCGAGAATTCCCACGATGGCGACGACGATCATCAGTTCGACGAGCGTGAAACCTCGCGCCCGTCTCGTCGTCACGGAAGAGGGTCTTTGCAGAGGCTGTGCCATGGCGAGCTCCCACGCCGGCGGATCGCGGAACAGCGAGTTTCTCCGGCGTTTTGCGAGTATCCCACGGCGGTGGCGAAGAGGGCCAACGTAAGCAGGTCGACAATTTTCGTCACTCCCAGCAGACGCGAGGTGACGTTCTTCGGTCCCCTTCATCGGCTGCGAACGTAGGCCGGCCGAAGCGCGCCAGCGCGTGCACGTACACGCGCGCGGCTCGTTGACTACGTCTGCTCCGACGGGGGGTCGGAGTCGGGGTCGTCGCCCGCGTCGCCGAGCGCGTGCTTGTGGAGGCGGTAACGCAGGCTGCGGAGCGTCACGCCGAGGATCTTCGCTGCATGCGTCCGCACCCCTCCGGACCGCTCGAGGGCCTGCAGGAGCAGGCGCCGCTCGACCTCTCCCAGGACCTCGTCGAGGTTGCACCCGGCGTCGGGGAGGAGCACCAGATCGGGCGTCGCTTGCGCCGCCGCGCCTGCCAGCTCGCCGGGGAGATCGCCCAGGCCGATCGTCATGCCCTTGGCGAGGGCGACCGCGCGTTCGAGCACGTTCTCGAGCTCGCGCACGTTCCCCGGGAAGTCGTAGCCCTCGAGGGTGCGGAGCGCGTCGGGCGAAAGCGCCCGGATGTCTTTGCCCTGCTCCCCGGCGCTCTGTTTCAGGAAGTGCTCGGCGAGGGGGCGAATGTCGTCTCGCCGGCTCCGGAGCGGCGGCACCTCCACCCGGATGACGTTGAGCCGGTAGTAGAGGTCTTGACGAAAGCGGCCCGCTCGCACCTCGTCTTCGACGTTCCGGTTCGTGGCGGCCAGGACGCGGACGTCGATGGGCACTTCGGCCGCGGCCCCGACGCTCCGGACCTTGCGCTCCTGGAGGACGCGCAGGAGCTTCACCTGGGTGGCGGGCGCCAGCTCGCCGACCTCGTCGAGCAAGACGGTGCCGCCTTCGGCCTCGCGGAACAGCCCCAGGCGGCTCGACACCGCGCCGGTGAAGGCGCCGCGCTCGTGACCGAAGAGCTCCGCTTCGATGAGGGCCTCCGGAATCGCTCCGCAGTTCACGACGAGGAACGGCTTGCCGCGCCGGTCGCTCGCCTCGTGGATCGCGCGCGCGATGCGCTCCTTGCCCGTGCCGCTCTCGCCGGTGATGAGCACCGTGGTCCGCGCCCGCGAGATGCTCTGCGTCAGGTCGAAGATCTTGCGCATCGCCTCGGAGCGAAACACCACTTCGCGCCCCTGCTCGCGCCCGAGCTTCGCGCGGAGCTGTTCGTTCTCGGCGACGATGGCGCGCTTCTCGAGCGCCTTCTGCACGAGCGCCCGGAGCTCGGTCGTGGCGAACGGCTTCGACACGAAGTCGTAGGCGCCGCGCTTCATCGCGTCGACCGCCGTTTCGAGGGCGCCGTGGGCGGTCATCATGATGACCTCCGTCTGCACCGTCCGCTGCTTGACGAGCGTGAGCAGATCGAGCCCGTTGCCGTCGGGCATGAGCAGATCGGTCAGGACGACTGCGTAGGGCTCCGGCGAGTGCAAAATGGCGTCGCGCCCGGTCGCGAACCCGGGGGCGAGCGTGACGTCGAGCCCCTCGCGCTTGAACATGATCGCGAGCATGTCGCGCAGGCCCGGTTCGTCGTCGACGACCAGAATTCGCGGCTTCGAGGCGGCGGCCATTTAGCTGAAAAGGATACGCCCCTTCCAGCGAACACGGGCGCAGAACGCACGCGCTCCGGCCGAGGACGCGGACGGCTGCGCCGCCGCTAGTTCAGCTTCGCTACGGCCGGCTTCGTCTCGCCCGAGCCGACCGAGACCGAGACCGTCTTCGTGAGACCGTCGTCGGAGTCGACGAACTTCACTGTGTGCGGGCCCGGCTTCACGCTCACGTGCACCTTCGGGGTGCTGCCGAGCGACCGCCCGTCGAGGAACGCGGTAGACGGCGGGATCGAGTTGATGTTCAGGAAAGCCTCGGCGCCCTCGCCGGCCGGGGAGGCAGCGGCCGGCGCCGCAGCGGCCTCGCGAGGCGCAGGCGCAGGCGCGGGCCTGGGGGCGGCGGCGTAGCCCGCGACGGGTGCCTGAGGGACGTACACCGGCGTCTGCTGGACGGAGCCCGGCATCTTCGGATCGAGGGCCACGATGTAGCTTCGCTCGGCCTGCCCGTCGTCGAAGCCGATCGCCTGCCGGTAATCGACGAAGCCGGGCCTGTTGGCCTCGAGGGCCCAGGCCTTGGTCGTGTCGATGTCGACCGAGATCGGGAGCATCGGGAGCTCTCGGCGATCGGACCCGCTCACGAGGAACACGCGCGCCCCGGGCGTGCCAAGGCTGATGGTGGCCTTGCCCTTGAGCACCTTCAGCGTGACGGTCCCGAGATCCTGGATCTTCTGGCGCTCGACGCTGACGTGCTTCTCGAGCGGCTGGTACCGCTCCGAGCCGGCGACCTTGATCACGTGGTCGCCCGGGGTCAGATCGCGGAGCTCTTGAGGGAGCGGCCCGCTCTCCTTGTCGTCGACGTAGAGCTTCACGCCGGGCTGCGTACCGCCGACCCGGATGCCCGTGCCCGCCGACGAGCCGAGCGTGAAGCCTGCGGTCTCGTCTTTGCGGGACTCGACCGTCACGGTCTGCACGGGGGGGGCGTCGAAGCCGTCGGCGAGAACTTTCACGTCGTGCGGCCCGGCCGCGACCTGGTCGACGATGCACGGCGCGGTGTCGCACTGCTTGCGGCCGTCGACGAAGATCTCGACATGGTTCACGCCGGCGCCCTGCGCGTCGGTGACGTTGATCACGATGCGGCCCGGGTGAGACGGCAAGAACAGCGCGGCGCCAATCGCGACGACCCCGGCGACGCCGAGGGCCACGAAGAGCATCGTGCGGTTCTGCGGCGGCCGCACCATGGCCGTCGCTTCCATGGCGCGACGCTGACTCGGCTGGAAATCGGGCACGGCAGCCGGTCGCGGGATCGGTAGGTTGCCGAAGCCGAGCCCGCCGGAAGGCGGCATCGTGCGCGTGTTCGGGTTGCCCGCGAGGCCGAGGCCCGGCATGGTCGCGAGGGCCGGCGGGAACGGGTTGATCGTGGGAGGAGGCGGGAAGCTCGGAGGCGCCGACGACCGCGAGGTCGGAAAGCCCGTGGTCGGACCCGACGCCGGAGGAGGCGGCGGCGGGCGCGTCGCGACGCGCATCGGAGGCGGCACGCTGGAAACGGGGTGCGGCGAAGTCAGCCCGAGGAGGGTGGGCTTCGCGGGCGGGATGGTCATCGCCGACACGGCGCGGGGCGCCGCGACCGCCGGGAGGGGATCACCGATCTTCCTCGCGAGGTTCGCCCCGTCGTCGAAGATCTGCGTCGACTCGCTGGCCTCGTCGAAGATGTTGGTCGCCTCGTCTTCCTCGTCCCAGTCCATGTCGACGGCCGGAGCCGCGTTTGCGTTCGCGGGCTTCGAGACGGAGGGGGCGGGGGGAGGCGGAATGCTCGAAATGCGCGAAGCGGGCGGCGCCACCACGGGAGGCAGCGTGCCCCGACCGGGGGGAGGCGGAGGCAAGCGCGAGGGCGAGCCGCCTGCCTGGGGAAACGCCTGCGATGCCACCTGGGGTGCCGCCTGGGGAATCCCGAGCGTGCCGAGGCCGGGGGGCGCCGTCACGCCGAGGAGCGTGCGCTTGCCCTCGATCGGCCTGCCGGCGGCCGGGGGCGGCGGGGGCGGGACGCTACGCGTTCCGTTCGGGGGTACGGACGGGCTCTTTTTCCCGAGGCCCTCGAAGATGTCGAGGTCGGATCCGCTTTTTTCGTTCTGTGCCATGGCACGAGTCTCCTGCATGTGCCGCCCACCGAAGGCTACCACCGAGGCTACAGCAGCCTCCTGGAGCTTTGCGCCGAGTGTAATGCGCTATGCGTCCCCGGTTGCCAACTACTCACCGCGGTCTGCGACGCGAATGAGAGCTCGCAGGCCTCCTCGACACCCACGGTAACTCGCGGTCCAGCAGCAAGCGAGCGCGAAGGGAGGCCCGAACAACCCTCTTTTCAAAGGTTCACGGGGCAGGAGGGGCGGCCGGCTTGTAAAAATACCGTATGCGTTTCGCCTGGAGCGGCTGCCAGACCTGGATCGGCACGATCGGCGTGTCCGTGAAGATGGGATGGGCGTCGGGGGCTGCTCCCCTGACCAGGCGCACCGCGCTCACCGCGCTCATCGCGCCGGGCGCCGACGGCCTCGGGTGAAGGGGCAGGGGGTCGCCGGCCGCATCGAGGAGGCCGCCGGAGTGATCGCCGCGCTCGTCGCCCACGCCGGCCTCGCCCCCCAGCCAGGCCGCGGCCAGACCCGGGACCGCCATGCGCGCCGTGCAGCCGAGCCTCGCGAGCAGCGCGTCCATGGCCGCCCCGGTCGCCTCGCTGGCGCGAGCGCCGGGCGGGAGCTCGACCCACACGAGCATTCCGTCTTCGTCGGCCACGCCCACCGCGGCTCCCGCTACGGCCGCGCAGGGCGCGCTCGTCGGGCATCCCCCGAGAAGCGCCGTCGCTCCCGGGGCCGGCGCGGCGGCGTCGATGGCGAAGAGGCCACCGCGCCACCAGAGCGTCCGGGGGGCTCGGGCCAAGGCGACGAGCGCGGCCGGCGTGACCAGCGACAGGACCGTCGGCTTGCTGACGTTTCCGGGCTCGTCGGCCGACTCGGGCCGGAGCGCGCGGGGGTCCGCGCGAACGACGCGCAGCTTCAATCCGGCGCCGCGCACCCAGGCGTTCGCGATCGCGAACGGGAAGCCGTGCTGCGGCAGGCCCTTGGTGCGCCAGCGTCCCTCGTCGGGATCGTGGGAGACCCCGGCGCCGCCCTCGAGCGGAACGGGCGCGCCCGGCAGGATCGAGCGCGACGTGAGATAGAAGAAGTCGCGAGCTTCCTTCTGGATATAACGAGGGAAAAGCATGTGACCCATGCCGCGGATCATGCGGCGCCCGCGGAACACGTAGCCGGCCATGTCGGGCACCTTGCCGGTCGCCTCCCAGTCGCCCTGGAGGGGGCGCCCGAGAGGAGCGAGCTGGCCCTCGGGCGCGACGTCGTAGAACTCGAACCCCGCGTGACCCACGTTCATGTCGAGGTGGATCCCGAACGCGCAGCGGGCGATGAGCATGGCCTGCGCGAGGTCTTCGGCCGAGATGCTGCTACTGTAGAAGTAACCGGCGTAGCCCTCTTGCGTGAGGCAGATCGCGCTCCGCGCCGTGTGAACCTGATCGGGCCAGCCGGGCGGCGCGCCGCCCCACCAGTTGCGACCCCAAGGGTTGAACTTCCCGTTCTGCACGAGCGCCGTGAGGTTCTGGCGCATGCCGATGACGTCGTCGGGCACCGGCGCCGAGGCAGGCCACGCGCCGAAGCCGTTGGCGCCGTCGCGGAGCTCGACCACCGTGGCAGCGTACGGCTTCGGCGGGAGGTACTCGATCCCGTTTGCCTGCATGCCGTACTCGCCGTGCTGGGCCTGGAAGCCGCCGTTGAACGCCGCGACGACATGCTCCATCACCTCGGGCGTCCGCGGGATCATGCCGCTGCCGTGCTCGCCCGTCGCGCTGATCGGCTCGACGGTCCCGGCCTCCATGTGGAGCGCGACCTGTCGCGGATCCCAGAGCGTCACGTACACGCGCACGTCGCTTCGTTGCAGGTCGGGACGCACGAACGACGTGACGAACGCGGGCGCGCCGCCGTCGGGCGTCGGTGTGATGAACGCGTCCCGGTCGAGGGCGATCCACTGTCCCTCGCCGGGCAGGGGCTTCGCGAAGGCCGGCTTGAGCGGGGCCGGCGGCCACCCGACCTCGGGATCGGTGAACGTGACCGCCATCGTGTTCGCCGACGCGGGGAGGCCGATCTCGTCGCGCACGTCTTCGGCGGTCGTGCCGCGGGAGAACGTCGCGCGCACCTTGTCGAGCGCCGTGAAGGCGACGGCCTTCACCCACTGCATCTTGTCGTCGCCGAACCACGGGATGGCGCGCACGCGGTCGACCGCCCAGGTCACGAGGTTGCCGGGCCGCGAGCGCTCGTCTCTCACGACGCGGACGAACTCGGCGCCCTGAACGACCGCGGCGCCGCGCGGGTCGATGACGACGACGCGCTCGTCGGCCCGCGCTTCGAGGGTCCCGTCGTCGCGCCACGCGATCTCGGCGCGGCTGGCCACCGGGTCGAGCGCGAACGCGGTGTGCGCGATCCCCGCGGCCTGCCCGGTCTGCTGCACGTTCGTCAGCGCGACCTGAAGGCGCTGCAGCCGCGTGAAGTCGCTCTCCTCGTCTGCGCCCGGGCCCTCGAGATCGAGCACGTGCACGCCCGTCACGAGCCCTTCGCCGGACGTCGTGTAGGCCACGAGGGGGCCACGCACGAGGGGCCGCGACTCGTCGACGCCGCTCGTGTTCGTCAGGTTCCGTACATCGCCCACCCACAGCACCGTGCCCTCGGGGGAGAGGCGACCGTCGACGAGATAGAGGTCCGTCGGCTCGCCCGCGGCGCTTGCGCGAACGAGCGCCCGGGACCGGCCGAAGAGCGCGCCCCACAGGCGCGCCAGCTCCCCCGCGGGCGCATCGACCCACGTTACGTCGGCGGCGGTGCACGCGAGGCCGCGTCGAGCGAGCACCTCCGCAACGGCCGCCTCGGGGCTAGGCGCCGTCCAGTCGAGATCGCCCCCGTGCGCGGCGCCGAGCAAGCATCCCCCGGCGAACACGAAGGGCACGTGGCGGCCCGTCGTGCGCCACCAGGCGCGAGTCCAGGCGATCGATGGGCGCCGGGGAGGATTCTTGGATCGCACCCGATCGCACCGTCGTCCGCAGTACCAGCTCGCTCCGGGCGGGTCCAATTTCGGCGCCTACGGCGTGGGCGACGATAGGCAACTCGGTTGCCGTCGCGTGGTGCTTTCGGCGCATTCTCGCGCCGTGCTCGTGGGCCTGGATCGTGCTACGTTGTTTGCACGATGCCCCGGCGTCCGCCCGCCACCGGCCGGTTCGCGAAGCTCCTCGCGCTGCCGTTCCTGCTGGCCCTGGCATGCGCGAGCCCGACGTTGCCCCTGCCTCCGCCCGAGCTTCCGACGCAGACCGTCGGGGTCGACGCGGATCACATCACGCTGAGCGCGGGATGCGGAGCGGTCGAGTCCGAGGCGGTCGTCATCATCATCAACGAGAGCCCGGCCGTTCCGGGCGACAAGGCCGTGAGCGGAGCGCTCGCGAACGCCTGCGGCCAGTGGGACGCGAGCGTCTTCGCCCATTCCGGCGACTGGCTCCAAGTGACGCAGGTGGCCGACTCCGAAACGAGCCCCCGGACGCTCGTGCACGTCAGGTAGCCACCGTCACTGCCAGCGCGTCTCGCGCGCCGCGCCGACCATCTTGAGCGAGACGCGGCGAGGCGCGGGCGCCTTCGGTCGCCGGTCGCCCGCCTCGCTCAGGTCGGTCAGCTCGCCCACGAGGTCCCAGTCGCTCGCCTGGACGATGCGCACGCGACGCATCTCGCCGGGGTGGGCCTCGCCCTCGCTCAGGTACACGCCGCCGTCGATCTCGGGCGCCTGGCCGGCGTGACGCCCCTTCATCACGAGCTCGTGTTCTTCGCTCGGCCCCTCGACCAGCACGTCCATCTCGGTGCCCATGAGGGCCTGGTTCTTCTTGCGGGCGATGCCCCGCTGGAGCGCGAGCAGCTTGCGCGCGCGGTTCGCCGACACGAGCGCCGGCACCTTGTCGCCCATCGCGTGCGCCGCGCACGTCTCTTCGTCCGAGTACCGGAAGACGACGGCATGCTCGAACCGAGCCCACTCGACGAAGGCGCAGAGCTCGTTGAAGTCCGCCGCGGTCTCGCCCGGGTGGCCGACGATGAACGCCGTGCGAAACGTGAGGCCCGGCACCTTCGCGCGTAGCCGCTCGACCACGCGGCGCTGGCGGTCCCGCCCGTGCCCGCGGCGCATTCGCTTGAGCATCGCGTCGGACGCGTGCTGCAGCGGCATGTCGACATAAGGAACGACGCGCGGGTGCTGCGCGAGCAGCTCGACCAGCTCGTCGTCGAGGGTCTCGGGGTAGAGATAGAAGACGCGCACCCACCGGACGCCTGGCACGTCGGCCACGCGCCGCACGAGCGACGCCAGGCGTCCGGCGGGCCCGGGCTCGCTCGCCTCGCCGGCCGCTCCGGCGTTGCGGCTCGCCCGGTTGAGATCGCGACCCCAGGCGACCGTGTCCTGCGAGATGAGATTGAGCTCGATGGCCCCGGCCGCCACGAGGCGCTCGGCTTCGGCGACCACGTCGTCGGCCGTACGCGATCGCTGCTTGCCGCGCAGGCTGGGGATGACACAGAACGCGCACGTCCGGTCGCAACCCTCGGCGATCTTCAACCAGGCGCTGGCGCGCGACTGCGTGACCACGCGCGGGTCGCTGGCGCGGACGACCCAGTCGGCCGGGTTACCGACGAGCATCCGCTCGGCGTCGCCCGCCAGGACTTGCTCGAGCTTGAGCATGTCGCTCGACCCGAGGAAGTGGTCGACCTCGGGCATCTGCGCCGCGAGCTCGCCGGGGTACCGCTGCGAGAGGCAGCCCGACACCACGAGCTTCTGGCAGGCGCCGATCTTCTTGTACTCGGCGAGCTCGAAGATGGTGTCGATCGACTCCTTCTTCGCTTCGCCGATGAAGCCGCAGGTGTTGACGACGATGACCTCGGCCTCGTCGGGCTCCTCGACCACGCGCCAGCCGTCGCGCCCGGCGACGCCGAGCATCACCTCGGTGTCGACGCGGTTCTTGACGCAGCCGAGGCTGACGAAATGGATCTTGCGTTCGGCCATCGAAGAGCGCGGGTCTTTAGCACGCCGGGGCGAACCTCACCGGCGAGTGGCCAGGCGGTCGCTCCCTACCGGCGGTCGTCCAGGTTGCACGCGTCAGCGCCTCATGAGCTTCACGAAGCGCTCGAACATGTAGTGCGCGTCGTGCGGTCCGGCCGCCGCCTCGGGGTGGTACTGCACGCTGAAGGCGTTCAGAGCGTCGATGGCGAGCCCCTCGGACGTGCCGTCGTTGAGGTGCACGTGGGTCGATTTGGCCCCTGAGGGGACGGTATCGAGATCGACGCAAAACCCATGATTTTGCGTCGTGATCTCGATGCGTCCCGTGGTCAGGTCCTTGACGGGTTGGTTGGCGCCACGGTGCCCGAACTTGAGCTTGTAGGTCTTGGCGCCCATGGCCAGCGAGAGGAGCTGGTGGCCCAGGCAGATGCCGAAGAGCGGCTTCTTCCCGACCAGGCCCTTGATGGTCTCGACCGCGTACCCCACGGCCGCCGGATCGCCCGGCCCGTTCGAGAGGAGGATCCCGTCGGGCTTGAGGGCGAGCACGTCTTGCGCGCTCGACGTGGCGGGGACGACCGTCAGGCGGCATCCGGCGTCGACGAGGCACCGGAGGATGTTCGTCTTCGTTCCGCAATCGAGGACCACGACGTGGTGCTCCGGGGGGCGTGGCGCCTCGGTGTTCCAGCTCCCGCGCCCCGCCGTCCACGCGTACGGCGCCCTGGGCGACACCGCACGCACGAGGTCGAGCCCGTTCATGTTGGGCGCCTCGCGCGCCCGGCGAACGAGCGCCTCGGGCGACTCGGTGCCGATGGCCGCGTTCTGCGAGCCTTGATCCCGGAGGTGACGGGTCAGCTTGCGCGTGTCGACGTCGCTGATCCCCACGACCCCGTGACGCACGAGGTACGCGTCGAGCGACTCTTCGGCGCGCCAGTTCGAGGTGATGGGGCTCGCGTCGCGCACGACGAAGCCCGCCACGCTCGGCGCGCCGCTGACGGCCTCGGAGTCCTCGGCGTTGACGCCCACGTTGCCGATCTCGGGCGCCGTCATCGTCACGATCTGGCCGTAATACGACGGGTCCGTGAGGACCTCCTGGTAGCCGGTCCACGTGGTCGTGAACACGGCCTCGCCGATCGTGACGCCGCGCGCGCCGAAGGGCCGTCCCTCGAAGAGGGTCCCGTCGGCGAGCGCGAGCCATGCGCGGTCTTGTTTCGTCGGGTCGGTCACTCGGCCTCCGGTTCGTCGTGCGGTTCGTGCCGCTCTTCGTGGACCACGCGCCCTTCACACATCGTCATGACCACGCGTCCTTGTACCGCATGCCCCGCGAACGGAGTGTTGCGGCTCTTCGTTCGAAGGCGCGCCGGGTCGATCGTCCAGCGGGCGAGGGGGTCGACGAGGACGAGGTCTGCCCGCGCGCCGTCGCGAATCCGCGGCACTTCGAGGCCGACGACGCGCGCCGGCGCCCGGGTGAGCGCGTCGATGAGCCTCGAGAGCGACAGCACGCCCTGGCGCACGAGCCCGAGCAGCAAGGGAAGGCAGAGCTCGAGGCCGATCACGCCGGGCGCGGCCTCGGCGAGCTCGACGTGCTTGTCGAGGACCCCGTGCGGCGCGTGGTCGGTCGCGATGCAGTCGATCGTCCCGTCAGCCAGCGCGCGCCGCAGCGCTTCGACGTCTTCCGCCTCGCGGAGGGGCGGGTTGACCTTGCACGCGGTGTCGTAGCCGAGCAGCGCCTCGTGGGTGAGCAAGAGGTGGTGGGGCGTGACCTCCGCCGTGGCGCCGATGCCGCGCGCCTTGGCGTCGCGCAAGATGCGCACGGCGCCTTGCGTCGAGACATGGGCCACGTGGTAACGGGCGCCGACGTACTCGGCGAGCAAGACGTCGCGCGCGACGATGACGTCTTCGGCGACTCGCGGCCAGCCTCGGAGGCCGAGCTTGGTCGACACGGCGCCTTCGTGCATCTGCGCGCCCTCGGTGAGCGCGTGGTCTTCGGCGTGCTGGATGACCGGGAGGTCGAACGTGGCGGCGTACTCGAGGGCGCGCCGCATGACCTGGCTGTTGGTGACGCAGCGGCCGTCGTCGCTCACGGCGACGGCGCCCGCGTCTTTCAGGTCGGCCATCTCGGCGAGGTGCTCGCCCTTCTGGCCCACGGTGATGGCGCCGATCGGGTGCAGGCGCACCGTCCCGAGCGCGCGCGCCTTGGCGACGAGCATCTCGGTGACGACGCGCGAGTCGTTGACGGGGCGCGTGTTGGGCATGCAGCACACGTCGACGAAGCCGCCGGCGGCCGCCGCGCGCAGGCCGCTCGCGACGTCTTCTTTGCCCTCGGCCCCCGGCTCGCGGAGGTGCGCGTGCAGGTCGATGAGGCCCGGCATGAGCCACGCGCCCGCGCGCTCGACCACCCGCACGCGGTCGCTCGCCACGAGCTCCGCGGCGGCGTCGCGGCCGACCCGGGTGATCCGGCCGCGCTCGACAACCACGTCGACCTCCGCATCGAGCGCGCCCGCCGGATCGAGGGCGCGTACACGGCGGAAGACGATGGCTTCGGTCATGACGCCACGCGCGCCTATAGCACTCTTTGCGGGAAGGCGAGGGGATCGAACCGGGGCCGGCGCGTCCGTACGACGAAAAGTCGCAGGCGAGGACCTAAATCGGCGCTCACGAACGTGAGCGCTGATTTAGTCAAACCTGGGCGAATAAA
>CALFNG010000317.1 GCA_937902985.1 uncultured Myxococcales bacterium
CAGACCTCCCGCGCTGACCAGAACGTCGAATACCTTGCGCCGCATCGCGCGAACCTGCTCCTTCTCTCGACAGAGGCGGCGTCGTGAACCCGCGTTCCGCAGTCACCGTCGTCGGCATCGGCGATGACGGGTGCGCGAGCCTCTCCAGCCGGGCCGCCAACGCGGTGGCCCGCGCGCAGGTGCTCGTCGGAGGCGAGCGGCACCTCGCGTTCTTTCCGCAGTTCACGGGGGAGCGGATCGTCCTCAAGTCCGGCATCTCCGCGGCGCTCGATCGCGTCGCGGAGCTGGCCGGAGAGCACTCCGTTTGTGTTCTCGCTTCCGGCGATCCGCTCTTCTTCGGCATCGGCGCGCTCGTCGTGAAGAAGCTCGGGCGGGAGCATGTCGAGGTGATCCCTCAGCCGAGCTCCGTCCAGTGGGCCTTCGCCCGGGCGGGCCTCTCGTGGGACGACGCGTCCTTCGTGTCCGTTCACGGGCGCTCGACCGAAGGGTTCGTCACGCGGCTGAAGACCATGTCGAAGGTCGCGGTGCTCACCGACGAAGAGAGCTCGCCTCCCCGCCTCGCCTCTCGCCTCATCGAGCACGGCGACACGGCGTGGGACGCGTGGGTTTGCGAGGACCTCGCCGGTCCCGGCGAACGGGTGCGCGCGTTTTCCCTCAGCGATCTCGCCGCGTGCCCCGACGTCCGCCCCCTCAACGTGCTCATTCTCGCGCGGAGCGACGCCGCCTGGCGACCGCCGCTCGCGATCCCCTTCCTCCACGAGGACACGTTCGCAAAGCGGATGCCCAAGAAGGGACTCATCACCAAGCGCGAGGTCCGCGTGCTCTCCCTCGCCGCGATGCAGCTCCGCGCCGACAGCGTTGTCTGGGACGTCGGGGCGGGCTCCGGATCGGTCTCGATCGAGGCGGCCATGCTCACGCTTCGCGGTCGCGTCTACGCGATCGAGGTGGATCCCGAGGGGATCGGCATCTGCCGCGAGAACGTCCGTGCGCACGGCGTCGACAACGTCCGCATCATCGCAGGGCGCGCGCCGGATGCGCTTGCGAGTCTCGAGACGCCTGACGCGGTCTTCGTCGGTGGAAGCAAGGGGAGCATGGACGACATCATCGCGGTTGGGCTCGACCGACTGCGCCCCGGCGGACGCCTGGTCGTCAACGCGATCACCCTCGAGAACGTCGGCGAGACATATCGCACGCTGCGCGCGCGCGGGCTCATCCCCGAGGTGACGCTCCTCAACGTCTCGCGCGGCGAGCCGCTCGCGACGTACCTGCGCTATGAAGCGCTGAACCCCGTCCACATCTTCGCCGTCACCAAACCTGCGGGAGAATCGGCATGAGTTACGGCACTCTCTATGGGGTCGGCGTCGGGCCAGGCGCTCCCGATCTGCTCACGCTGCGGGCCGTGCGGACGCTCGAGAGCGTCCCCGTGCTCGCCCTTCCCCGAAGCTCGGACTACGGGCGATCGATGGCCTGGCAGATCATCGAGCCGGTCATCAGAGCCTGCCCGGAGCAGGAGCGCCTCTTGCTCACCTTTCCGATGAGCAAGGATCCGGAGCGTATCCGCCCGTACTTCGAAACCGCGTTCTCGAAGATCGGCGAGCGGCTGGAGCGCGGACAGTCGGTGGCCTTCGTCACCGAGGGGGACCCCTCGGTCTTCAGTACGTTCATTTACCTGAGGCGCGAGGCGCCGAAGCGATGGCCCGGCGTCACCATCGAGATCGTTCCGGGCGTGACGTCGATCACCGCCGTGCCGGCAGTCACGGGGATTCCGCTCGCCGACGGACAGGAGCGGATCGCCATCCTGCCCGCGACGTACGGCGTCGACGACCTCGCCGATGTGCTCCTCAAGTTCGACACCGTGGTGCTCATGAAGATCGGCTCGGAGATGCCGAAGGTCATCGAGGCCCTCAAGCGCACGCGGCTCCTCGACCGCGCGGTGTTCGTGTCGCACGCGACCATGGCCGAGCAGCGCATCGTGCGCGATCTCTCGGAGCTCGGCGCCCAGCGCGGCGATTGCTTCGCGATGGTAATCGTGTCGCGCAAGGACCGGAGCGGTGTGCTCGCGGGGGACGTCGCGTTCTCGAGCGTGGCGGATCTCGCCGAGGAGCGAGCATGAGCGACGCGCGCAAAGCCTTCGCGATCTACGCGATCACGCGACACGGGATCGGCATCGCCACAAGGCTGCTGACCGGCCTTCCGGGGGCCGATCTGTACGTGTCCGAGAAGCTCTTCGCCACGGCACCACCCGGTGCGCGAAAGCTGCCGCTTCCGATGGGGCCGCTCCTCGCCGACACATTCGCCGCCTACGAATGCCACGTCTTCGTCATCAGCATCGGCGCCGTCGTGCGAATGGTCGCGCCGCTGCTCGTCAACAAGAAGGTGGATCCCGCGGTCCTCTGCGTCGACGACGCCGCGCGCTTCTCGATCTGCGTGCTCTCGGGCCATGTCGGCCGAGGCAACCAGTACACGGAGCGAACCGCGGCCATCCTGGGCGCAATCGCGGTGGTAACGACGGCGTCGGACGCGCTCGGGACGCTGACCGTCGACATCCTCGGCCGCGATCTCGGCTGGGTGCTGGACGACATGGATCGCAATGTGACGCGCGGGTGCGCGGCCGTCGTCAACGCGGCGCCCGTGCTCTTCGTGCAGGAGACGGGTGAGCCCTCGTGGTGGCCTGGGGATCGGCCGCTTCCGGCGGGAGTTCGCTACGCGACCACGCTCGACGGTGTCGATCCGAAGGCGTGGGAAATCCTTCTCATCGCCAGTGATCGCGATCTCACGAAGACCCACCCTGCGCACTTCGAGAACGCGGTGGTGTACCGCCCGAAGAGCCTCGTCGTGGGCCTCGGGTGCGACCGTGGCGCGACGCTCGAAATGGTCGAGCGGGGCGTCGATTCAATGCTGGCGACGCAGGGGCTCTCGGCGAAGTCGGTGAAGGAGCTGGCTACGATCGACACGAAGGCGGACGAGCCAGCGATGCTCGCGCTCGCCGAGCGGCGCGGGTGGCTGCTTCGCACGTTCACCGCCGAGGAGCTCGATGGGACGCCAGGGATCGAGAACCCCTCGGAGACGGTGAAGCGCTTCGTCGGCACACGCGGCGTGGCGGAGCCTGCAGCGCTTCGGGCGGCGGGCGCGGAGAAGCTGCTCGTCGCGAAGCAGACGTACACCGAAGACGGCGCGGGGCGGTGGATGACCTTGGCCGTTGCGCGCATCCCGTTCCAGAAGCGGAGCGACGGTCCGGGCGGTTCGCACGTGAAGGAGGCTCATCATGGGTGACTCGAAGGGCGTTCTGTCGATCGTAGGCATCGGTCCTGGCTCGGCGCCCCACACGTCGCCCGCGGCCCTCGAGGCCATCACGTCGTCCGACGTGGTCGTCGGCTACATCACCTACGTCAAGCTGGTGCGCCACCTCACCGAGGGCAAGGAGATCATTCGCACCGGGATGACCGAGGAGATCGGCCGAGCGCGCGCAGCCGTCGAGCGCGCGCGTGACGGTGCGAAAGTCGCCATTATCTCGTCGGGCGACGCGGGGGTGTATGGGATGGCGGGCCTGGTGTTCCAGGTGCTGAAGGACATGGGCTGGAAACGGGGCGAGTCGCCCGAGCTGCGCATCATCCCGGGCATGACGGCGCTCAACTCGTGCGGCTCGCTCGTCGGCGCGCCGCTCGGTCACGACTTCTGCGCGATCTCGCTCTCGGACCTGCTCACTCCATGGCCCGTCATCGCGCGCCGCATCGAGGCCGCAGCCTCGGCCGACTTCGTCATCGGCCTCTACAACCCCGCGAGCGGCCGGCGCACGCGGCAGATCGTCGAGGCCCACGACATCATCGCACGCCACCGCGCCGGCACGACGCCGGTCGCGCTGGTCAAGAGCGCGTACCGCAAGCTCGAGCAGAAGATCATGACCGACCTCGATCACTTCCTCGAGTACGAGATCGGCATGCTCACGACGGTGCTCGTCGGCTCGAGCCACACGTTCGTGTTCGAGGGTTACATGGTCACGCCGCGGGGCTACACGAACAAGTACACCTGGGACGGCAACGCGATCCCCGGGCAAACACCCGGACGCTCGCTCGTCCTCGACGCGGACGCCGACGCGGAGGGCGAGTGATGGCGCGCGTCGGCCGGCTCGCAGGGGCGATCCTCGCGGAGAGCCACGGAGAGTACTTCCTCGTGGGCAATACCAAGTCACCGTGCGACTGGAAGGCGGCGGGGTTCGAACCGCCGGTTGCCCTGGACGCCTTGCAAGCGCCGTTCGTGCGGCTCGCGCGGCACGGCGAGGTTTCGTTCGGTACGTCGCATCTGGTGCTCGATCTGGAAGGTGAGGGGCTCGCGCGCGCTCTCGCTCAACGCTTCGTCATCGAGCGTAACGGTTCGGTCAGCGATCGGCTGTGGCGCCTGGTGATTCAACGCGGTGACACCGAATCCACGGACGAGCCCGAGGGCGCCGTCGACGCCCGATGGCTTGGCGCGATCCCCGCGCCCCTCTGGCAAATCGTTCGCGACACCGTCCTCCGCTGCCTCTAGGAGTTCCCATGCGCGTCTACATCATCGGAGCGGGTCCCGGCGATCCCAAGCTCATCACCGTTCGCGGAGCGGAGCTCATCGCGCGCTGCCCGGTCGTCCTCTACACGGGGTCGCTCGTGCCCAAGGAAGTCGTCGCGAGCGCCCGCGAAGGCGCGAAGGTGCTCGATTCGGCCGGGATGACGCTCGACGAGATCCTCGCCGTCATCGTCGAAGCGCGTGACGCCGAGCACGACGTCGCCCGGGTGCATACCGGCGACCCCGCCATCTTCGGCTCTACGGCGGAGCAGATGCGCCGGATGCAGGAGCTCGGCATCGAGTACGAGATCATTCCTGGCGTCTCGTCGTTCAGCGCGGCGGCGGCTGCGCTCGGCAAGGAGCTCACGCTCCCGGAGCTCTCCCAGACGGTGATCTTGACGCGCGCGGAAGGGCGCACGCCGATGCCCGACGCGGAGAAGCTCGAGGAGCTCGCCCGCCATCGCGCAACGCTGTGCCTGTTTCTCAGCATCACCCTCATGAAGGACGTCGTCGAGGCGCTCATCCCGTCGTACGGAGGTGACTGTCCGGTGGCGGTCGTCCACAAGGCGAGCTGCCCCGGCCAGCAGATCGTGCAGGGTACGCTCGCCGATATTCGCGAGAAGGTGAAGGACGCCGGCATCCGCACGCAGTCGATGATCCTGGTCGGCCACGTGCTCACGTCGACCGACTTCGCGAACTCGCGGCTCTACGATCCCGAGTTCAGCCATCGCTTTCGCAAGGCCGCCAAGACGCCGAAGGACGCAACGCCGTGAGCACGGGCCGCGGATCTCCGCCGTACGGCACGAGCGGCACGCTCGTCCTCTTCATGGCGTCGCGCAAGCTCGCGGCGAACCTCGATGCGGTTGTCCGGGCGGGTCGCGCGCCGACCACGCCCGCCGCGTACATCGCATCGGCGACGACGCCTGCACAGACGGTGGTCGTCGGGACACTCGCGGACCTCGCGGTGCGGGTGGCCGGCGTGGACCCCTCGGCGCCCGCCATCGTGATCATCGGCGACGTCGTCTCCGTGCGCGATCGCATTCGCGCGATGGGGTCCGGCCCGCAGCCCGTTGTCGCCGCTCGCGACGCAAGGAGCCTCGCATGACCGACGCCGGGGAAAGCGTCGAGGAACGACCGCGACGAGGGCTGCTCGTGGTCTATACGGGCCAGGGCAAGGGCAAGACGACGGCCGCGCTCGGGATCGTCTTTCGCGCACTGGGCCGCGGCATGCGCGTTGGCGTCGTGCAGTTCATCAAAGGCAAGTGGAAGACCGGCGAGCGGATCTTCGCCGAGACGCTCCCCAATCTGACGTTCTTCGTGATGGGCCGCGGGTTCACGTGGGACAGCGACGACCTCTCGAAGGACAAGGCCGCCGCGGTCGCGGCCTGGGAGAAGGCCAAGGAGCTCATCCTGGGCGGAGAGCTCGACATCGTGATCCTCGATGAGCTTACGTACACGATTCACTACGGCTTCGTCTCGCAGGACGATGTGCTCGCGACGCTCCGTGCGCGCCCGCCGCGCGTTCACGTGGTGATCACGGGTCGCAACGCGCCGGACGAGCTCGTGGCGATGGCCGACCTCGTGACGGAGATGAAGTCGGTGAAGCATCC
>CALFNG010000318.1 GCA_937902985.1 uncultured Myxococcales bacterium
AGGCCGCCGACGCGGCCGGCGGCGTAGGCGGCGGGCCCGATGCCGCGCGCTCTCGCGAGCGCGACGACCCCCTCTTCGCGGTCGTTGCGGAGGGCGCGCAGCGCGCCGCCGACGGCCAGGGTCGTCCCGGCGCCCCACGCGAACGCCTGCGACGCGATCGCTGGGAGCGACTCGAGGCCCGTCGTTCCTCGCATCGAAGCTGCGGCCGCGAGGGCTCCGAGGGCGCCCAGCGCGGCCAGGCCCAGGCTGGCGCGGACCATGGCGCCCCGCGCGGTGAGCCAGACGCCGAGGGCCAGAACGCCGGGTCGCCGCGGCCCTCGGGCCTGCGTCTCCGCCCCTGCTTCAGCGGCCGCTTGCGCTGGTGTCGCCGGGGCCTCCATGGGGGCAACGAGACCATACGGGGGCGCAATGCGCCAGCGGACGTGGCAAGATCCCTCCGCACAGTTCGCGCTCATGACCTCGCTGCTCTCGCCGATCCTGCCGTGGCGGCGCCGCGTGCCCCACCTGGCGAGCGTCGCCTACGTCGCCATTCTCGCGATCTCCACGGATCGGGGTCTCGGGGCGCGAGCGTGGTTCGGCGCGGCCGTCGGCGGGGCCCTGGCCATCGTCTCTGCGGGCCGCTCGACCTCCGTCGGGCGCGCGGCCGGATGGGGACTCGCGATCGTCGTGATCTCTCTCGGAGCCCAGCGATCGAGCCCCGGGCTCGAGGCCTGTCGCGCCGCCGGGGTCTTCGCGAGCGCGGCGGCGGCATCCTGGGCGATCGCGCGTATCGGTACGCAAGGGGGCCTCGTGGGCAGCGCCAGAGCCCCGTCGCCCGTCGCCGGCGTCGTGCTCCTGGCCGTCGCCTGGTGGTTCGCGATCGGCGCGCGCCTCGGCCCGAATCGCTCCGCCGTCGCGTGGATGGTCGAGAACCCCGAGGGGTGGGAGTGGGCGGCGATCGCCGTCACCACCGCCGTCCTCTTCGCCTGGACCGAATGGACCGTGCGGGCCCGGCGCCTCGAGCTCGGCGTCATCGAGCGCGCCATGGCGATGCGCGCGCTCCTCTGGGCCTTGCTCATCGCCGTGACGCTCATCGGCATCACCGGCCGCGCCGAGGCCAACGGCGTCGCCTCCCTCGCGCTGGCGCTCGGCGGAGCGCTCGTCACGGCCGCGGCCCTGCATCCCGACGCGGTGGCGGTCGGTCGGGTCGCCCGGCGGATCGTCGTTCTCGCGCTCGTCGGCGGAGGCGCGGCCTTCCTCGGCGCGTCGATCGCGGCCGGCGGCTTCGCGGGCGACGTGTGGTTCGTCACGCTGCTGACGGGCGCCGCGGCCCTCGCGATCGGCTCCGCGATCGACGCGCTCGAGGGCCCCGTCCGTCCTGCGGGCGGCGCGTGGCTCGACGCGTTCTCGCGCGCCGCCGACGAGGCCATCCGCGCCGATCCCCAGGAGGCCATCCAGGCCACGCTCCTCGCACTGCGCGAGCCGGCGGGTGCGGGGGCCACGTCTCCCGAGCTCTGGACGTTCGCTCCCACCGGCGTGACCACAGTCGACGCGGCGGGTTACGTGCACCAGCGCGCCGCCGAGCTCCCGGAGACGTTGCTGCTCGTCGCCGCCGGCGAGCCCGAGGCCACGCTGCGCGCCGACGTCCTCGACGCGCTCGAAGTGCGGCGTCCCGACATCCGCTCCCTCGGCCAGTGGATGAACGCCCGCGGCGCCGCCCTCGCCACGGTCGTCGCGTGCGACGGCGAGACCGAGGGCGTCCTCGTCTTGCCCCGAGGCCTCCGCGCGGAACCCGTCACCCTCGAAGAGGTGTGCGCGTTCAAGCGCGTCGCCGATCGCCTGGCGACCGCGTGCCGCGCGCGAGGCACGCAGGCGCGGATGCTCGACCGGGCACACCAGGCGGCGCTTCGGGCGGCCGAAGCCGAGGAGCGCGTCGAGAAGCTCGTTCACGACCGTGACCTCGACGCCCAGCGCGACGCGCTCGCGACCTCTCGGCTGGCCCGCCCCGCCACGGTCGGCGTTTACTCTGCCGCGTCGCGCGGGGTCCTCGAGGCGCTCGAGCGCAGAACGGCGGTGGGCGCGCCCATCGTGGTGGTCGCGCCGAGCGGCGCCGATCCGGTGCCGTACCTCGCGCGCGCGCACCTCGCGGGCTCGCGGGCGAAGGCGCCCATGGTCCTCGTCGACGCGACGAGCGCGCGCGAGCACGACGCCGCCCGATGGCTGGATCCGACCGTGTCGCCGCTGGCCCTCTCGGACCGAGGCCTGCTCGTCTTGCTCGACGGCGCGGCGCTCCCCGGCGACATCCAGCGGCTCGTCGCACGCGCCTGCGCCGAGAGGCGGGCGCCCTGGGAGCGCGCCGACCCCATCGACCTCCAGGTGGCGCTGACCACGGTGTGTCCGCCCGAGACGCTCGTCGCCGAAGACCGCCTGGATCCGTCGCTCGCGCAGCGTCTCGGAGACGCGGTCGCCGCGCCGATCACGTTGCCTCGGCTCCGCGACCGACCCGAAGACCTGCGCGCCATTCTCACCGATCGCCTGGCCCGCGAAGGACTGCGCGTCCGCGGTCGGCCCGTGGGGATCGATCACGCGGCCTACGCGAGGCTCGTCGACTACGAGTTTCCCGGCGAAGACGTCGAGCTCATCGCCATCGCGCAGAGGCTGGCCTCTTCTCTCGGCGAGAGCGACGTGGTCCGGAGGGGCGATATCGACGCTCTCGGTCTGGGTTCTAGAGTGGGTTCTGGAGCGGGTCCCGGAGCAGCCCCCACCTCCGCCGCCGCCGGCCAGTCTTCACGGAAAGATTCACTCCTGGCGTGAACCCGGCTTCGGATCGATTGTGAGCCGAAATGTGGGCAACGCTACGGTTGCGTCTCGATGGCCTCAAGCGCTCGGAAACTAGTCAGTTGTCCTTGTCTCGTCGCTTTCGCGCGTGTTACTCGTCCACCGCCGCAACGTTTCGGGGCGAACGAGCCCGAGGGAGACAAGGTCATCATGCGCACGCAAACGTTGGCGAAGCGAGCAGGCTGCGCGCTTGGCCTCGCAGCGGTCCTCACGGCCGCGGTCGGTTGTGGTGGGGGCGACGACAACCCCTACAAGCCCCAGCCCGCATGGTCGGGCAAGGCCGCCAGCATCCCGGCGCCTCCGACCCTGCCCACGACGCCCATCAAGAATGGCAACGACTTCACGGTCTATGGAGCGGTGCATCAGCTTCGCAGCTTGATGCACGCCAAGGACGTGACGGCGCCCCCGGCCATCTCGATCCTCGGCTACATCGTCGACTCGAACATCCCCCGCGCGCCCGATTGCGCCGTGCACAAGACGGGCAAGGCCGACCCGGACGGCTGCAACACCGAGGTGCCGAGCTTCTGGGTCGCCGACGACAAGGGCGAGATGAAGGGCCTCAAGGTGCGCGTCGTCGGGTGGGCGCGTAACTACGCGGTCATTTACGATGCGATGCAGGCCTACAAGAAGCTGAAGCCGGGGGATACACCGACCGACAAGCAGCTCGTCACCGACGACATGCTCAATGTCACCGAGCCGTTCCCGCTGCCCGCGGTCGGGGCAAAGGTGAGGATCACAGGCGCCTACAACGTCGCAAAGACGGTCGTGTCCGACATGGTGAGCGAGCCCGTAGGCGGCGTCATGGCTCTCCAAAAGCTCGAGACGCTCGAGCCTGCACCCGAGCCGGCGAAGTTCGCCAAACCAATTCCGTAGTCGCGCGGGGGCCCGGGCTCCGTTCGAGCGCATTCGTGGCGTCGAGGTCGAGGGGGGGGAGCCCACGCTCCCCGCCGGGAGCTGATCTCGAGCTGCCGATCCCCGCCGGCGGACCCTCGGGCACCCGGCGTCGTCCCGTGCCCCAACCGAGCGGGCAAAAGCGACGCACCAGCCAGCCGGTGAGCCGACATAAACCGACGCAATTGCGCCGGGAGAAGTGCTTGCGCGGTCAGCTCGGTCCGTTATGTTTGACTTGCTCACGGTGACGTTTCCCCGGCAACGACTGCTCTCTCGGTTCTCCGGGACCGCGGCTCGCGATCGACGGCAACGCGGCGTGTTGACGCGGCGGATTTCGCCGCCGCGGTCTGGCCACCGGTTTTCTACGGTCGATTGGATGCCAGATGCTGGAGTGGCGCTCCTGAGACGCAATGAGGCCGTAAGCGAGAGAAGAGAGAGACATGGGAACGCGTCTGTATGTCGGCAACTTGTCGTTTTCGTCTACGAGCGAGACGGTGCGTGAGGCCTTCGCGCGCATCGGCGAGGTCACGGACGTCCACATCGTGACGGACCGCACGTCGGGTCAATCGCGCGGCTTCGGATTCGTGACGATGGGTTCGCCGGCCGAGGCAACGAAGGCCATCGAATCGATGAATGGCGCGAACCTCGACGGGCGTCCGCTCCGCGTGAACGAGGCCGAAGAGCGTCCCCAGCGCAGCGGCGGCGGCGGCGGCTTCGGTGGTGGTGGTGGCGGTCAAGGTGGCGGCGGCGGCGGTGGCCGTCGCGGTGGTGGCGGTGGTGGCGGCGGTGGCGGCGGTGGTGGCGGCGGCGGCGGCGATCGACGCAACCGCTGGTAAGCGCCAGAAGCCGATTGGAAGCGGCCCGCACGCGCGGTGGCAGCGAGCGATCGTAGCCAAAGGCGCGCGGCGCGGTGGCCGCGTGTGAAAGACAAAGAACAAAGGAAGAGGGGAGGGCCGAGTCGGTGCTCGACGACGCGTCCGGCTGACCTATGCCTCGGGGTCGCGCGAGCTGCGGTCGCGCTCGCGCGCTCGATCGTGACCACCGGTGACGTTGGCTCAAGATCGCAAGCCGATCGAGGCGCTGCCCGTTCCAGTCGGGCGCGATTCGGGCTAGGCCTTGGCCATGCGCCTCGCACTGATCGGTTTGGGCAAGATGGGCTACAACATGACCCTCCGCCTCCTCGAGGGCGGGCACGAGGTCGTGGCGGTCGACCGTAACCTCGACGTCGCGCGCGAGCTCGCGACCAAGGGTTCGATCTTCGCCGAGAACAACGGCGACGCGATCGCCAAGCTGCAAGGACCCAAGGTCGTCTGGATCATGGTGCCGTCGCAGGTGACCGACGCCGTGATCCAGGAAGTGGCCGGCAAGCTCTCGAAGGGCGACGTCATCATCGACGGCGGCAACTCGAACTGGAACGACTCGCGCTCGCGCGCCGCGAAGCTGGCCGAGAAGGGCATCCTCTTCTGCGACGCCGGCACGAGCGGCGGCGTTTGGGGCCTGAAGAACGGCTACTGCTTGATGGTCGGCGGCTCGGCCGAGGCGATCAAGATCTGCGAGCCCATCTTCAAGACGCTCGCTCCCGCCGACGGGTACGCGCACGTCGGCGACGCCGGCGCCGGCCACTACGTGAAGATGGTGCACAACGGCATCGAATACGCGCTCATGCAGGGCTATGCCGAGGGGTTCGAGATCATGAAGACCGCGCCCTTCAAGCTCGACCTCCATCGCATCGCGTCGATCTGGGGCCACGGGTCCGTGGTGCGATCGTGGCTGCTCGAGCTGCTCGAGTCGGCGCTCGCGACCGACAGCGATCTGCACTCGATCAAAGGCTACGTCGAAGACTCGGGCGAAGGCCGGTGGACGGTCCAGGCCGCGATCGATCAAGACGTGCCCGCCCCGGTGATCACGCTCTCGCTGCTGACCCGCTTCCGTTCGCGGCAAGCAGAGTCGTACGGCGCGAAGGTCCTCGCGGCCCTTCGCAATCAGTTCGGCGGCCATGCCGTCAAAAAGGCATGACCGACAATCCGTTCCGCGCCGGCCTCGAGACCGAGCGCACGCCGCAGCCCTGCGTGTTCGTCATCTTCGGCGCGTCCGGAGACCTGACGCGTCGCAAGCTGATCCCCGCGCTCTACAACCTCGCGGTCTCGCGGCTCTTGCCGCCGGGCATGACCATCCTCGGCTTCGCGTTGACCGAGAGCAGCGAAGACCAGTTTCGCGCGAACATGCGCGAGGCCGTCGCCCAGTTCTCGCGGCGCAAGCCCATCGACGAGGCGGTCTGGGCCGACTTTGCCAGCCGCCTCCACTACGTATCCGGCAAGTTCGAGGTTCCCGAGAGCTACCAGCGGCTGCTGGCGAAGCTCGAGAAGCTCGACAAGACCAACGGCACCCGCGGCAATCGCATCTATTACCTCGCCATCCCGCCGAGCGCGTTCCGCGCCGTCAACGACAACCTGTCGGCCGGGGGTCTCGTCTCGAACGACGCCGACCGCTACACGCGAATCATCATCGAGAAGCCGTTCGGGCGCGACCTCGCGAGCGCGAACGCGCTCAACGCCGACTTGCACCGCGTCTTCACCGAGAGCCAGATCTTCCGCATCGATCACTACCTCGGCAAAGAGACGGTGCAGAACCTCGTGGCGCTGCGCTTCGGGAACACGATCTTCGAGCCGCTCTGGAACCGAAATCACATCGACCACGTGCAGGTGACGGTCGCCGAAGACATCGGCGTGGAGGGTCGCGGCAAGTTCTACGAAGAGGCCGGCGCGTCGCGCGACATCGTCCAGAATCACCTCTTGCAGCTCTTGATGGTCACGGCCATGGAGCCGCCCGTCGCCTTCACCGCCGACGAGGTGCGCGACGAGAAGGTGAAGGTGCTGCGCGCGCTCAAGCCGATCCTGGGCGACGACGTCGCGCGTCTGACCGTTCGTGGTCAGTACGCGCCCGGTCACTTCGCCGGCAAACCCGCGCCGGCGTATCGCGAAGAGCCGAACGTCAGCCCCACGTCGAACGTCGAGACGTTCGTGGCGATGCGCCTCGAGATCGACAACTGGCGCTTCGCGGGCGTGCCCATCTACATCCGGGCGGGCAAGCGGCTCGCCAAGCGCACGACGGAGATCAGCGTGCACTTCAAGCACGTGCCGCACGCGCTCTTGAAGCACGACCGTCTCGCGGCCACGCCCGGCGAGACGTCCGACGGATCGCGAGTCGAGCCCGACGTCCTCGCCATTCGCATCCAGCCCGACGAGGGCATCGGCCTGCGCTTCGTGGCCAAGGTGCCCGGCCCCACGATGACGCTGCGGCCGGTCACTATGGACTTCCGATACGGCTCCACCTTCGGCGGGAGCGGCCCCGAGGCCTACGAGCGGCTCATCCTCGACGCCCTGCTCGGCGACCCAACGCTCTTCGCCCGCGCCGACGAGGTGAGCGCGGCGTGGCGGTTCATGACGCCCATCCTCGAGGCGTGGGAGAAGAGCCCGCCCGCCGGGTACCCGAACTACGCCGCGGGCACCTGGGGCCCCGCGGCCGCCTCCGATCTCATCGAGCGCGACGGACGCGCGTGGAGGCGGCTGTGAGGCTCGCGCTCGACGCGGTCGAACCGGAGCTCAGTCGGCTCTGGCAGGAAGAGGCCGACAAGGGCGGCGCGCCTCGCATCGGCCTCTTCACTCTCGTTGCCCTCGCCAGCGAGCTGCCACTCCTCGGCCGCGCCCAGGGCGTCGTCGCCGAGGTGGCCGCCACGTACCCCTCGCGAACGATCGTCGCCATGTGGCGTCAGGGAGTAGACGCCGCCGTCACCGCCGACGCCGCGCTTCATCGCATCACCGCCACCGGCGCCGCGTGCGGCGACGCCATCGTGCTCGAGGCGACGGGCGGTGGCCGCGAATGGCTCCCCGAGAACCTCGGGCACCTCGCGCTGACCGACCTTCCCATGTGCGTCTGGTGGGTCGGCGATCTGCCGGATTTCGACAAGCTGTTCGACCGCGTCGCGGTCGACGCCGACCTCGTCATCGTCAACTCGGGCGAGATGGATCTTCGCGATCTCGAGAAGCTCTCGATGATCTGCAAGCGCATTCGCGACAGCACCGCGCTGACCGACCTCACGTGGTTTCGCCTGCGACCGGTGCAGGAGCTCATCGCGCGGTTCTTCGACGACGAGACTGCGCTCGCCTGCCTGACGTCGATCGAGCGCCTCACGATCGAGTTCAATCCGCGCGACGGCGACGTCGACGCGGCGAGCACTCAGGCCGGCCTGCTCTTCGGCTGGATGGCGAACGCGCTCGGCCTCAAGGGCGACACGGTCGCGTGGAACCGGGGCTCCGGCTGGAACGAAGTGACGATCGGACGCCTCGTCGGCCGGTTCGAACACCGCCACCGCGACGACGTGCCGCCCGGCAGCATCTCGCGGGTCACGATGGAGTGCGACGGCGCGCGATTCGAGGTCGAGCGGCAGGAGGATCCGCAGCTCTTCAAGTGGTCGCGCGAGGCTCCCGGCGCGCCCGTCCCGCCGCAGACGCTACGCATCAAGACCCCGGACGAGTCGACGCTCCTCATCCGCTGCCTCGAGCGACCGAAGCGCGATCTCCTCTACGAGAAGAGCCTTCACCTCGGGAGCAAGATCGTCCGCGTGGTCGCGCCGCGGCTGTCGACCCGCATCGACGGCTGAGATCAGAGACTACACTTCCCGGTCGGCTCGCGCATCAATCGCTCCGTGGAAGCCAACGCCGCGCCCTCGACGGAGACGCCCCCCCTCGTCGTACCCGCATGTGTGCGATCGACGAGCCGATCAACACTCAGATCACGAGCACGAGGGCAAAGCCGTCGTAGCCCTTGCTGCCCACCGTCTGGATGGCGGTCGCGCTGACGCGCGGTTCGGCCGCGACGATCTCGTTGAAGCGACGGACGCCCTGGATGTTGGGGTCCGAGCTGACGGCGTCGAGGACGCCGCCGCCCCGAACGACGTTGTCGACGATGATCACGCTGCCGGGCCGCGACAGATCGAGCGCCCACTTGAAGTACGCCGGGATGTTCGCCTTGTCGGCGTCGATGAAGAAGAGGTCGAACGGGCCTCTCCCTTCCCTGGCGATTGCCGGCAGCGTGTCGAGCGCGCGCCCGACGCGGATATCGACCACGCTCGCGAGTTCGGCGCGGGCGATGTTCGCTCGCGCCACTTCGGCGTGCTTCGGATCCGCTTCCAGCGTGACGACCCTCCCGCCGGGCGGCAGCGCCCGCGCGAGCCAGATCGTGCTGTAGCCGCCGAGCGTCCCGATCTCGAGGATCGCGCGCGCGCCGTGGATCCGCGCGATCAGATGAAGGAGCTTACCCTGATTCGGCGCGACGTTGATCGCAGGCAGGCCTGCTGCAGTGCTCGACTCGAGCGCCGCGTCGAGCGCGGGATCGCTGGGGACGAGCAAGCCGGTGATGTAACGGTCGACCGAGGTCCATTGCTCTTGGGTCATGGTACTTTCTTCCTAGCGCACCGCGGGCCGCCGCGCCTCACTCGCCGGTCTTCGAGACGACCACGCGAGGCTTCGAGAACGGATTGAACTCGTTCGTGAAGACCTGCGCGGGAGTCACGTCGCCGGCCCTGAGCTCGCCAGCGCGAACGAGCCAGTCGATCCAGAGCTGGAGGTCGCGCTCGCGAACGAGGCCCCCTGGGCTCGTGATGCCGGTCGTCTTCCAGTAACGGACGGCGCTCGCGTCCTCGTTGCGGCCGCGCCTGCGAATGACGTCTTCGTAGCGGTCGATCACGCGCTCCGGCGGCGTCGTTCGCGCCCACTCGATCGCGCGTGCGGTGCCGCCCCGGCGTCACCGCCGCCAGCGGCCACATCTTCAGCGCGCCCGCTTCGACGCCGCCACCGCGCGCGCATACCGGCTGGAGTCGATGGTCTCGATGGGGCTGATGCTCGACTTCCTCTCTTTCAGTGCGGCGTCTCGTTGCCGCATGGGAGGAAACCTAGGCGTCGGGCCGCCGGGGGTCCTTTGACGAGCCTGAGTCGTCTCTGAGAGATGTCTGAACGTCAGGGCACTCCCGCGTCGACCCCCAACGCCGCCGCGATCGCCTTCCGCGCCTGGTCCACTTTCGTCGTGTACTCCCCGTACCGATCCCGCGCGGTAGCCTCGTCGAGCCACTGCCGGCAATGCGCCCAGTCCTTCGCCTCGCACGCCGCGAACGCCTTCTCCCGGAGCGCCGCACGCCGCGCGGGGACGAGTCGCGTCATGAGCCGCATCCACCACGGCAGGGGCATAGGTCGTGCGCGCCGTTCGCCATTCTCGCCGAGGAAGCGCATGGTTCGTACTCGCTACCCGGTCGTAGCGCCCGCTCGACGGTGTCCCGCGCGAGACCTATTGACGTGACCGACGTCCCCTTCAGGCCCATGAAGGCCACGTCGTAGCCGACACTCGCGCCCGAGGGACTCCAGGACGTGCAGCTCGACCTGGGAGGCGGTCGGAATTTGAGCGGCGGCGTCGATGTGACTCCAGCGCTTGGCGGCTCACGTCACCTGCATCGCCGGGGCGGTTGCAGCGCCCCGCCTCTTCGTCGTCAGAGAGCGCGCGGCTAGCGCCGCCACGATGGCCAGGACCGCAATCCGCAGAACGCGGAGGCGCACTTCGATCTCGGGCGCGCGACTGATGTTGTCGAGATGCTCGCCGGCGTGGATCGCGATCGCGACGGCGATGCTTCGGCTGCTGCGCTCGAACATCCAGGCCATCACGACCGACCAAAGCGCGAGGTCGAGCATGTAAACGAGGATCGTCGTCGCCGGCAGCGCGCGAAGTGGATCCGGCGCGAAGAGCATTCCGAGATGCCACAGGCCCCAGACGACGCCCAGGACGAGCGACCCGATCACGGGACCGTGGCGCTGCGCCAGACGGGGGTACGCGAAGCCGCGCCAACCGAACTCCTCTCCCAGGGGGAACATCACCAGGGCAGCGAAGTGCTCTGGCCTTACCGGTGGATAGAACCAGTGCGCCGGATGGCCACCGAGAGCGACCTCGAACACGGTCGCCGGCAACTGCACCAACGTGGGGAGCATCAGCCCGAGGACGATCCAGATCGGCTTGGTCCGCCACCTCCCGAAAACATCGCGTAGCTCGCCCCGGCGCGCCGCCAGAATGAACGCCGCGAGCGAAGGAGCTAGAGCGCCCAGTCCCACCATCGGCATCGCGTACGAGGGTGGGGCAGCGTTCGTGGCCCACGCCAGGGCCAGCGGCAGGTCGAACGCCCAAGTGATCCCGCAGGCCAACGCGAAGAAGATGAGGACGTCGCCGTGGCCAGTAGACGCTCCACGCCCCGAAGACTCGGTCATCTTTCGCTCCGACAACCTGGCGCGCGGCAAGGTTCCCACGATACCGTTGGCGCGTGGCCAGCTGAGAGTTCGCCGAGGAATGGATCGCCGCCTGGAACGCCCACGACCTGCCGCGCATCCTGTCGCACCTACGAGGACGACTGAAGGTGATCTGCATGCCCGACTTCCCCACCTTCGTGAAGAGCCCGACGAACCGCATCGCCGCCGCCTCGCAGTTCACCGACGACATCGAGGGCTACGTCTTCGATGGCGCCGACGGCAGTCAGGTGGCGCTCTGGATCGCCCATGCGGACCGCATCTCCCAGGAGCACGCCCACGATTTCGACGAGTACGTCCTCGTCATAGAGGGGCGGTGCGCCATCATCATCGGCGACAGCAGGACGGAGCTGCTCGCGGGCCAGGAGTTCGTCATTGCGAGGGGCACCCGTCAGAGTATGGAAGTCGCCGCCGGGACGCGAACGATGCACGTCTTCGGCGGCAAGCGGGCCAGTCGCGAAAGCGACGCGGACCGGTGAGTCGCAGCGAGGCGAATCCGTGGCTGACCATTTCGGCGCAGGACTACGAGGGCCACATGGGTCCGGACTACGCGGACCAACTCCGACCGCTCCGCGACGTCTTCGCCGAGGTCTACCGCACGATTCGTCCCCCACGCCTGGCTCTGCTGGGCTGCGCCACGGGCAATGGGTTGGAGCACGTGGACCCGGCTCTCACGAAGACCGCCGTGGCCATCGACATCCACCCGGAGTTCGTCGCCGTCACCAGGGAGCGGTACGGCAAAGCGCTCGGCGCGATGCTGAAAGTCCGGTGCGAGGACCTCACGTCGTGCGTCCTTCCCTCGGGCGCCTTCGATCTCGTTCATGCCGCCATCGTCTTCGAACATGTGGAGGCTTGCGCGTTGGTCCCTCGCATCGCGAATTGGGTCGCTGCGGGCGGGGTCTGTGCGGTCGTCTTGCAGGTCGAAAGCTCCGGCGCCGCCGGAACGTCGCTCATCACGCCATCTCCGTATGGCAGCATCGCAGGGCTCAAGGACACCATGCACGCGGTGTCCCCGGAGGCGATCGCGACTTTGTTCGAGCGCGAGGGCATGCGCCCCAGGCGCCAGTGGACGGTGCCTCTCAGCGGAGGAAAACGATTCGACGTCTGCGAATACGCAAGGAGCCTGTGAAGATGTTGGAACTGCGACCCACTTGCGAGCACTGCAACAAGGCTCTACCGCCGGATTCGACGGAGGCCATGATCTGTAGCTTTGAGTGCACCTTTTGCCGGTCGTGCGTCGAGGACGTCTTGGGCAACGTGTGCCCGAACTGCGGCGGAGGTTTTGCGGCACGCCCCATCAGGCCCTCGCGAAATCTGAACGGCGACAACTTCCTCGGAGCGTATCCCCCCGGCACCAAGGTCAAGCATCGCCCTGTCGATCCGATCGCCCACCAGCAGTTCGCCGCCACCATCAAGGGCATCCCTGCCGAGAGGCGCTGAGGGCAACGTGGTTCGCAACACCCCGAGAAACGACATGCGGATCTGCTTTTTCGGCGACAGCGTCATCAACGGCACGGGGGACGACGACGGTCTCGGCTGGGTCGGTCGCGTCGTGGCCCAGGCTCGTCGCGGTGGATGCGACGTGACGGCATACAACCTGGGAATTCGGCGTGGCACCAGCGCGGACGTTGCTGCCCGCTGGGCGGGCGAGGCGCGACTTCGGTTGCCGCACGAGCACGGGCCCGCTTGGCGCGCCTGGACTAAGGAGCCCGCGTAAGGCCCGACTTCCCCGATTTCGTGAAGAGCCCGACGAACCGCATTGCATCCTCGTCCCCGTACACTCAGGGCATCGAGGCACGTCGATGTTCGCCTTCACCCTCTCTCCCGATGCGTCTCGAATTAGAAGGCGACCAACGTTGCCGCAGCGCCGACCGCCAGACGCGCATGACGCGGCTGAAGTCCTTCTACGGACGGGGACTTGCCGTGACCTGTTCCGTAAAGGTTGCGCAGCTCCGCAAGACGCCCAGCGATGGAGGATAGGTTCGACAAGAGGACCTTGATCGCCTCGGTCGCGAGGTCATCGTCGGCTCCACTTGTCCCGGTAGCTCGTCGGCTCCTCGATAGGCTTCGTGGGCTCCGCGGCTCTCTCGGCGACGAAGGTGCTCGCGTCGCCGTCCTTGATCTTGATCCGCCCCAGAAGCCGGGTTCCCGCCGGGTCGTCTTTCCGCACTTCGGGACCGTCGCCTTCTCGATGCTAAAGCGCTTCGATCGACAAGCGCGCCGTCCCGATGCGCACGGTCCGCTTCGATGGATGGCGCTCGACGATGTTGTCGGGGTCGAGGATTGGCAGCTCGGCGAACTGAAACCGGATCTTGAACAGTGCAGCCGGGAAGAACCGCAAGTCCGACCAACCCGCGTCCGTCGCGAGCCTGTCCTGTTCCACCCAGCCGCAGTCCTGGTCCGGCAAGCCGGCGGCGGCGTCCGCCAGGCGTTGGCGAGCGACCATGAGCAGGACGTACTTCGGCACGCGGGAGGTGACGTCATGCGTTGTGCTTCCGCAAGTGGCGTGAAGCGTCACGTATTCTTCGTCGAGCGAGACGCCGAACGCCAGGTGCACGTCGCGCATCGGGATCTTGGGCCTGCTCGCGGACGACATGCTCAGTCCTTGACCAGACGAAGGGTCGGCGTCGAGAATATCTCAAGTGTTGCATCACGCGGGCTCTTCATTCCGAGCGGGCTGCACGGCGAATCCGCCAGGTGAAGCGCCACCTCGGTCAGGGAGCGATCGTCGAGGTACGCCTCCAGCATGTTCGCGAAATCGGTCATCGACCCGAGCACGCGGCGGTTGTTGGTCGTCGTCATGACCAGCTCGCGCATGGCGTCCAGCTCGACGGCGACATTCGCGTCGGGGACGCCGAGCGCTCGAAGAACCTCGCCGGTGGCTGCGACGAACCTTGAGGTCATCGTCTTGTAGGGCGCCGCTTCGACGAGGACGGGCACCAGGGTGACGCCGCTCACCGCCAGCACGACGTGCCGCCGATGGACGGAGACGGCGTTGGCGTACCAGTCGCCAAGGCGACCGCTCGACTTCGCCGCCGGGGTCTCCGTGCGTGCCGCGTGTCCCATGCGCCGCCGCAGCTTCTGCGTGCAACGGAAGACCACCATGGTCGACATGCTAGCCGCCGAGCCCGACTACCTTCTTCTCCTCCACCGCTGGGTCCGCGTGACGGTGGACGAGTTTCCAGCCGCTCTTCTCGGTGCGGCGGAACACTTCGGTCACCCGCAATCTCATGGGCACGAGAGCATCGCGCCCCCGCATCCGTACCTCGGCAACTTGGAACCCTGTCCAGAAGGCCAAGTCGCCGCTCGCTCCCGACTGGAGCACCTCGAAGTGAGTCGTTCCGCCCGACTCGAACGACGCTGCATCGTGGTCGTAGCGCGCGCGAACCTCAGCAGCGCCGACGACAAATGGGCCCCTCGGATGGAAGAATGTCGCGGCACCTTCGCCGGGGACGATGGCGTCGAGCGGAGACGGATCCCCGCAAACGTACGCCGCCGCGGCTTCCTCCCGCTGCTTCATGAAAGCTGCGAAGTCCGCAGGCTCCGTCGCGCTACTTCGAGTCGAACTCATGGCTCCCTCCTTGCCCCGCGCTCTTGCCTAGAGTAGTCTCCTGGCTCAAGCTGCTGTCGTACTCGCTCACGCCGACCACTCTACCGAGGTCGCCGCGTCCGACCAGGGGTGCGAGCGTTCCGCGCGCGCTCTACTGGCCCCAATGGCGAAGCCGGTCGAGGAACTCCTGCCCGTAGCGCGCCGCGATCTCGGCTTCCTCGTCCATCGAGACCACCCCGTTCGCGAGGCGATCTGCCACCTCGGCAAAGTATCGCTCAAGACCCGTAGGCATGACGACAAGGACGCGACCACCGGCAGGACCGACCGTGTAGCCATGGGGCGCGCCGCGCGGCACGAAGACGAAGGAGCCAGCGGTTCCGATGAAGACCTCGTCGCCGCAACGAATCTCGTACTCGCCGTCCAGGATGTAGAATGCTTCGTCGCCGCCGGGGTGCCGGTGGAGAGCGGGTCCGACGTTGGGCGCGTGGGCCATCTCGATGAGCGAGTAGGCGGTGCCCTCGGCGTACCCGACTTTGACGTGCATCCTGGTGCCGCGAAAGAGAATCTCGCGCCCGCCGTTGGGACGGAGGGCATAGCCACTGCGATCGACCATGGGGCTGAAGCTATCGCGGCTTCGCCAGGCAGGCGGTAGTCTCGCGCACGATGAGGGCACGAACATCGCCGCGATCCACCGCACCGCGACTTCCAGGCGCGGAGCCTCGCCGGTGAAGGCCCTGACACCACCTCGCTTGACCGTCGTCACCCTCGGCGTTTCCGACCTGGCGCGATCACGCCGCTTCTACTGCGAGGGTCACGGCTTCGCGCCATCGAGCGCCTCCAACGACCACATCATCTTCCTCGACGCCGGAGGCTCGCGGGGCTGGGCGGAACTGCTGCCGAGGTAGATACCCAGATACGTGACGTCGTCGAGGTGAGCGACGGGCGGTTCAGATCGATTCAGCTTCGACTAGACCCGGGCGCGAGCCTGTGATCGACTCGCCCGACCATGCGTCGCGTCACGCCCCTCGCTGTCGTACTCCTCACCTCCTGTGTCAGCACCACGAGCGTCGTCCGCATCCGCTTCGCCAAGGAGCAGAGCTGCCCGGAGGACGACGTTACGATCGACCTCGAAGGAGGCTCGCTTTACCGCGCGCGCGGATGCGACAAGGAGACCACCTACGTCTGCGGGTCCGTTGCCGGATTCAAGGGCGGAGTCCAGTGCGTGGAGGAGGGGCTCCCCAGTCCGTCCGCGCAGCGCGACCCTGACCGTCCGGTTCTGCCACCTCCCGATCCGAGGATCCCTGCGCCGCAGTGAGCGCTGCGCCTCTTGACGCCGAACCAGGCGGCTCTAATCTTGCGCGTGGGCTTTCCCGAGCCCTGCTCCTCACAACCGCCCGGCACGGCAAACGACGAGAGCGAAGAGGGCTTGGCCCTTCGGGTTCGGTCTCGCGCCTCCCTCCATTTGTTCGCTCCGCGCCGGGGCGGAGGTTGATCATCGAGGAGAGCCATGGCGAATCGACATGCCCACAAGAAGCTGCGCGCCGAGATTCGGGCCAGGATGGCGGCGAGGGGTGAAAGCTACCAGCAGGCGTACGCCCACGTCGCGACGCGCCGGGCCTCGGCAACTGCCCCGCAAACCGATCTGGTGCCCGTTTCGTACTACGGGATTCCGCTCGCGCTCGCCACGATCGAGATGCACCGCATTCTCGAAAGCGTCGCGCCCGAGGTCCTCAAGCGGAACATGCGAGCCTGGGGCAAGGTCCTGGCCCTGGCAAACGCCGAATGGAAGTTCGCGCACCATGCAGCCCAGTGCCGAGTGAACCGATGCCGAAGGCCCGACGAGCCCCTGGCAGGCTTCGGCGTCCTTGGTAGTACCCGGCTGAGATGAACCGCCCGCCAATCACCCGCGACTTTGCAGAGCGCTTCGCCGAGGAATGGATCGCGGCGTGGAACTCCCACGACCTACCGCGCATCCTGTCGCACTACGACGACGACTTCGAGATGGCGTCGCCCCGCATCGTCGAGATCGCTGGCGAGCCCTCGGGCGTTCTGCGTGGAAAAGCCAGCGTCGGCGCCTACTGGGAGAAGGCCCTGCGCCTCATCCTCGACCTTCGGTTCGAGAAGCTCGCCGTGTTCGTCGGCGCTCACAGTCTGGCCATCCACTACCGCAACCAAGCCGGACGGCTTGCCGTGGAGACCTTCGAGATCGGCGACAGCGGACGAGTCGTCCGAGCTGCCGCCCACTACGCCTGACCGATGTCGCGGGAGCACACGGGACGACGGCACGTGCGGCGGATGGCCTTCGCGCCCAGGATGGCCTTGAAGAACTTGGCTCCCTCGATGGCTCGATCGGCGGACCGGACGGAGAAGACCATCCGATCGCGCTCGGGGAAGCGGAATTCGCCAATGACCACCGGATGTACCTGGGCAGGAAGGTCCCCGTAACCGCGACTCCCGAAGGCCAGCGCCGCCGCTTCGTGCTGGTACAGCCACACGAGGCGCCGCGCTCGTTGGTCTTCGTCGATGCACCGGAGTCCGAGCAGCGTCCTGGTCACCGCCGCCTTGCTCGCCACGGAGAAGTACAGCCGGATCGGTTGCAGCGGCTCGCCCGTCACCGTGGTCAGCAGCGCTCGTTCTCGGCTTGGGCGGTTCACCAGCCGATCGCCTACACCGTCGGGCGCGCCATGAGAAGTGCCGGCATTACGTCAGGTAGACCGCCCCCACATCGAACGCCTCCTCGGGGGTCCCGAACGGCTTGCCCGACGGAAAGAAGCACGGCTCGTAACGTTCATGGCTGTAGGTGAAGAAGGCCATGCTCCAGCGCTCCTGCCCGAAATGCCGCAGCCGGCACAGATGGGTCGGCGTGCTGCGAAGGCGTTCCAGAAACTGCTGCCGTGTTTCCCCGGTCGCCCGCCACGGATCTCCGCGAACCTCGTGTTCCAGGTACGCATCCACGTAGCACAGCGCCCCCTTGAAGCGGATGTCGAGTCGGGCGTAGCGACCTGCGTAGTGCTTCTCCGCATGGGCCAGCAGACGACGCTTCGTCTGCTCCTTGAGCGCGTCGGGAATGGGGACGCCTCCTGCATGCGGATTCAACGTCCAGGCGCGCGCCATCGGCGCCGAAGTTACCACCTGCCTTGGCGGTCCTGTTCCGAGGTGACACTTTTTCCATGGCACCCACGGCGGGCAGCGAGTTCTTGCCAGATTGTCGGGCTCCTGCCGCCCAACGATGCAGATGGCGCCGGGAGCTTCTCCCGCTCAGGGTGGCACGTCGGTTGCGATGCCCTCCACTCGTGTCGGAGGACCAGCCCCCGCTCCTTGTCGAGGCCACCTGCGAACTGGAAGCGGAGCCTTCCGAGGTCTTCGCCTTGATCGGCGATCACGCATCATTGCCGCGATGGATCCCCGGTTTGCGTCGTGTGGAGGTGGACGAGTCGCGAGCCCTCTCCCCGCGAGGCGTAGGGACTCGACGGACGCTCCGGATGCTTCTGGGTTCGCCCGGCGTGGAAGTGATCACCGCCTTCGAACCTCCCGCTCGCCTGGCCTATAGCGCTACCGACGAATCGCTGCGCGGATTGTGCACGGGCCACATTGCCGAACTGTCGTGCGCCGCATGCGGAACAGGAACGCGGCTCCGATGGACGGTCCGCGCGCAGCCCTCCCACTCGTGGTGGAAGCGGATCGTCGCGCGCCTCATGTTCAACCTGGCGTGCCGAGCGGGGTTACGGAACCTGCGGAGGCAGTTTCGGCGGTGATACGCACCCAAGCCAGGCGAGCGGTGGTCGCTCGCTGCTCGGTCGTGGAGCACGCAGCTTCCAGGATCATGGCGTGTGCGTATCACGTGGAGCGCATCGACCGCTCGTCTGGGTGGGCCTGCGCCGAACTACGCCGGCACGCAAAGGTTCGTCAGGCGCACAAACTCCACGTCGGCGCCGCCTATGCTTGCGCTCGGAGATCGCGAACGACTTGGATCAGCCTCCGGAACTCAGCGTTGTTGCCGTCGTTCTTCCAACGGTTCACGAAACGGCAGACAAGCTGAAGGTTGCCCATCGTCGGCATCCACTTCCAGCTCGACGGCGCGGCATCTGTGCTCCCTGGCGACGTCCAGGGCTTGCTGGAGCAGTGCCCGACCGACGCCCCGACCGCGATGCTCGGAGACTACGAAGAGTTCGTCGAGCCGGCGACGAGACCGCCGTGCTCAAGAGTCCACGTGTAGGCCAAGACCGCCACGCCGATCGGCTCCGGGTCATGCGCAACCATGAACAGAGCCTCAGTCGGATCTGTATCCGGCACGGGCTGGCCTTGCTTTTCGAGAGCGACGGCTTTCGCGATGTCGTCCAGCAGCATATCCTCGCTTTGAGCGAAGACGTTCGTCGCCAGCTTTCGGCTCACGATGGCGCGCACCTGGGTCCCCTGTGCATTCGCCGGCTCCAGCCAGACCCCCATGGCGGCGCCCCAGCTCCACGCCGAGAGTCCAGCGGTGGCGAGCATGTAGCCGTCCGCGCGATGTTCCTCGATGGTGTCGGCGTGGTTCCAGCGAAGGGCAGCGCGCGCCGCCTCCCAGGCCTGATCCATCCCGACGTTGAAGACGCGGACCTCGCCCTCATGCGCCTCGTGCGCGCTCAACACGTCCTGGCGCTCGCCGGCACACCCACCGGCTCCAAACGTCAGAGCAGCCAAAAGGAAGCCGGCTACCGCTAACGGGGCGAACAGCGACGCCGACGTCCTCGGCTCGGGGGCGCTCGCCAAGACGGCAGGCTTTTGAACCGCGCGATCCATGACGCGATGATGGCACTTGGCGAGGATCGAGCAAGGCGACCGGGTCCTCGCAGTCGCGAACCAGGTCACTGCCCATCTCGTTCGCATGCGTCCCTTCGCCGGCACTCGTTCTACGGCGATGTTTCGACGGAGACGGGGTGGCCAACGTAGTGCTCCCACAGATCGTGGAGCGGCAGCGTCCACGAGAGTCCGTCCATTTCGCGACCGCCTCCGAGCCCACGCTCATCGGCGACCCACCCGAGCGCTTCGAGTCCGCGGCGTAGCGCGATGCCGAGCAACCGATCCCCGGTCCCGAGGCGCTCCAGATCAGCACGCCGTGGCACCAGCGGGAGCACGTCTCGCACACGGAAAAGCAGATCGTCGGCCAGCGAAACGAGGAGGCGCGCGATTGGATCGCGTCCTCCTACCATCGCGAGCTCATTGCGGACACGTTCCAGGCCCCATCGTGCCATCCGGCGGAGGAGCGGATCGGTCGCGAGTTCGGGGTAGCGACACGGCAGGCTCGCCCAGCGTCCGGTCGCGAGCGATTCAGAGATGTAGCGGTCCCACAAGATGCGTCCGCGCGGCTGTCGGAGGACCTCCTCCTTCGAGTGGTAGCCACGGCGCAGGGCGTCCAGCAGTTCGGCAATCCGCGCCAGAACGGGGCCCGCGAGCACCCATGGGGGCACTTCGCGCCCGCTCCCGGGAACCATCGGGCCCTCGAGAAACTCAGGTGCTGCCGCCCAGCCGGTCTGGGCGAGTACGTTGCCGACGCCGGACCAGCCGAACCGCGGTTCGACGACGAGACCGCCGGCCACGTTCCCCGTCTGGGCTGACCGGAGCGGGATGGCGCCAGCGCGACCCCCGGGCACCAGTTTCACTCGGACGCCTGCGTCAGACGAGCCGATCACGGTCTGCACGTCGAGCCTCGAAAGGGCCGTCTCGTTCATTCTCAGGAACGATTCCGCGAATGGCCCCCACCCGCCGCCGCGCTGGGCCGGCGCGAACATGTCGGGGTCGAGCGTCACCGCGGTGCCGTGATCCCGCGCCTTGAAGAGCGGCTTCTGCGTCGGGCCAGTCCCCGCGTGTCGAGGTGCTACCCGAGCAGGCAGCCGTCGCGGCCCGCTACGTCGACTTGCCATCGGCCCGCACGGTGTCTTCGAGTGCGTCCCTGACTGCGTAGAGTTCGTGCGTTGCCGGACCAAGAAGGCCTTGCTGGAGATACTCGTCGAGGAGCGGGATGATCTCGAATCGAAGACGATCGCGAAGCTCGTGCTCGTCCTTCACGAGGAAGTAGGCATGGCCCGGCATGAGGTGAAGAGCCTCCCCGGGAGCGTGTTCGACGAAGACCTCGGCGACTTGATCGAAGGCGGACGTTGCCGCCTGCACACCCCGAGCTGCGACCGCGGCGCGTTCGGGCGGGAGGGTCATGAAGGCGAACCGTCGGCGCACCGCGAGGTCCATCGCCGCGATGCTTCGATCGGCCGTGTTCATCGTCGCGAGCACGTAGAGATTGGTCGGGAGCGAGAGTTCGGTCTCGCCGTAGACGGCGTGAGGCAGTCGTACTCGGCGAGCGTGCTCCCCGCCGACCTCGCCAGCCTCGAAGAGGTAGATCGCCTCACCGAGAACCCGTCCGAGATCGGCGCGGTTGATCTCGTCGATAACAAGGAGGAATGGGGCCTCCTTGGCGGCTCGCGCGGCCTCGACGAGCCATCCGGGGCGTACGTCGAAGCGCAGCGTGCGCTCCTGCGCGTCGGGCGAAAGCCCCACGACGAAATCCTCGTAGGTGACGGCAGGGTGGAACTGCACGGTGAGACCTCGTCCACCGAAGAACCGGCGGCGGATCTCGTCGGCCATGCGGGTCTTGCCGGTACCGGGTGGGCCCTGCAGGACGACGAATCTCCGGCTTCGCAAGAGTTGGTGAGCTTCGTCCGCGGTGGGGACAGCGAAGATGTCGTCGCGGAGCTTGGCGTGGAAGGTGTCGTACTCGGGCTCGTGTGCCTTCATGACCTGCCAGCCGCGCTCGAATGCGTAGAGGTCGAGAAAAGCCTGAATCACAGGTCGAGCGTTGACGGGGTCTTTCGGTACAACCGCGCACGCATAGAGCTCCGCGCCATAACGCTTGAACACATGCTCAAACCCCGGGTACTTGTCGCGCGCCGTCTTCGGCACGGAGGTCCCGAGCGCCGACGGATCGTGCTTCACCCATGTGTCGACGCCCATACGGGCGAGATACCGGCGAAGCGCCGTGACGCGGCGCTTATGACCCGGGCGCGCATGCCCGGATCCTTTGCGCGTAACGTAGCGGGATAATGGAAATAAATCGGGACC
>CALFNG010000319.1 GCA_937902985.1 uncultured Myxococcales bacterium
CGCCCCCCGAGCCGAGGACGAGCGCGCGCGCGCCCGACGGCCACGACTCCCTGGCCGCGAGGCGTCGAAGCTCGGCGGCGAGCGCCGGCGCGTCGGTGTTGTGCGCCACGAGCCGGCCTCCGTCGCCGCGGACCAGCGTGTTCGCGGCGCCCGCGACCCGGGCGCTCGGGTCGAGCGCATCGACCAGGGCGAGCACGCGCTCCTTGTGCGGCACGGTGACGTTGAGCCCATCGTAGAACCCGTCGCGAAGCTTCTGCACCACCTCGGGCAGCTGTTCGGCGTTCGCGCGAACGGCCTCGTACGTGTGCGGCAGGCCGAGCGCCCGCATCGCCGCGCCTTGCATGACGGGACTCTTCGAGTGGCTGACGGGATCGCCCACGACCGCGAAGCGGCGGACCGTCACTCGCGCCTCGGCGTGCCGGCGGTGGGGGCAGTCGCGTCGAGCGCCTCGACGCTGTCGACGACCGCGTCGAGCCGCGCGTCGCGCACGCGCACGTGGATCCTCTGACCGGGGGTCACGTCGCCCCCCGCCCGGATCGCACGCCCGTCGTCTCGCGTGGCGATCGCATAGCCGCGCGCGAGCACCTTGAGGGGGCTGTAGGCGTCGAGCCGCGCCCCCGCCCGCTGCAGCGCCGCGGCGCGGCGCGCGAAGGCGGCGTTCCAGAGGGTCCCGAGGCGCGTGTCGAGGCGTATCAGCTCGGCGCGCTCTCGGGCGAGGACCGCGCGAGGATGAAAGAGCGCGAGGCGCCGTTCGGTCTGCGTGAGCGCGTCTCGCCGGCGCGAGACCGTCGTGCGCACGCGCGCCACCAGGCGACCGAGACGGTCGTCGAGCGTCTGCTGGTGCGACGCGATCGCGAGGCGCGGATCGCCGAGGCGCCGCGCGGCCCGAACGTGCGCGACGCGCTCGTGCGCGAGGCGGCTGTGCATCGCGCGCGCGAGGTGCATCCGGGTGCGCTGCAAGAGCTCCCCCCGCGCGCGCCGATCGGGCACCACCATCTCGGCGGCTTGCGAGGGCGTCGCCGCGCGCGCGTCGGCCGCGAAGTCGACCAGCGTGACGTCGACGTCGTGTCCCACGGCGCTCACGATCGGGACGCGGCACGCCGCGACGGCGCGAACGATGGCCTCCTCGTTGAACGCCGCGAGATCGTCGGCCGAGCCGCCCCCCCGGCCAATGACGATGACGTCGACCTCCGCCACCCTCTGCAGCTGGGAGAGAGCCCGGCATATCGACTCGACGGCGCTGGCGCCTTGCACCTGCGCCGGCGCGAGCAGGATGCGCGCACCGCCGCGACGGAAAGCGACGCGGCACACGTCGTGGATGACGGCGCCCGTGGCGCTCGTGACGACGCCGATCACGCGCGGCTCGCCCGGCAATGCGCGCTTGCGCTCGGCGGCGAAGAGGCCTTCGGCCGCCAGCTTCGCTTTGAGTCGCTCGATCGCTTCCAGGAGAGCGCCCCGACCCGTCGCCTGCAGCCGATCGGCGATGAGCTGCAGCCGGCCTCGGGGCGCCCAGAGCGTCGGCTTGCCGCGGAGGCGCAAGCGAGCCCCGTCGACGCACAGCGCGCGCATGCGGGGCGTCACGTTCGTGCGGTACATGACGACGTCGATCGCCGCCTCTTCGACCTCGTCTTTCAGACAAAAGTAGAGATGACCGCTCGGCGCCGGGCGAGCCCCGGTGACCTCGCCCTCGACCCACACCGCGGTCGCGAACGACTCTTCGATGGCGCCCTTGATCGCGCGATCGAGCTCCGCGACCGTGAGGGGCCGCGGCTCGTCGTCCGCCCGCTTGGCGTCGGGGGGCTTGGCCGGCGTCGGCGGCGGAGCCGAGAAGTCGAACGACAACGAACGGTCCTCGGGCACGAGGCCAGGACTAGCACGCAGCGCCGACGAGATACCGGTCGGTCGAGGGTGTGGGGGAGGCCTGCCCCCGCGGCGCCGTCCAGCCGGCACGCGGCGTGCTACTGAGCCGCATCATGGCGTCTCCATGGTTTCTGCGTAGCGCGGGCTGGGCTTCTCTCCTTACGGGCCTCATGACGGGGATGTCAGGCTGCACCGCGACTGCCACAGTCGGTCCAGGGAACGGCGGCGGCGCGTCGGGCTCCTGCGGCGCCGACGGGACCATCGTCGGGTGCGTCGGCGCTTCGGTCGGCTACTCGTGTACCGGTCTCCGCAGCCCCGACAACGACAACGCCTCCCTCAATTGCAGCATCGGGAGGGCCGGCGCCGCCGGAGAGACCCTCTTTTGCTGTATCGACGACAGCGCGTTCTCGAGCGCCTGCAAGTCGGACGCGAGCATGACGTCGTGCGGCGGCTCGTCGTTCGGTCTGTCGTGCACCGGCGGCGCGAGCCCGGCGCAGGGCGACTCGTCGCTCGTCTGCAGCGCCCGCGTCGCGGGCAACAACGGCGAGAGCCTCTACTGCTGCGCGAACTACGTGGCGTCGTCGGGCAGCACCTGCGCTGCAGACCCGAGCGCCTCGTGCGGACCTTCGGTCATCGGCTTCTCGTGCACCGGCGGCGACGCGCCCGATCAGGCCAACGCGTCGCTCGCGTGCAGCTCCGGAACGGCGAGCGCCACGGGGAATCTCTACTGCTGTCAGACCGGCGGCGCCGGACCCGGAACGACGACGCCCTCGTGCGCGGTCGACGGGTCGCTGAGCTGCTCCGGCTCCACCGGGTACACGTGCACCGGGGGCGCGACGCCGGCGCAGACCGACGCGACGCTCACGTGCGGCGCGGGAGCGGCCACGGGCAGCGCCGACGCGATGGGCTACTGCTGCCACTCCGGCTCGACGACCACCTCGGTCTGCAACGCCGACACGACCGTGGGCTGCGCGGCTCCCTCGAGCGGAACCACCTGCACCGGGAGCGCCGTGCCCGACCCGTCGCTCTCGTGCGGAGCGGGCACGCCGAACGGCAACGCGACCAGCTACTGCTGCAACACGGCCACGACGACGACCGGGTGCGAGGTCGACAGCACGGTCACCGGTTGCCCCGCCGGCGCCGACGGCTACTCGTGCCCTGCCGGGGTCTCGGCCGAGACCATGACGCTCCTCTGCGACGGGGGCCGCGCGGACGCGAACGGGCGAACCGACTACTGCTGCACGCCCAACTGAGATCGAGCGCGTTCCCGCGGGGCCGCGCCGCTTCGAGATTTACGTGGTGGTGAGGGCGCTGTAACCCTTCGCCAAACGATGTCGCGCACCTTCCGTAAAGTTCTGGTGGCCAATCGGGGCGAGATCGCCGTCCGCGTGATGCGCACGCTGCGCGAGATGGGGATCGGCTCGGTGGCCGTGTACTCGGACGCCGATCGCGCCGCGCTCCACGTTCGCATGGCCGACGAGGCGCGCCCCATCGGGCCCGCCCCGGCGGGCGAGAGCTACCTCCGCATCGACAAGATCATCGACGCCGCCAGGAAGACGGGCGCTGACGGCATCCATCCCGGCTACGGATTCCTGAGCGAGAACCCGGCTTTGCCCGAGGCATGCGAAAAGGCGGGCATCGCGTTCATCGGTCCGCCCGCCTCCGCCATGCGCGCGATGGGCAGCAAGACCGCCGCCCGCGACAAGATGTCGGCAGCCGGCGTCCCCATCGTGCCGGGCGCCCGCTGCGAGACCACCGACGAAGCCATCGCGGCGGCCAGGAAGATCGGCTTTCCCGTGATGCTCAAGGCCGCCTCGGGCGGCGGCGGCAAGGGCATGCGCCTCGTCGAGAGCGCCGACCAGATGGCGAGCGCGTGGGAGCGCGCGCGGAGCGAAGCCAAGAAGTTCTTCGGCGACGACACGGTCTATCTCGAGAAGGCGATCCTCAAGCCCCGCCACGTCGAGATCCAGGTGCTCGGCGACCGCGAGGGCAACCTCGTGCACGTCTTCGAGCGCGACTGCTCGATCCAGCGGCGCAACCAGAAGGTCGTCGAAGAGACGCCGAGCCCCGCGGCGTCCCGCGAGCTCGTGGCCCGCATGGGGGCCATCGCCGTTCAGGGCGCCAAGAGCGTCGGGTACTTCAGCGCCGGCACCTTCGAGTTCTTGCTCGCCGAAGACGGCAGCTTCTACTTCCTCGAGATGAACACGCGCTTGCAGGTCGAGCACCCGGTGACGGAGCTCGTCACCGGCCTGGACCTCGTGCGCGAGATGGTCCGGGTGGCGCAAGGCGAGTCGCTGGGCTTCGAGCAGACCGACCTCAGCGCGCGCGGCGCCGCCATCGAGTGCCGCGTCTACGCCGAGGATCCCACGGCGTTCTTGCCGTCGCCCGGCGTCATCACGAACCTCGTCGTTCCCTCCGGTCCCGGCGTTCGTGACGATGGGGGCGCGTACCCGGGCTGCACGATCTCGAGCTTCTACGATCCGCTCATCTCCAAGCTGAGCGTCTGGGCGCCGACGCGCGAGCGCGCCGTCGAGCGCATGCGCCGCGCGCTGTCGGAGTACGTCGTGACGGGTATCAAGACGAACCTCGCCTTCCACGAGAAGCTCTTCGTGCACCCCGAGTTCGTGGCCGGGCGCTACGACACCGGGTTCATCGAGCGGCACAAGAGCGAGCTCCTGGGCTATCCGACCGTGAAGCCCGAACAGCGCGACGCCGTCGCGGTGGCCATGGCCGTCGCAGCGGCACGCATGGAGAGCGGGAGCACCGGGAAGGGCAGCGAGATGAACGGGGAGGCCAGCGGCGGTCCTGGTGGACCGAGGCTCGCCCCCTGGGTCTCCCACCACCGCGCGAGGCGCTGGGCCTGACACGCTCGCGAACGGCTCGCGACGCGCGTCGCGAGGCCGCCGCGGAGGCGATCAGCCGTTGACGATCGCGCCCGGCTCGAGCTGGGTCGTGCCCGAAATTCGGCGGATCTTCCCGGCGACCCGGCCCGACACGCGGAGCGAACCCCCCCGATTGATGACGCTGCCCGACACCGTGCCAACGACGACGGCGCTGCTGCCGCGCTCGAGCACGAGATCGCCCCCGACGGTGCCGTTCACAAAGAGCGTGGCCCCGGCGGCCACGGTCGCGGTCTTGGTCAACGTCCCGTTCAGTTCGAGATCCTCCGTCACTCTCAGATCACCCTCGATCGTACCGTCCTCTTCACGCATCGGGGCACCGTAGCGCCAACCGCGACGTCGCGCGAACCGCCACGCGACGCCCCCCAGACACGCGAGAAAGAGCCGCCTCGCGCTGCTACGATGGTGCGCATGAACGCGAAGGTCGTGAAGGCGGACCAGGGCGCCGACGGCCGTCGCGCGTATGTGGTCGAGGCAACGGGCGCGGCGCTCACCATCGAGCTCTACCCGGGGAACGCGGCGGCCGGCGAACGGCCGTGGCACGCGGACATCCGGTTCCTCGAAGAGGAGCAGGATCTCACGGGCGGGGACGTGAGCCCGCGCTCGGCGTTCTTCGCGGCGGCGTCCCGGCACGAGACGATGGTGCGTGGTGGGCACCCGATGCCGGCCGTGGCTTGGGCCGACGTGGCCCAGGTGCTCGAGGGGGCGGGCGCTTTTGCGAAGACTTCGCCGCCTGTGCTGAACGACATACCGACCGAGCCGACCGAACAGTGACGGGGACGGGCGCTCTAGCTCAGCGGCCCCCGGCGGCTCAACCGCCGTTGGGCGCGTCGAGAACGGAACCCGCCTCGCTTCCACTATCGCTACCGCTCTCGTCGGCGGCCGCTTCGGCGGGTGCGTCGTCGCCGCCATCGACCGCGAACACCGCGCCGCACGGCGTCAAGCAAGGGCCCGAGTAGCAATTGGCGAGCCCCCTGACACCGGGGTTATTGAGCAACGACAGACCGCTTTTGCCGGCGCAGGCGTTGACGGCTTCGGCTGCGGTTGCGTCCGTGGACGCGTCGAAATCGAAGAGACAAGTGAAAAGATTGATGCAAACGCAATCGGAGGCGCACGTCAGAACGCTCTGATTGCAGTTGTCGTTGATGCACGACGCGCAGCCCGCGGCCGAGGCGTCGGACTCGGCGAAGACCGTGAGGCTCGCGTCGACATGACAGCCGTTCGGGCCTCCGCCGTCGTCGTCGGCTTCGGGGCTCGCATCGGCCACGCTCGCAGGGGGGGCCGAGCTGGATGAGCTACAACCGGCGGCGATGGCGGCCGCCATAACAAATACCGTGGTCGCAACGACCACCGGCCAGACAGTTACCCGCATACGAGAGCTCTCCGTTTCGAACGGACGCTACCGCGGGCACATCCGATCCGCCAACGGCGATCGGCTGCACCCGCGCGGTGTGCGTCGAAACGATTCGACGAGAGCTTGTTCGATCAGTGAGCGTCGCCCGCGTCGGCGGGGACAGCACCCGTGTCGGGCGCGCCGCCGTCAGAAGCATCGGTGCCGTGGCCCGCATCCGTCGCACCGTCGACGCCGCCGTCGAGCGACACGCCACAACTCGTCGTCTGCTGCGCCATCAGGCAGGTAATCACGTTCACACCCGCGGTATCGGCCATGTAGATGGGCGCGAAGCAGGTCGTGGTCGACCCGCCGTCGACCTGGCACTCGAGCGCCTTGATGACGGAGTTGTTGCAAAGACAGTCGCTGCCGCTGCCGCAGGCCATCAGCGATGTAGCGCATTTCGACTGAAAGCAGCCCCACAGGGCGCCCGCGTCGAACGTCCAAGCCGACGCCTACGAGCGAGGCCGCTGCAAACCCACCAAGTAGAGAGACGCGCGCATAGGAATAGACCGTCCGTCCAGGGGAGCCACCATGCGCTGTGACACCTGGGTGGCGCAATGTTCAAGGGTGCGCGGACCCTGACGGTTGTCCGACTTGGCCGCCAAGGTTAGGAATTGCACGGGAATTTTCCGTTCACTTTGTTGCGGGGTCGGCAAGGGGCCACCCAGCGAGCCGATCGGCCCGGTCATCTTTTCGACCTGCTCGGGGATTCGGGCCTGTTTCGAGACCGCTTCTCGACCCCCGGCGGTGCCAGCGCGATGCTACTTAATTAACCATGCGCGGCTCGCGAAACAGCCCCGAAGCCTTGAGGCTCCCGCTCGGGCAGCGCGCGCCGCGCGGTTTTCGGCACACTTCGGGTCTTGTCGCGACGGCGCTCGTGCTCTCCGCAATGGCGGTCGCGGTCGCTCCCCTCGGGTCGTGGTCGCCCCGATGGGCGCGGGCTGCCACGGCGGGCGCGCTCGTGGCGCTGGCT
>CALFNG010000320.1 GCA_937902985.1 uncultured Myxococcales bacterium
ATGGCCGTCCGTACCGCGCGCGGCCGAACCGGCGTGCGAACGATCCGCGCGTCGATGTCGAACTGCGCCGGCGCGGGTCGCGCAGGCGTCAGGGCGTCGCGCAGATGAAGGTCGGCGGGCCTCGCTACGTGCTGCAAGCCTTCCGCTCAGGTCGGTACGATCGGCTCGTCGTGAACCGCGAAGCCGCCGAGGTCCCTCGCGCGCGACCACGGCATCGATTTGGACGACCGCCTCGGCTTTCGCGGCAACGAGGCCATGCAGGTCTCCGGGGAGCGCTGCGAGGAACAGGCGGCCGACAGCATCGCCCGGGTCCTGCTCGGCGAGCTGCCCTTCGGCTGGCTCGATCAGATGGTCGCCTATGCGCGGGCGGGCTTCCGCGCCGGCCTCGAGAGCTTCGCCGCCAGCATGCTCGGCGATCTCGCGGACGCGGTGTGGTCCGGCCGGCCTCTGGATCTCGGCGCCGCCGCGCGCGCGGCGGCGCAATCGGCGGGACGGAGCGCCGCCCGTGCGGCCGTCCACTCGCATCTCCTCGTGCGGGAGTTCCTCGCGAAGGCGCGCCAGCAGTTCTCGGACCGCCTGCTCCACCGCATCGCGGGCTCTACCGTCATGCTCGGCGCGATCGCCGAGGTCCTCGTCGAGACGACCATCGACGTCGTGAGCGTGCTCCGCGGCGAGATGACGTTCGACGACTTGCTCCGCAGCTTCGGGGTTCATGTGTGCACCGCTGCCGGCGGCGCGATCGGCATCGCTGTCGCCGGCCTGCTGACCGGCGGCGCGGTGTGGTGGGTCCAGGGGCTGGCGATGCTCCTTGGCGGCGCTGCGGGCGCGTATGGCGGCCGCCGCGCGGGCGTCGCGGTGTTTCATCCGCCGGCGCTGCCGGCAGTTCCCTTTCCCGTTCGCTGAGGTCACTGATCACCAGGAGTAGAAGCCTATGAGCGACGACAAGAAGGTCTTCGTGGAGCGTCGCCCCGAGGGCGACTACGCGGTCCGCAAGCCGAACGCCGAACGCGCCAGCGCCGTCGAGCCGACGCAGGGAGCCGCGATCGATCGGGCGCGGGAGATGAATCCCGGCAAGAGCGTCCTCGTGGAGCGGGTCCGCAACACGAGCGGCGGCAAGCGCGACAAGTGGCGGAAGCCGTAGCCGCCGCGCCCACGAGCCAGGTCGTCGATCGGTCCGCCGGCCGCGCGGCGCGGGTGAGGGCGGTCCTGCACGGACGGCGCGTCATCTACCTCGACACGGGCATCTGGATCGATCTCGCGGACAGCAAGACCGACGCGGCAAGGTCGTGCCTTGCCGCCTGTCGCCAGGCGGTCGAGGGAGGCATCGCGGTCTTCCCGTCGAGTTGGGCAAGCGTCTCCGAGCTCCTCGAGCAGACCGCAAGCGACGCGCGAGTGCGGCAGGCGGCGGTCATGGACCAGCTGAGCCGCGGGGTCTGCTTTCGCTCGGCGAAGACGATCGGGAAGCTGGAGGCGCGCAACTTCGGCTTCTTGTTCCTCTGCAACCTGCCGGCGCGAACGCCCCGCGGCTCGCTCTTCACGGATCTGGCCGACTATGTCGGCGATCTGAAGCTGTCCTTCCCTCCCGAGGCGCCAGCGGAGTTCGTGGCGGCGATGAGCGAGCTGTTCGAACGGCGCATCGCGGACCTTTCTCACGCCGACTTGGTCAGCCTCGAATCCTTCGCCGATGTGATCCGTAAAGGTCACGCCGGATTCAAGGGCGAGTACGTCAGGCGATTGCAGGAACGGTCTGTAGAGGTTGGAAGTTATTTTCGCGACCGGTCGGGCCGGCTCGTGGCGCAGCGGGCTAGGAAAGAAGAGCTCGTTCATGTTTTCGAGCGCATGCTCAAGCCCCATGTGACGAGTTTCTTGGAGTCGACGCTCGGCCCGCGCGGCGCAGGGCTCGCGACGCTCGATTTTCTGAAGCGGAACGGCAAAGTGAATGTGACGACGCTAGAGCGAATGCTGACCCAGCTCGCTCCGTCCGCATGCCTCTTCGCCGAATTGATGGCGACCGTGACGACGAATCCGCGCACGCCGGAACCGCAGGATTTCTGGGACGTCGAGCATGCTTGCGTCGGCGGGGCCTATGCCGACGCATTCATCACGCGCGATCGCGAACTGGCGCGCAAGGCCAAGGAGGCGCGCGTGCCGTCGAGCCAGGGCTGCGCGGTCCTCCTCGGCGCCCCTGCTCTCCAACAGCATGTCGAATCGCTTCGCGCCGACCGGAGCGCGGCTCAGTGAAGCGAGAGCTTCCGGCAGTCGCCGGGCCGTTCCATCTCGTGACGGCCTCCGCGAACCCGCCGGCATCGTCTCCGATGAAGTCGCATTCCGAGCAGAGGATCGCGACAACCGCCGTGTGGTCCGCGCTCACCACCAGGGCGAGCACGTCATCGCCCTGATCTTCCCCGTGCAGCCGGCGAGCGTGTCAGTGACGGCGGTTCCGGCGGCGACCGCGACCTCATGAGGCTTCGAGCCCTAAGCCGCCGTGAGGAACGTGAAGGGATCGAGAGCGTGGCGGTCGAGCACGAGATTCAGGTGCGGCCCGAATCCGGCGCGACGCTCTCGATCCAAGAACGATCGCTGCGGGACCGCGGGGGTATAGCCGGGCAGGTCTCGAACGATTTCGGGCGCCAGCTTGAGCAGCTCCTCCTTCGTCGTCTGACTGAGACCGGGGGCTTTGTCGCGGCGGAACTCCCCGACTCGAAAGAGGAGGTCCTTGAGAAGTCGCTGCTCGTGACGGTCGCGGGGGATCGCCCTGCGGTACAGCGCCTTCAGCGCTGCGACAGTCGACACGGGCAGCGTCTGTTCCGTTAGCTGGATCAGGTGCAGCAGCGAGGTCGGCCTCATGTTCCCGTTCCGCTGGTGCACGGCAATGGAGGTGACCGTCGATGTGTGGTCGAAGAAGTGCTGGCCGCGCGCCAGAAGTTGCAGAAGAAGGTCGTACTGGGCGCCCGCTGCACTCGTCGCGAGCACGGCGCCAATGGAGGCGCGGATCGGTAACCACTGCTCAAGCCATGAGGCTCCGTAACTGGGGTCCTCCTGGCGCTTCTGATGGAGAAGATGGTCCTCGATCTCTGACGACGCCTTCACGCGATGCCGCTGCGACGCGATCGTCACGACTACCGGCAGCAGCGCCGAACGCAGGTCACGCGCCTCAAGTCGGAGAGTCTTGAACGGATAGTGTCTGACCAGCTCGTCTGCCGTCCTGAGCTTTCGCTTCTCTACGTCGAGCCGCCGCGCCTTGGCGAGCGAAAGGACGGCCCGGTCGAAGGCCTTGTAGAAGGGCGGGCGAATCTTGCCGAGGCGAACGCCCGGCACGAGCTCCCCTTGCACCGAAATCGCGCCCGGCTCCTCCTTCGCGAGCCGCCACAAGAGCTCATTCCAGCCGATTGGCTCGTGGCTAAGCTCGGCGATCACGAGCCGCTGCATCCGTCCGGGCCCCCGTGACATCGGCTCTAAGTGTAGAACGGTGATAGGAGGTTGATCGTTCCGCATTCGACGCTTTTTTTAGAGGGCCGAGCAGAACGAGGCTGCCGAGAGCGGCCAACGCCCTGAAGGACGGTAAAAACCGTCTGAATCGCGCCAAACACGAGCGCGGTCAGAGCCAGGGGGTCGGCCATGCGGTAAGTGTGGACCATGATCGGCGCTTCGACAAGGAAAGCCGAAGATCCCGAGCCAGCGGCCTCCTTGGCGGCACCGCCAGCCCAGGCACCGCCAAGCTTGCGTAATCACGCCACATTATGCTATTGTAGTCACCGTGACTAGGATCGCGAAAACCTCCAGCGCCCCGCGGCGGGCGAAACCTGCCCGGAAGGCGCGCAGCGCGCGTTCCGGCCCCTGGCTGCTGCGCGAGGCGAAGGCGCATTTCAGCGAGCTCGTTCGCCGGGTCCACAGCGAAGGGCCGCAGCACGTCACGGTGCACGGCAAGGACGAGGTCGTGGTGATCTCCGCCGACGAGTTCCGCCGCCTGAAGGGCGACCAGACCGGCGCCGAGCTGATCGCGGCGATGCAGGCGTCCCCATACCGCGGGATCGAGCTGACGGCGGAGCGCGCGGCGATGCCGGTACGTGAAGCGCCCTTCCCATGAGCAAGGCCGCGGAAGACTCCATCGCGAAGTTGATGCGCGAAGGCGAGGCTTTCGCGCGAGAGTTTGAGACCTTCGTCGCTGAACGGCCACGGTCGGAGTTTCGCGGGCAAGACGTGAACGATTGGTTGGAGACTCTGACACGAGAAAGGCTCGATGAGTTCGTCACGCTCCTGAAGGTCGCCCTGGCGCCTGAGATTCATCCGCTCGCGCCCATCCTTGTGGTGATGGAGCGACGGACGACGGGTAACGAAGCGCTGCTGGCGGAAGCGATCCGTTTGCCCATCTTGCGATCTCGCATGCGGGACGTGCACGACGCCGTGCTGAGCTGGGTCCACGTTCGCGCGAGCGATCTTCCGGAGACCGAGCTCGGCGACATCGTGCTGCGACAGCCGTGGCTCCGTAGGCCCGCCACAATGATCGGCGTCGTGACGTCGCCCGTTGCTCGGGGAAAGCGCCCAAAACCGGAGCCGTGATGGTGCGGGACCTGACGTGACCGACTGGCTGCTCGACACGAACGTGCTCTCCGAGATCCGCCGGCCGCGGCCGGACCGGAAGGTTCTCGCCTTCATCGCTAGCCAGCCGATCGAGCGGCTCCATGTGAGCGCCGTGACGCTGGCGGAGATCCGGTTCGGCATCGAGCGCCTCGATGACGCCGGCCGACGCCTGGAGCTCAACGAGTGGCTCGCGCACAAGGTCCGGCCGATGTTCGCGCAGCGCGTCCTGGCGGTCACCGAGGACGTGATGT
>CALFNG010000321.1 GCA_937902985.1 uncultured Myxococcales bacterium
GGCAGCGTCAACCCGCACGCGAGCGGGCCGCCCACCCCCGAGGGCGGCGGCGCCGGCCACGCGGCGCCGGGAGGCAGGGGCGCCTACGTCTACGGCAGCGCCCAGACCGCCTACACGTCCGGCGGCCTCGCCTACGACGACGCCGGAGGCGGATCGGCGGGCGGGAGCTCCGCGACCGGCACCGGTCGCGGAGGCGGCGGAGGCGTCGTGAGCCTCGTCGCCCGGTACGCCGTCAGCATCGGCGACGGCACCGCGATCGAAGGGATCAACGCGGGCGGATGCGGCGGTTGGCAGGGCGGCGGGGGCGGCTCCGGAGGGACGATCTTCGTGGAAGCCCCGTTCGTTCAGCTCCTCTCGCAAGCCACCTTGGCAGCGAACGGCGGGGGCGGGGGGACGGCCGACCCGGATGCGAGCGCCCCGGGCCCGCCCGGCGGGCTGAACGCGTCGCCGACCCTCGGATACGGGTGGGCGCCGGCCATCTCGGGGGCCACGTCGGGGTGCGCAGGCGTGGGCCCCGGCGGCGCCGGCAACTCACCCGCCGGCGGCGACACGCCAGCGTGCGCAGGATCCGGCGGCGGCGGCGGCGCTGCGGGCTACGTCTTCGTCCGCACCGCCGCCGAGACCCCGACCGTACAGGGTGCCGTCATCAGCCCGACGGTCGACTCGGGCGCCGCCGTCTTTCAGACGGCCGACGTCCACTGATCGATTCGAGGGTGGGCAACGCGGGAAAGACGGTCCCGTAGTGTCCCAGAAATCGATCGCGCGCGATTGCAGCCGATCGGGCGCGACGTCTCGAGAGGGCGGGCTATCGTCCGCCGCCCGTGACCTCCCCCGCTCCGCTTCGGTTCCTCATTCTGCTACGCGCGAACGGCAGGAGCCGTGGCGCTCATCGGGCTCGTCGTTCTCGTTCGGTGAGAGCACGACGTGGCCGCGGCGGCGAAAGAGGCTTGCCGATCACTGGAACTGACAGGTGTTGGTCCATATGGAGGCGGCCGAGGACGATGTGCAGTCCAGGGAGGTTCCGGTCGCGATCGTCACGCCGTCGACGGTGCACGTGCAGGTCTGCGCGGAGCTCGAGCCCGAGCAAGTCATGGCGTAGCTGTGCCCCTGCGTGGTCGCACTGCAGCTGCAACCGCCCCCAGGCCCGCCCGCGCACGCGGGCCCCTGCGGCGGCGAGGACGACGGTACGGAGACCGTCGTCGCACCGCCGACCGGACCGGTCGCCTGCGAGAAGCACTCGACTCCCGCGTCCAGCGTGCGACAGCAAACGTCCGCCGCGCTCGGCGTCAAGGATTGCCAGCCGGCGGGGCAAATGTAGTCGCATGTCGAGCTCGGGGTGGCATTGCCAGGAGGGCCCCAGCCAAAGCATGCCGTGGGGGAGCTCCCGCCGCCGGAGCTCGGGCTCTCGCAGCAGCTTCCTGAGGTAAGCGTGATCGGGCTCGTGGCGTACCACCCGGGCGGGCAGCCGTAGGTGCACTGCCCGGACGGTAGGGGGGGAGGCTGGGCGGGTGGAGCGCCACAGGGGTGGGAGGGGTCGGTCAAGTCGCAGCACGTGCTCGGGTCCGGATACGTCGTCCAGTCGGGCTCGCAGGGGTGAAACGGAGCTGCCGGGTACAGACCGCACTGCGACGTCGTATTCGGGCCGCGCGTGCAGCACGCATTCCGATGCGCAGCTCCCGGCGCGCATGCGGTCACGGCGCGCGTGACCTCCGTCAGGGGCACGAGCTGCATGTCGGTCGTCCCGATCGACTCGACCCTTCCCCCGCACGCAGTCGCGAGCAGCGCCGGCGTTATCGAAACGAAGATGGTGGAAACGGAAAGACCGAGTCGTCGGCGCATGGCTTCTCCTTTTGTGCTTTGTTCGCGGGCCAGCAACTCCGCTGTGGCCCGCGCCCAACGGTTTCGTGATCAAAACGGTGGCTCCTCGGCGGCTCCGCACGAGGCGCGCACGCGGGCCGCATGCGGCGAGTTCGGAAACGCCCCGAGGAAACGAGCCGCAGCGGCCCGCGCTTCGGCGTTGCGTCCGAGGGCGCACAGCGACGCGACACGGCTTGCGTCGCGCTCTTCGCCGAGCGCGCCAGCCGGAAATCGACGCGCGTGTTCGTCGAGGAGAATCAGCGCGCGCGCCGGGTCGTCCGCTTGCAACGCGGAGTGCACTCCGGCGATGAGGAGCACTTCGGCCTCCACGTCCGTCGCAGGCGCTCGGGTGTGCGACGGAGCCATGGGGCCGGCGGAGACCGACGCGGAAGGCGGGCTCGGGCTCGCCGATGGCCGGCTCGAGTTTGCGCTCGCAGACTCCGAGCTCGGGGTTGGGCTCTCCGATGCCTGGCTCGAAATCCGCGTCGGGCTCGCCGATGCCTCCGCGGATGGCGTGGCCACCGGAGGAGGCGTGGAGATCGCGACGCCGGGCGTGCTGCCGGCGCTCCCCCGTGGCGCCGCCGAGGGGACGAGCCGCGCCGCGACGGGCGCCGTCGCCGGAGGCGACGAACGAACGACCACCGCGGTGCCTACACCGGCGGCGCTCACGAGCGCGACCACCAGGATCGCCTTCGTCGTCACGCCGATTGGCACCGCCACGGCACTCGCGGCCCCCCCTGCGGTTCCCCCCACGGATGCCCCCGCCGCCTTGGCGACGGTGCCCGCCGCACCGGCGGCAGCCACACCGACGATCAGCCTCGCGGCCACCGCCGCGCGCACGTGCGCGTGATCCTCGGACGTCGGCTCGTCGCCGCCCCGAGCCGCCTCGAGCAGCGATCTGGCATCCGGCCCGAGCTCGGTCATCGCGTCCTCCATGCGTCCCTCGCGCGCAACCGCACGACGGCCCGCTCGAACTCCACCCGCGCCGCACGCAACCGCGAGTGCACGGTATTCACGTTCGCTCCCACGGCCATCGCGATCTCGACCACGCTCATCTGCTCGAGCTCCGCCAGGATGAAGGCCTGTCGCCGCTCGTCGGACATCGCGTCGAGAAGGACGTGCAGCGTGCGAATGGCTTCGGTCTTTGCGACCGTCTCGTGGGGACCCATCAACGCCCCGTCGGCCATCGAGTCGACGTCCTCCCCCGAGCGCGCGCGGCCGCCGAGATTCGCCGGCTTGCGGCGGAGCGAACGCCGCGCGTCGGACACGACCCGCGTGATGATCCCAAAGAGCCACGACTTCATCGATGCGGTGTTCTCGAAGGTCGGGAGACGTCGGTGCACCACGAGAAACGTCTCCTGCGCGACGTCATCGACCGCGCTGTCGACGATCCCCAGCCTGCGCACGGTCCGCCACACGAAAGCGAAATGGGCTTCGTATACGGCATCGAACGTCCAGGGCGGCTGGGGGACGGCCACGGGCACCCTGGACGGCGGTTCCTGCGCGGTCGCGACCGGGGTGGGCACATCCGTTCCGTGGCCGATCGGCGCCCGATCCGTGATCAAAAGCGAACCTCTGCGCCGAGCGCCGCGCGTCCGGAGAGCACGCTTGGACGAAACGCTACCGCAGCCACCGCGCCGGTCCACTCGAACGCCGGAGGGTCGAGTGCCAGGCCCAGGCCCAGGTCGGCGCGGATCGCCCATGCCGAGGACATGCGGTAGGCGGCCATGGCGCCCGCCCGAAAGACGAGCCATACCGCGTCGCTGGACTGCCCGGTCGTACCCGCCGTGCCCGTGCCGATGCCCTGCCCGGAGAGCCACGCGAGCTCGGCGCCCGCGCACGGCCCGAACTCCCACGACTCCGCGACGGGGACGAGGCACGCGCCGGCTTCGAACGCGCGCAACGCGAACGTTCCCCCCAGCGACGTCGCCGTGGCGCCCGCGGACTGAGACCAGGGCCAGAGCGCTGCGCCAAGCTCGAGCCGCAGCGCGGGCGCGAAACCTGGAACGGCGGCCAACCGCGCGCCGCCTCCGGGACTGAGGAAAGGGAGCGAGCCCAGTTCGACGAGAGCAGAAGCGCCGAGGGCAAAGGTCGTGGGAAGCCCCGAGCGCTTGCGCGCACGGACGGGGGACTCGGTGTCGATCCGCGTCGGGGTCGCGCTCGCACTCGCAGTCGCGGTCGTTGTCGTCTTCGCCATCGCCGTCGCCGTCGCCGTCGCCGCAGCCGTCGACGGAGGCGAGGCGGCATCTGCCATCGAGGACGACGTCGCGTTCGAACCCACGGGAGCTGCCGTCACGGGGTCGGAGAGTGTAGGATCGAGGGCGCGGTTCTTGGCGACCCGGTCGGGATCCACCGCGAGGGCGAGGATCAAGGCAGTTGCGCGAGCGAGCGCGCCGCACGTTTCCGCGGTGACCGACCGATGGCCGTTCCCTTGTGCGCTCACGGTCGTCAGCTCGACGTGCCAGGAACCTCCGACTTCGTGAGTGACCTCGGCGCGCGCGTGGAGCCGCGCCGTCGCGGACCGAGGGGCGTCCGCGAGCAGCCGCTCGATCTCGTGTTCGACGTAGGCGGCGTCGGGGCAGTCTCCTTGGGCGCCTCGCTCGCCTTGCGCGCGCGCGCGCCAGTCGACCGCCACCGGAGGGACCGACTCCGACGTCTGCGCGAGCGTCGCGGCGAACGGAGTCATCCAGAGCGCGACCGCCGTCGCGACGACGCACCAGGACCGCTCGCTCATGCGAGCAAGGGCGCGCGATGAACGACGCCCTCTACGTGCAGCGTCACGCTCTTCCTATACATCTTCCAGCAGGGCAGGTTCGCCCCCCTCCTCGCCGCAATGCTTCGCACAGGATTGTGTCGCGGGCGATCCCGAATGCTTACGGCGGCGAGCGGTCCTTGTTCGCGATACGTCCCGATGAGTATGCGCTTCGCCGAGAGCATCGGTGGGCTGCTCGCCGCATTCACCGGCGCATGTCGTCCGCTACGCGAGCCACCGGCTCGCGGCCACGTGGGGACTGAGCGGCGAACCGCGCGAAGTCGTCGTGGCGGTAGGCGCGGGTGGCTAGTCGCTCACGCGGCTTGCGCAGATCGTGAAGGAGATGCCCCAAGTGGTCCGGTATCCGGCTGAACCTTCCCCAGACGTAGAGCGAGTGCGACGAGGAGCGCATGCTTTCTGAGCTCGCCCCGTGCTCACGGACTCCCAGATGCGTGGCGACGAAACGGCCGACGATGGGATGCGTGTGTCCGCTTCGTGATGGTCTTCGTCACTTCGGTCTCGTCGTGCCAGTTCACGCCATCCAGCACCTCCGCGCGAAGGGCGCCCTCGCGCTCTCGACGGTTGAGGGGCTGACTCCCATGAGCACGGCGACCTCCGCGCGCGTCAGTATGCCTGGAGGACGCGCCAGCGTTGTTTCCACGACAACGGCCCCCGCGTTGTACATACCCTGCTCGTTTGCCGTCGTATTTTCGGGCTTCTTCCGTTTCGGGATTTGCGTCCGCGCCTCTTGTCACCACGATAACCAAGAGAGTCGGCAAAGGGACTAGACAGGGATTGACGACAGGAGCCAAGTCCGCGAGGTCCGTCTACGCGCCGCGCTCCGCACTGCAGCCGGAGGACGAGCGGTCATCGGCACCGAGCGCCTCGGCCGGCCTCTCCCAGCCGCCTCAGAATCGTCGAGGCGGTACAGTAGCGAGCCGGTCATCGAAGCGACGCTGCTCGAGCGTCCGGAGAATCTCGTCTCCCGTCGCGCTAGACTGCAAGCTTGCTGGAGCGGATCGCACTTCATCAGACGCGGCTGCACACGCCGGGGTTGGGCCTCGATGCCAAGGGCGTGGCGCTCGGTGCCAAGGGCATGGTGCTGCTGCCGTCGATCGATCGGCTGGTCGCGCTCCTGGCCATGTACACGCGCGAGCGGTCGCTCGAGGACATCGTGCCCAGCCTCGGGATCGTGGTCGTTCGCTCGCCGGTGGGCACGCGCGAGGTCGCGCTCGAGTTCGCGGCCGAGTCGAGCGATCGCATGGATCGCATCGCCGACACGGCGCGGCTCGTCGGCGGGTTCACGTTCACGGGCACCTCGCGTCACTTCGTTCAATACCGGGACGCCGCAGCGCCCTTCGGCTACGACGCGCCGGAGCTCGCATCGACCGACGCGCCGCTGGCGCTCTACCACGACCGCTTCGCCCAGACCTACGAGCTCGAGCGCCGCATCGAGCTGAAGGCGCTGCTCCTCCGGCTGATGCCGCGGAGCGAACCGGCGACCCGGCTCGAGGCCGGGATCCGGTACATCGTGGCCGAGCCGGGGGTCGGGCCCTCGCTCGCTCACTACTTCATCCGCTCGCGCGTCGAGGGCGACGCGTGCATCGCCGAGTGGCCGCCGCCGAGCGCGTTCGTCGAGTCGCCCCTTCGCCGCTGGCTGATCCGGATCCCGGAGCTCCCCGAGCGCATGCGGCGGCTCGTTCACGAGACCCCGGGGATCACGTGCTTCGTGCCCGCGGGGCCAGGCGTGGCGGTCGAAGCCGGGTTCCGCCATCCCATCGCGCTTCGCGCCTGTCCTCTCTTCGATCCCGCCGGGCTCGTGCTCCTCCGAGGTCGCGGCGAGGAGCCCTGGGCGATCGACCGCCTGCCTCCCATGGGCGCGCTGTCGTCGCTGTCGCGGGTCGAGCTCCGGACCGCGGGCCACGAGGCGTCGCACGCCGCCGGCACGAGCGAGCCCCCCGCGCTGCACGTGAAGCTCCGCGTCGTGCCCTCGGGCGCACCGCTCCGCAACGTGACGGCGTCGTGGATCTCGCGGGCGCAGCTGCCGCTCCTGCGAAGGCTCGCCTACGCGCTCCCGCACGCGACGATCGCGCAGGTTCGCATCGCGGTGACGGGTCACGGGGCGTTCCTCAAGGCGCCCGCCGGCATCGACGCGATCCCCCTGGGGACGTTCTTCGCCGAGATCCATCCGCGCCTCTACGTCCTCGCCGGACACGAAGTGACGCCCGCGGTCGCACCCGAGGTGCTCGCCGAGGCGTTCAAGTTGCCCGGCTCGCAGGCGCTCTTCGTCGGCCGCGACGCGCGCGCCATCGCGGTCGAAGAGAGCGCCTTCGTGCCGCTGGAGGCCGCGCTCCTCGACGCGCCGCCGTGGGAGCCGGCGGTCGCGGAGACGATCGCGCAGGCGCTCGAGGAGCCGCCTCTCGACCTCAAGGCGTCGGCCATCGGGTGGATCCCGCTTCGCGGCGTCGAGCCGCCCGCCACGGAGGGGTGAGCCGTGGCTGAAGATCGCGACGCGATCGCCGAGCGGCTCTTCGCGGGCGTCATGGCCCCGCTCGTCCTCGGGGGTCCCGTGCGTCCCGGGCATGCGATCGGCGCGCGGACGGCGCTGGCCTTCGGAGAGGGCCGCACGCCGGCCGACACCGAGCTCGAGGCGCGAACGAACGAGGCGCGCGTCCGGCGCGCGCGACGGCTCGTTCCCGTCGATTCGCTGCCGGGGCCGTCGGCCGCCGACTGGGCGCTGGCGGCGGCGTTTCACGATCTGCTCCAGGCGGCGAACCCGGTCTTCGATGCGCCGCTGCGGCGTGGCGCCGCGGCGCGCGTCCTCGAGGTCGCCGCCGCTGCGCTCGAGCGCGTGCCGCTCCCCGCCAGCGCGAACGAGGCCCTCTCGCGTCACACGTGGCTCGCGCGGGCCCCCGAGGTCACACGAACGGACTCCGAGGTTCGCTGGTGGTCGGGCAAGCGCGAATACCGCGGCGTCGATCCGCCTGGACGCCTGCAGGCCTGGCCACGCCTCCGCCGCGTGAACGTCGTTCGCGTCCCTCGCCCGCTGCTCGAGCTGACGCCCATCGCCGTGGATCGCGAGCGCCTCACCGCGGCCGTCGCGGAGCTCCTGACGCGGACGCCTCTCACGGATCTGGCGACCTGCACGCGAACGGCCCCGGTCTTCGAGTGGCACCCGGCCACGCTCGCCCTCGTCGCGTCGGGCGCCGGACGCACGCTCGCCTCGCGTGCCCTCGCGCGATCGGCGGCGGCGGAGGTCGACGCCGCGCTCGGCCGAGCGACCCGAGGCTTGCTCGCCGGTCCCCATCGCGAACGAGCCGCGCCCGCATTGATGCTCCTCGCGGATCGCGCGGTCTCGAGCGCCCAGCAGCGCCTGCAAGCGGAGCGAGGTCGCGCCGCCGCCGTGGAGACCTCGTTCGCGCAGGCCATCGGCGCCCTCATGGCGAGGCGCGCCCTCGTGGCCGGCGAAGGCGCATGGTCGACGGGCGACCGAGCACGACTCATCGATGCGCTGGCCCAGCCTGCCCGCTCCGCGGCTGCTCGCGAGGCGCACCATCTCTTCGAGGCCGAGAAGGGGAGATAGAGATTGGCCGCTGCGGCTCTGCGGCCAATCTCCTCCCCGGCCGTGTTCCAACAGACGGCATGGCCGATGCTTCAGTCGGGCCAAGGAGGCGTCCAATGCCCACTGATCAGAAGAAGAGCTCCGCGGACCCCGAACTGCAAAACGAAGGCGAGGGGAGCCGAACGGCTACACGCCGCTACGACCAGGGCGCCGAGCAGGCCGCGAAGGACGTCGGGCACGTGAAGAAGGCGGCCGACGCGGCCAAGAAGGCCCTCGAAGGGCGGGAGGGAGACGACCTGAAGGCGGCGGAGGAGCGTGGCAGGAAGCACGAGCACCGTTGAGCGCAGCAGCGCGGGCGGACGCGGAAGGCGCCGCTTCGGCAGCTGGATGAGCTCCGTGGCAACGCTCGTCGGGCGCGCGCGCGAGTGGCTCGACCCCATGTGGGCCGGGATTGCCCGCGCGCGCACGCTCGGTCTTGCGGCAGAGATGTCGTTCTGGCTCTTTCTGTCCCTGGTGCCGCTCGCGGCTGTGGCGGGTCTCGTCGCAGCGAGGGCCGCGTCGCACGGCGCCGAGGCGGCCCGGACGCTGCTCTCGTCGGTCCCTCCCGACGCGCGCGCGCTGGTCTCGGCCCAGGTCGCTCAGGTCGCCCAGTGGAGCGGTCGCAAAGTGGCTCCGGTGGCCATCGCGATGTTCCTGTGGCTCGCGGCGTCGGGACTGCACTCGATGTTCGACGCGCTCGAAGTTCAAGCGGGCGCGGCGCGGCCGTGGTGGAAGAAGCGCGCGCTCGCGGTCGGCTCGTGCGTCGGCCTGTCGGTCGGCGTCGCCGTCCTCGGCTTCATCGCCCTGGGTCTCGGCGCGCTCCAGGCGGTCGCCGGGAGGGCCATTCCCCACGCGGCGCTCGAGGGGACCATCGCCGGGTTCGTCGTGCGCGGAGCCTTCGCTCTCGCCGTCGCGATCGCAATGGTCGCGGCCCTCTATCGCGTGGGCATTCCCCGCGAAGCCCGGCGGCGTGTGCCCGTGATGCCCGGCGCGCTTCTCGCCGTGGCGATGATCACGGCGCTCGGCTGGGGATACCGCTTTTACGTATCCGCGACTGGCACCGGCGACGCGTACCAGGGCAGCCTCGCGGTCATCGGCATCACGCTGATGACCTTGTGGCTCTTCTCGCTCGCGCTCCTTCTTGGCGTCGAGTTGAACAAGGTCGCCGCGGATCGTCGAGCGGGTCATTGCGGCACGACCGACGACATGGCAGGTGCATTGCGAAAGGTGGCGGGACAATGGCCGACTTCCGAAGAATCCTCGTACCGACCGACTTCACCGACACCTCCGAGAAAGCCCTCGACTGGGCCTTCGCCGTCGCCGAGCGGCTTGGCTCCGCGATCACGGTGATCCACTCCTACGAGATCCCGATCTTCGGGTTCCCCGACGGCGCGTTCGTCGCCACGGCCGACATCGCCACGCGCATGGCCGAGGCCTCGCGCACCGGCCTCGAAAACGTGGTCGCGAGGCGCAAAGGCAGCAAGACCCAGGTCGACGGCGTCCTCCGCGAGGGGGTCGCGTGGGAAGAGATCAACAAGCTCGCCGACGAGATCGACGCCGACCTCATCGTCATCGGCACTCACGGGCGCAAAGGCCTCGCCCGAGCCCTCCTCGGAAGCGTCGCCGAAAACGTCGTCCGCACGGCGACCCGCCCGGTGCTCACCATCCACGGCCCCCGCGACAAGTAGTAAGGAGAAGAGATTGGCCGCGGAGGCGCAGAGGGCGCCAAGGGCAGATTGGCGAAGATGGGAGAACCGAGCGCTCTCCTCTCCGCCAAGCCCTTCGCGGCCTCTGCGCCTCTGCGGCTATTCTCGCTCTCGCTCTTCGGACGGGTCAGTCCTTGAGGAGCTGGCGCAGGACGTACTGGAGGATGCCCCCGTGGCGGTAGTATTCGCGCTCCTGGGGCGTGTCGATGCGGATGGTCGCGGCGAACTCGGTGATCTTGCCGGCGTCGCTCTTGGCCCGCACGATCAGTTTGCGGAGAGGGATCGCGTTGGCCAGGTCTTCGAAAGCGAAGGTCTCCTCGCCGGTGAGCCCCAGCGACGCAGCGGTATCGCCGGTAGCGTACTCGAGCGGGAGGATGCCCATGCCCACCAGGTTGCTCCGATGGATGCGCTCGTAGCTCTCGGCGATGACGGCGCGAACGCCGAGGAGCTTCGGGCCCTTCGCGGCCCAGTCGCGCGATGACCCCGAGCCGTATTCCTTGCCCGCGAGGATGACGAGCGGCACGTGGTCCTTCGCGTAGCGGACCGACGCGTCGAAGATGCTCATCGCGTCACCTGACGGGATGTGGCGCGTCACGCCCCCCTCGGTGCCCGGCGCCAGCTGATTGCGGAGGCGCACGTTCGCGAACGTGCCGCGCACCATCGTCTCGTCGTTTCCACGCCGTGAGCCGTACGAGTTGAAGTCTTTGACGTCGACCCCCCGGTCGATGAGGTACTGGCCGCCCGGGCTGTTCTTCTTGATGTTGCCGGCCGGCGAGATGTGGTCCGTGGTGATGCTGTCGCCGAGCACGGCGAGCACCCGCGCGCCGGTGATGTCCGCGATGGGCGACGGGTCGCGACCCATGCCCTCGAAGTACGGCGGGTGCTTCACGTACGTCGACTTGGTGTCCCACGCGTAGAGGTCCCCCGTGGGGATGACGAGCTTCTTCCACTCGTCGTCGCCGTCGAACACTTGCCCGTAGACGCGCTCGAACATCGCGCGGTCGATGCATCCGTCGATGGCCGTCTGCACTTCGGCGCGCGTCGGCCAGATGTCCTTGAGGAATACGGGCTTGCCGTCTTTCCCGGTGCCGATCGGGTCCTTGTAGGGGTCGAAGTCCATCGTTCCCGCGAGGGCGTAGGCCACGACGAGCGGCGGCGAGGCGAGGTAGTTCGCGCGCACCTCGGCGTGCACGCGGCCCTCGAAGTTGCGGTTCCCGCTGAGCACGGCGGCGGCGACGAGACCGCCCTCGTCGATGGCCTTCGAGACCGGCTCGGGGAGCGGCCCGCTGTTGCCGATGCACGTCGTGCATCCGTAGCCGACCGTCTGGAAGCCGAGCTTCTCGAGGTACGTCGTGAGCCCGGCCTTCGCCAGGTACTCGGTGACCACCTTCGAGCCGGGCGCCAGGCTGGTCTTGACCCACGGTTTCCGGGTGAGCCCCTTCTCGGCCGCCTTCTTGGCGAGCAGCCCCGCCGCGACCATGACGCTCGGGTTCGACGTGTTGGTGCAGCTCGTGATCGCCGCGATGACGACCGACCCGTGGGTGAGCACGTGATCGGTGCCGTCGACGGTCGCCGTGGCCTTCGCGTCTTTTCCGGTCGGCTTGGGCGACTTGGCGAGGATCTTCTCGAGCGACGAGTGGAAGTTCGTCTTCGACTCGGTGAGCTTGACGCGATCTTGCGGGCGCGTCGGCCCCGCGAGGCTCGGCGCGATCGACTGGAGATCGAGCGAGAGCACGTCGGTGTACGTCGCCTCGGGCGCGCCCGAGGCGTGAAAGAGCCCCTGCGCCTTGCAATACGCCTCGACGAGCTTCACCTGCGCCTCGTCGCGGCCCGAGAAGCGCAAGTACCGGAGCGTCTCGGCGTCCACCGGGAAGATGCCGCACGTCGCGCCGTACTCGGGCGCCATGTTCGCGATCGTCGCCCGGTCGGCGAGCGGCAGCTCCGCCAGGCCGTCGCCGAAGAACTCGACGAACTTGCCCACGACCCCGCGCTTGCGGAGCATCTCCGTCACCGTGAGCACGAGGTCCGTCGCCGTGGTGCCCTCGGGCAGCTTGCCCGTGAGCTTCACGCCGATGACCTGCGGGATCAACATCGACACCGGCTGCCCGAGCATGGCCGCTTCGGCCTCGATGCCGCCGACGCCCCAGCCGAGGACGCCGAGCCCGTTGATCATCGTCGTGTGCGAGTCGGTTCCGACGAGCGTGTCCGGGTAGAGCGTCGCGCCGTCCTGGCTCTTCATGACGACGCGCGCCAGGTACTCGAGGTTCACCTGGTGCACGATGCCCTGGTCGGGCGGGACCACCTTGAAGTTACGGAACGCGGTCTGCCCCCATTTGAGGAACTGGTACCGCTCCTTGTTCCGCTGGTTCTCGAGCTGGGCGTTGATCGTGAGCGCGTTCTCCGAACCGAACGCGTCGACCTGCACCGAGTGGTCGATGACGAGCTCGACGGGCTGCAGCGGGTTGATCTTCTTCGGGTCGCCGCCGAGCTTCTTCATCGCGTCGCGCATGGCGGCGAGATCGACCACGGCGGGGACGCCGGTGAAGTCTTGCAGCAGCACCCGCGCCGGCGTGAACGCGATCTCGCGCGTGGGCTGCGCCGTCACGTCGACGGTGGCCAGGGCCTCGATGTCTACGGCGCGAACGGCGACCCCGTCTTCCGTACGCAGCAGATTCTCGAGGAGGATCTTCAGCGAGAACGGCAACCGCTCGGCTTGCGGGAACTTCGCGTAGAGCGCCCCGAGCTTGAAGTACGAGTACGAGGCGGAGCCGACCGAGAGAGGCGTCTTGGCGGAAAAGGAATCGGGCATGGCGGGAAGAGAGAATTAGTCTCCGCCGCGCGCGGGAGCAAGAGCGCGCGGACGAACGAGACCCGTCGCGGCTGGGAGCGGGCTTCGCGCGAGATTCCGTGCTTCCCTTACCGTCGATGCGAGCCTCGACCAACGGTGTGGAGTTGGAGTACGAAACATTCGGAAACGAGGGCGCTCCGCCCGTCGTCCTCGTGATGGGCTTTTCGCAGCAGCTCGTCGCCTGGGACGCGGCCTTCTGCACGCGCCTCGCGGCCCGCGGGTTCTTCGTGGTGCGGTTCGACAACCGCGACGTCGGGCTCTCGACCAAGGTCGCCGGGCCGCGGCCGGACATCCCCGCCATTCTCGGCGGCGATCGCTCGTCGGTCACCTACGGCATCGACGACATGGCCGACGACACGGCCGGCCTCATCGAGTGGCTCGGCTTCGAGAGCGCCCAGGTCGTCGGCGTCTCGATGGGCGGGATGATCGCGCAGACGCTCGCCATCCGTCACCCGCCCCTCGTCAAGAGCCTGGTCTCGATCATGTCGACGACGGGCGACCCGAGCGTCGGCCACGCGCAGCCCGCGACCCTGGCCGCCGTCATGACGCGCGCTCCGACCGCGCGCGAAGAGAACATCGAGCACGGCGTCCTCGTGTGGCACCAGCTACGGTCGCCCGGGTTCACTTACGACGAGGGTCAGGGCCGCGCGCGCATCGCGGTCGCCTTCGACCGGTCGTTCTCGCCCGACGGCGTGGCGCACCAGGCCGCGGCCATCGCTTCGCAGGCCGATCGCACGGCCGCCCTCGCGAAGGTGAAGGTCCCCGTCACCGTCATCCACGGAGCGGACGACTCGCTCATCGATCGCTCCGGCGGCGAAGCGACGGCGCGCGCCATTCCCGGCGCGAAGCTAGTCGTCGTCCCGGGCATGGGGCACGACTTGCCCGCCGCCGTATGGCCGCTCGTCATCGACGCGATCGTCGAGACGGCTTCGCGCGCTCAGGTCGCCGCGGGCGCCTTATGAAACGCCGATGAGTCAAGGGATCGCCCACACCACGCCGTTCCCATCCCCTCGTTCGAGAACGCCTACCAAGTTGGGTCTAATCTAAGCGTCAACGTGAGTGGATCTCGCCGCGTTCTTGCAACGAGCGATGGATCCGCGAAGGCGCCCGTTGCTCAGAGCCGCACACCCGAGCACAATGCGTAGCACAAGGCGTAGCACAAGGCCCTGGGGTGACCGCTCTGGTCCGTTTGGCATTGGAGCGCGTGCTTTCTTGAGAAGAACTGAAGTGGGAGGATCGCTCGATGCACAGGCGTGACGTGGGCCGCATGTTCTCTATGGTCGCTGTCGTCGGGGTCATCTTCGTCCTCGTCGCGTCGTGCGGCGGCTCCGGGGGCGACGTCTCCGGCGGACTCGACGCGTCCACGTTCGACGGCTTCAATCCGGGGACGTTCTCGCAAGACGCCAACGGGACCATGGGCGGCAGCTGCGCACCGGCGACGTGTGCGTCGCTCGGATACAACTGCGGGACCAACGCCGACGGATGCGGCGGCACCATCGATTGCGGAGCGTGTTCCGGCAGCGACCTGTGCGGTATCGGCGGGTTCAGCAAATGCGGGAATCCGCTGGTGAGCGCCGACGGCGGCGTCGCTTGCGCCCCGAAAGGGTGCGCGGACTACGGCACGGACGCGTGCGGGCAGCAGAGCGACGGGTGCGGCGGGCTGACAGCCAACTGCGGCACCTGCACGACACCGCAGTTCTGCGGCGGTGGCAGCCCGGGCACCTGCGGCGGCGACATCAACAAGACCGTCGACGGCGGCCCGAAGTGCCTGCCGTCAACGTGCGCGAGCCTGGGCTACGACTGCGGCCTGGCGGGCGACGGGTGCGGTGGCACCGTGGGTCCGTGCGGGACCGGTTCGTGCGCGAGCCCGCAGTTCTGCGGCGGCGGCGGTCCGAACAAGTGTGGCGGCAGCACGGGGTTCGGCGCCGACGGCGGGCCGCTCGTCACCTGCGTTCCGAAGACCTGCTCGGGTCTCGGCGCGACGTGCGGCGTGGCCGGCGACGGCTGCGGCGGCACGACGCCCCTCTGCGGCACGTGCACGAGCCCGCAGTTCTGCGGCGGCGGTGGCGCCAGCAAGTGCGGCGGCAACAATGGCGTGGCCGCCGACGGCGGCATCCTCTGCACAGCCAGGACGTGCGCGAGCTACGGCGCGAACGCCTGCGGTCAGCAGAGCGACGGCTGCGGAGGGCTGACGGTCAACTGCGGAAGCTGTACGAGCCCGCAGTTCTGCGGCGGCGGCGGGCCCGGCAAGTGCGGCGGCAACGACACGATCTCGCCCGACGGCGGTCCGGTGAACTGCCGCCCGGCCACCTGCGCGAGCCTCGGATACAACTGCGGTATGGCGGGCGACGGGTGCGGCGGCACCCTCGGCCCGTGCGGGCCGGCGTGCGTGGCGCCGCAGGCGTGCGGCGCGGGCACCAAGCCCAACGTCTGCGGCAGCAGCCTTCCGTGCACGGGCCTATGTACAAAGCAGGTCGCGTGCGATTCCGGAAGCACGACGCTGACGGGCACGGTCGTCGCGGGCACGCCGTCCACGTACCTGCCGTCGGGCGTGGCGCTCGGCGACCCTGTCCCCAACGTGCTCGTGTACATCCCCAACGGGACGGTGAGCGCGTTCGTCTCCCGCGCCAACGAGACGGCGGCCCAGCAGTGCACGACGTGCGGTGCCGACGTCAGCGGCAGCCCGCTCGTCACGACGTACACGGCGTACGACGGCACCTTCACGCTGACGAACGTGCCGGTCGGCGCGAACATCCCGGTCGTCATCCAGCTCGGGCGGTGGCGGCGTCAGTTCACGGTCAACATCAACAGCTCGTGCACCGCCAACACCGTCGTGGCCCTGAACGCCACGAGCAACGGGAACCCGATCCCCGCCGGCACCCTGGCGATGCCGAACAAGCAGAGCGAGGGCGACATCCCGCTGACGGCCCTTTCGACGGGCAATGTCGACGCGATGGAGTGCGTGCTCCTCAAGATGGGCGTCGACCCTGCGGAGTTCACCAAGAGCAGCGGCACGGGCCGCATTCACCTCTACAAGGGCAACGGGGCGAACGCCGGGAACAACACGCCGAACGAAGCGGCGTTGATGGACACGGGCGGCACCTTCAATCAGTACGACCAGATCATCCTGCCGTGCTGGGGCGTCGATCCGGTCGGCAACAATTCGAGCCGGAAGTCGGCCACCGAGCTCGCGGATCTCGTCTCGTACGGGAGCGCGGGCGGGCACTTCTTCGCGACCCATTTCAGCTACGCCTGGCTGACGCAGCCGTGGGCGCCCCCGAACAACGGCGCGTTCGTAGCGACGGCGAACTGGGACGTCGATCACAATACGGGCATCGACTCGACGACCGGGGTCGTGAGCCAGAGCGTGCCGCCAACCACGCCGGCGACCACGCCCGGGACATTCGTCCTGTGGCTCAACAAGATCCAGGCCCTGGCGAACTTCACGGCGGCGCCGCCGCCGCCCAACCCGGCCGACGTCACGCTCTCGACCGTGCGCCACGACGTCGACTCCGTGGCAGGTCAGTCGGTCGAATGGATCGACGGCACCGATCCGGTCGACGCCAGCAAGATGCTCCTTCACTTCACGTTCGACACGCCGGTGAACCAGGCGAGCCAGTGCGGGCACGCGATCTTCAGCGACTTCCACGTCACGAACGCGACGACCACGAGCGCTTACAACTTCACCGCGGCAAACGATCGTGGGGCCGAGTGCGGCACGGTTCCCATGACCCCGCAAGAGAAGATCCTCGAGTACATGATCTGGGATCTCGCGTCGTGCGTGCCGGCGCCGCCCACGTCCACATGCGTTCCGAAGACCTGCGCAAACTTTCCGGGCACCTGCGGACAGCAAGGTGACGGCTGCGGCGGCCTCACGACGAACTGCGGAAGTTGCCCGACCGGGCAGGTGTGCGGCGGCGGTGGCGTGGCGAACCAGTGCGGCACTCCCGATGGCGGTCCCTGCACGGCGCTGACGTGCGCGTCCTATCCGACCGGCACGTGCGGCCCCCAGACCGACGGCTGCGGCGGCACGACGCCCAACTGCGCCAACTGTCCCGCGGGCCAATCTTGTGGCGGCGGCGGAACACCCGGCGTGTGCGGAGCGCCTCCCGGCGATACCTGCACGAAGATGACGTGCGCGGCGTATCCGGGCATCTGCGGCCCGCAGAGCGACGGCTGCGGCGGCCTCACGCCGGACTGCAGCCCCTGCCCGACCGGTCAGACCTGCGGAGGCGGCGGAACGCCGGGCGTGTGCGGTGCCCCCCCCGGCAACACGTGCCAGCCGCTCACCTGCAGCGAGCAGAACATCGATTGCGGTCCGGCCGGAGACGGCTGTGGGAACGTGATCGCGAGCTGCGGCACCTGCCCGACGCCCCAGACCTGTGGCGGTGGCGGCGTGCCGGGCCAGTGCGGCGGCATGAACACCTGCATCCCGCTGACGTGCATGGCGCAGAACGTCGCGTGCGGTCCCGCGGGCGACGGCTGCGGCAATCTCGTCCAAGGCGGTTGCGGCGTCTGCACCCCACCGGCCACGTGCGGTGGCGGCGGCGTGTCGGGTCAGTGCGGCGGAACGAAGGGCTGCGTCCCGGAGACCTGCCGGAGCCTGAACATCACGTGCGGTCCCGCGGGCGACGGCTGCGGCAATCTCATCCCATCGTGCGGAACGTGCGCTCCGCCGGCCAGCTGCGGCGGGGGCGGGGTTGCGGGCCAGTGCGGAGCGCCGATCCCGAAGTAGTTAGACGTGGAGGCGCCGGGCCGTCCACCGGCGAAGTGACGCAAATTGCGGGCAAGCCCGGCCCTCCTTGACTACCCTCGGGCGCATGCCGAAGCGCCCCCTTCTCATGATCCCCGGCCCCATCGAGTTCGAGCCGGAGGTCCTCGCGGCGCTGGCCACTCCGTCGCCGAGCCACATGGACATCGATTTCGCGAAGGTCTTCGGGCGCGCGCTCGTCCGGATGCGCGAGGTGTTCCAGGCCCCCGGCGGGCAGCCGTTCGTCATCGCGGGCACGGGCACGCTGGCGATGGAGCTCGCGGCGGCGAACGTCGTCGAGGCGGGTGATCGGGTCGTCGTGGTGAACACCGGGTTCTTCGGCGACCGCATGGGGCGGATCCTCGAGCGCCTCGGCGCGATGCCCGAGCACGTTCGCGCGGCGCTCGGTGAAGTCCCTAGCCTCGAGGCCATTGAGAAGGCGGTGTCGAGCGGCCCGTGCAAGGCCCTCGCGGTCACGCACGTCGATACGTCGACGTCGATCCTCACGCCCGTCGAGGCCATCGCCAAGATCGGAAAGAAGCACGGCGCGCTCGTCATCGTCGATGGCGTATGCGCCACCGGCGGCGAGGCGCTGAAGCAGGACGCCTGGGGCGTCGACGTCGCGCTCACGGCGAGCCAGAAGGCCATCGGCGTGCCTCCGGGGCTCGCGCTCGTCGTCGCCAGCAAGGCCGCGATGCAGGTCGCGAAGACCCGCAAGACCAGGGTCGCGTCGCTCTACCTCGACTTCGGCGAGTGGCTTCCCATCATGGAAGGCTACGAGAAGGGCGCACCGCTCTACTTCGCGACGCCCGCGGTCAACCTCGTGGCCGCGCTCGACGTGAGCCTCGGGCGCATCTGCGCCGAAGGCATCGACGCGCGGGTCGCCCGCCATGAGCGCGTCGCGCTCGCGTTCCGTGCGGCGTGGAGGGCGCTCGGCCTCGCGATGCTCCCGAAGAGCGACGCCATCGCCGCGCACACGATGAGCGCGATCTGGTACCCCGACGGGGTCGATCCCGCGTTCGTCGGGCGGGCGCGCGAAGAGGGCGTCGTCCTCGCCGGCGGCCTGCACCCCGACGCGAAGACCAAGTACTTCCGCGTGGGTCACATGGGTTCGACCGACGGCACCGAGACCGTCGCGACGATCGCGGCCATCGAGCGCGCGCTCGCCCGATCGGGGCGTCGCGTCGAGCTCGGCGTCGGCGTCGCCGCCGCGCAGCACGTGTTCGCGAAGGGCTGAGGCCCTCCGGGCGAACCTTGGCTGACGAGCACGCCAAGGCGTCGCGTCTCCTGGCTCGTCGTGGCCGAGCGAGGTTTACCCTGTAGACTCGAGCGCGGGCGCCGAGCGCTCGCGGGGGGCTGTCCATGTAGGAGGTCCGAGCTAGCTCGAAAGCCGAAGCGGGACGCCGAGTCGTGGGGTGACGCTCTGCGGAGGTTGCGCCCCGCAGCGAGCTCAGAAGGAGTTCGCGGCCGCGACGCGTTCGGTTCGATCGACCTCGCAGCCGCCGTGGGCGGCGGGTCCGCGGTGCCGTAGCCTGTAGGGGACCGGTCCGGCGCCTGCACGGCGCTGCTCGCCGCGACGGTCGTGAAGAGAGGGGAATGTCGCGAGGATCTGAGTTCGGCGCGCCCGGAGAGCCCGCATCGCGGCCCCTCGACTGGACCGGGACGGCTCGTTACGAGGTCCTTCGCTGCATCGGACGCGGCGCCATGGGCTCCGTGTACGAGGCGTGCGACCGAGAGACGCGGCAGCACGTCGCCATCAAGAGGCTTCTCTATTTCAGCCCGAACTCGCTGTTCATGTTCAAGCAGGAGTTTCGGACCCTCGTCGACATGTGCCATCCAAACCTTGTTCGCCTCCACGAGCTCGCCGCGGAAGGGGAGCGAATCTTCTTTACGATGGAGCTGGTGCGCGGCACCGACTTCCTTGGCTACGTGAACGAACAGCGAGTCTTGACCCCGCGAGATGGGCCGTCCGAAACGATCCGCTCGTCGCCCGTCGAGACCGACAGGCAGCGGCGTTCGACGCCACTACCGGGTCCGCCCGATGCGACCGAGGCGTCCGAGGGTCGCGCGCAGGTCTCGTTCCACCGGCTGCGCTCGGGTCTGCGCCAGCTCGTGATGGGCCTGCACGCGCTGCACACGGCAGGCAAACTTCACCGCGACATCAAGCCGTCCAACGTGCTCGTGACCCTCGAGGGTCGCGTCGTGATCCTCGACTTCGGAATCGCCACCGAGCTTCCGCGCGTGCTGGACGCGAACCTTCGCGAGCGTGAAGACCTCGTGGGGACACCGTGCTATATGGCGCCCGAGGTGGCGTCCGCTCAGGAGCCGACGCCCGCGTCCGACTGGTACAGCGTCGGCGTCATGCTCTACGAGGCGCTGGTGGGACACGCGCCCTTCGAAGGCACGCGGGGCGAGGTGCTCCGATCGAAGGCGACGTCCGACCCGGTCCCCCCGTCCGACCTCGCGGCGGGCATCCCGCTCGACCTCGAAGCGCTCTGCCTCGGGCTTCTCGACAGAGAACCGACCCGGCGCCCGGACGGGCCGGAGATCTTGCGTCGGCTGAGCGCACCTCGCGACTCGCCGCGCGTTTCCCTCGCCGCTCCGGCGCTCGGTGACGAGCGAATCGGGGGGGGCGAGGCGCTGCTCGTCGGTCGTGAGGCTCAACTGCTCGCCTTGCGCGATGCTTTCGAGGCCACCCGTGCCGGGCGCTCCATGACGGTCCACGTCAACGGGCGCGCCGGTATGGGCAAGTCCGCCCTCGTGCGAACGTTCCTCGACGGGCTGGCGCAACGCGGTGAGGCGCTCGTGCTCCGTGGACGCGCCTACCAGCGCGAGTCGGTGCCGTACAAGGCCGTCGATGCCGTCATCGACGCGCTGAGTCGCCATCTGATGATTCTGTCCGATGGCGCGAGCCGACTGGAGCTCCCGATGCACATGGCGGCCCTCGCCCGCTTGTTCCCCGTCTTGCGGCGCGTTCCGTCGGTGGGCGAGCTCCCCCAACCGCACGACCCCATGGAGGATCCACAACGCGCCCGGCAGCAGGGATTCGAAGCGCTGCGCGAGCTAACGGCGGGCCTGGTGGCGCGGCAGCCCCTGGTTCTCTTCATCGACGACGCTCAGTGGGGCGACAAGGACAGCGTAGCCATGCTTCTGGAGCTCGTGCGTCCACCGCAAGCTCCGGCGATCTTGCTCCTTCTGGCGCACCGGGAAGAGGACGCACGGACGGCACCGTTCCTGGGCGAGCTCGAGAGACGCTGGCCGGGCGCGGCCGAATCGCTCGACGTCCAGGTCGGGCCGCTTGAGCTCCCGCAAGCGAAGCGCCTCGCTCTCGCGCTCCTCGGCTCCAACGACGCGTCTGCGCAGGAAATGGCCGAAGCGGTGGCGCTCGAATCGGAGGGGAGCCCGTTCCTCGTCGAGGAGCTCGCGCGAAGCTCGACCCGTGAGCTCCTGACCGCCGGTGCCAGGGTGACGCTGGAAGACGTAGTCGCCCGACGCCTCGCCGAGCTTCCGGAGGCCGCACGCAAGGTCGTCGAGATGGTCGCCGTGGGAGGCAGGCCCCTTCCCGTCTCGACGCTCGGCGCGGCTGCGAACGTCGACTCGATTGACGACACGGTGGCTTTTCTCGTCAGGTGCCGTTTCGTCCGCTCCGGGATGCGCGACGGCCACGAGATCGTCGAACCCGTTCACGATCGGATCCGCGAGACCATCGTCTTCCACCTCGGCTCTTCGGTCATCCGCCAGCATCACGCCGACCTCGCGCAAGCGCTCGAGGCCATGCCCGACGCGGATCCAGAGGCCCTGGCGATGCACTGGTTGGCCGCGGGAGACGGCGAGCGCGCCGCGCGCTTCGCGGACGCGGCCGGTCAGCAGGCGGCCGCGAAGCTCGCCTTCGATCAGGCCGCGCGCCTCTTTCGCATCTGCCTCGAGCAGACCCCGGCCCCGGCGTCTTCGCTCGACGTGCGCCGCCAGCAGGCGCGGCTGGCCGAAGTGCTCCAGTTCGCGGGTCGCTACGAAGAAGCCGCGCGCGCTTACCTCGCCGCGGCAGCGGGGGCCACCACCGACCAGCGCATCGAGTTTCAGCGGGCCGCGGCCGATCAACTCCTGCTGGCCGGTCGCATGGACGAAGGGGCGGAGATGCTTCGCACCGTACTCGGCGCGATCGGCATGCCCGCACCGCGCTCCCCGCTCGCCGCCGTGTTCTGGTTACTCGTGTACCAGCTGTGGCTCGCCGCCATCGGCTTCCAGTTCAAGGATCGCGAGCCGGACGCCGTCCGGCGCGAAGATCGCGTGCGGCTCGACGCGCTTCTCACTCTGGCGATGGGATTCTCGCTCGTGGACGTGATCCTCGGAGCGTGCATGCAAACGCGACACCTCATCGAGGCGATCCGGAAGGGCGACCGCCTTCAGGTACTGCGCGCGACCAGCCTGCAGGCGGCACACATCGCCGCGACGGGCAAGCGCGAAACCCGGAGCGAGCTCGCGCTGGTGAACATCGCAAAGAGCCTCGTCGACCAGGACGCGCGGCCCGAGGGACTCGTGTTCTTCGTGGGTTCGCGCGGCATTGGCCTCTGGAACCGCGGTCGCTGGAAAGAGGCGCAAACGTTGCTGGAGCGCACCATGTCGCTGACCATGCCCGGCTTCGTCGGTTTTTCGATGGTGCGCCTCTTCGACACCTACGTGCATTACTTCCTGGGAGCCTTCCGAGAGTGCAATCGGAAGATGAGGCGCCTTCTCATCGACGCCGCAGACCGCCGCGATCTCTTCACGTCGGTCAACGCCCGCACGGGCGGCGGGATCTGGTTGTCGCTCGTCGCCGACGAGCCGGACCGCGCGCGGGACGAGATGCGCGACGCGTTGTCGCAGTGGTCGCACAAGGGCTTCTCTATCCAGCACTGGCAAGCCATGGTCTGGGGGGCCGAGATCGAGCTCTACGTCGGCGACGGCGCCCGCGCCTATGAACACATCAGGCAGCGCCAGGCGAAGCTGAATGCGAGCTTCCTGCTCCACGCCGAGTTCATTCGAGCGGAGACGTTCTACATGCGCGGCCGCGCTGCGATCGCTTCGATCGGGTCGCGTCCCGAGCAGCGGCGGGCACGAATCGCCGAGGCGAGACGCCTGTCCCGGCGCCTCGCGCGCGAATACGATGCGTGGACCGCCGCGCTGGCGCTGCTCCTGCGCGCGATGGCTGAAAACGCCGCGGGCAATCGCGTTGCCGCGATCGCGGCTCTGCGCGAGGGGATCGATCGTGCGGAGGCCGCCGACACCATCGTGTATGCGCGGCCGGCGCGTTACCGATTGGGCGAGCTCCTGGCCGGCGACGAGGGTCGCGCGCTGATGCTCCAAGCGGTCGAGGCAATGACCGCCGAGGGAGTGCGAAACCCCAAGCGTTGGGTGGCCTGTCAACTGCCGGGCGACTGGGGGTCAAGCTAAAGCGTCGCCCACGGTCGCGCCCGGAGGCCGGACAGCACGCACCGCCGGCCGGCCGGACGCGGATCACCGCTTTGCGGTTTCTCCCGCTCTACAGATCGATCTGCGAGCCAATCTCGATCACCTGCGCCGGGTTCAAGCAGAACACGGTGGCCGCCGAGCGCGCGTTTCGCGCGAGGAAGGCGAACAGGCTCTCGCTTAGAACGCCCATGCTCCCGGCCGAGGTCGCGAGGAACGTTTCGCGGCCCACGCAGTAGGTGACCTCGGCGCAGTCGATCGGGAGCTCGAAGCGTGCCACGGCTCGGTCGATGAGCG